>NZ_CP048788.1:2400000-2765422 GCF_012932215.1 Roseobacter ponti | reverse complement strand
CGTGTGGCAAAAAGTTTAAAGCCCTGAAACGACCAGATCACCAGCATAAGGCAGGCGGCAAAACCGATGCGTCCGGCGGCCAGCCAGAAAGGCGTGATCCCGCGCAGCGCAATTTCAATAATCATAAAAGTGCCGCCCCAGACGAGGCCCAGGATGCCGACAAGCAGCCAGCTTGACGCGGTGATCTGTGGAGTTGATGTCAAGATTGCGACCTTTTGCGCGGCGGGTGTTCGGAACGGCGGGGCCGCTCCGCGCGTTAAGGGTGTATCTTACCCACAGGAGGTCCCTCAAATGGATGCGACTTATATCATCGTTATTCTGGCGCTCATGACAATGCTCGCCGCAATCGTTTTCTCACTGTACAGCAAGCACAAGACCGAGGAGCGTCTGAACGACCCCAACGCGCCCAAGTCCACACTCGCAGCTGACAAAGCGAGCGACGGCAAGCCGACTGACGTCTGATCCCGCACGTACCGGCAGAACCGGGGCGCCGGTGAGCGCCCCGGAAAACGCATCAGTTGCGTGATTTGTCGACCATTTTGCCGGCAGAGATCCACGGCATCATGCCGCGCAGCTTCTCGCCGGTTTCTTCGATCTGGTGCTCGTCATTGCGACGGCGCGTGCCCTTGAAGAACGGCTGACCCACGGCGTTCTCCTGCATGAAGTCACGCACGAATTTACCGGTCTGGATGTCATCAAGGATCGCTTTCATGCGTGCCTTTGTCTCATCATAAGGCAGGACCCGCGGACCGGAGACATATTCACCGTATTCCGCTGTATTCGAGATCGAGTAGTTCATGTTGGCGATGCCGCCTTCATAGATCAGGTCCACGATCAGTTTCACCTCGTGCAGACACTCGAAATAGGCCATCTCGGGCGCATAGCCCGCCTCAACCAGCGTTTCAAAGCCCATCCGGATCAGCTCGACCAGACCACCACAGAGAACGGCCTGCTCACCGAAGAGGTCAGTTTCGCATTCCTCACGGAAGTTGGTCTCGATGATGCCCGACCGGCCGCCGCCGATGGCGGAGCAGTAGGACAGGCCGATTTCAAGCGCACGGCCGGAAGCGTCTTTATCGACAGCAACAAGGCAGGGCACACCACCACCTTTGGCGTATTCGCCACGCACGGTGTGACCGGGGCCTTTGGGCGCCATCATGATCACGTCAACGCCCTCTTTGGGCTCAATCAGGCCGAAGTGCACGTTCAGACCGTGCGCAAAGGCAATCGCTGCACCCTCGCGGATGTTTTCATGTACGTACTTGCGATACGTTTCGGCCTGCAGCTCGTCTGGCATGGTGAACATGATCAGATCCGCCCAGGCGGCCGCTTCGGCGATGCCCATCACGGTCAGGCCTTCGCCTTCGGCTTTGGCGGCGGAGGGCGAGCCTTCGCGCAGTGCAACAGCAAGGTTCTTGGCACCGCTGTCGCGCAGGTTCAGCGCGTGGGCATGGCCCTGCGAGCCATATCCCAGAATGGCGACTTTCATGTCTTTGATGAGGTTCACATCGCAATCGCGATCGTAATAAACGCGCATACCGGCGCTCCTTTTTTGGTTGCAGCTTGTTTTGGCTGGCGTGACCATAGGTTGGTGCAATTGAGAAAAATACCGTTGCATCCGGATAAAAAATCGGAGAAAGAGGAGAAATCATTCGCTAATAGTAGGGTTTGCGTAGAATTAATGCTTGATGATCTCGACCGGCGTATTCTGCGCATATGGCAGGCCGAGACATCTCTCAGCCCTGCTGAACTTGCGGAACGCTGTGCAGTCACACCCGGAAAGGCCGCGCGGCGGATCGCGCGGATGCAGGACGCAGGCGTGATAGAGGGCATCAGCGCAATGGTGGACTGGGCGACACTTGGCTACAGCGTCGAGGTGTCGCTCAGGATCACCCTGGATAAAACTGTGGCGCGTGCTTTTGACGACTTTCTGGTGGCGGCCCGAGAGGTGCCGGAGGTAACGGAAATTCAGACGTTTCTCGGACGCGTGGACGTGCGGCTCAACATCATCGCGCGCGATATGGCGCATTATCAGAACATTTACCGCAGCCGCATTCTGACCCTGCCGCATATTGCGGAGATCGAGGCACTGATGCAGATCGCGCGGATCAAGGCGGAAGAGGCGCTGCCGCTGTGACCGGGCTTGATGATATTGACCGTGCGATTGTGCGGATGCTGGCCCGCGACGCGGCCCAGAGTGCCGGAGCTGTCGGGCGCAGTCTGGGGCTCTCGCAGCCTGCTGCCTGGCGGCGCATCCGTAAGCTGGAGCAGGCAGGTGTGCTGCGGGGCCGGCGGTTGCGGCTCAATGCGGAAAGCCTCGGTTTTGGTGTGACGGTGTTTCTGGGCGTGAAACTGGCAACGCGCGGACGCGTGAGCCTGGAGGATTTCGAGCGCGCGGTCAGTGCCATTCCCGAAGTGCAGCGCGTGGAGCATGTGCTGGGGCGCTATGATTACCGCCTGCGTGTTGTCGCCCGCGATATCCCTGATTTTGAAAGGGTGCTGCGCCGCCGCGTAATGACGCTCCCCGGCGTGGGCGAGGTGGAGGCGAATGTCCTGCTCAGTGAAGAACGCCGCCCCGGTCCGCTCTGAGACTCAGGCGATGGCCCTGAGCGCCATGGCCTCAAACCGGCGCAGCGCATAACGCGACATCGGCGCGCGGAACTGCGCGTCCTGCAGCTCCGGGAAAAACGCAATGATCTCGTCGCGCGCCTCCTCGTCGACGATCCCGAGTGTCTGCGGACCGGGGTAAAGGCTCTCAGAGGGGCAGCCCTCGGCAAAAACGATCTGATGCGCATCAAAAAGAAAGTGCACGTATTCAACCTCTTCACAGGGTACGACCCGGATTGTGGTGCCGTTGACAAGATGCTTGGCCGCGACAAGCACCTCGCCGGTGCCAAAAAGCAGCTCCGCTTCGGCACCCGTCACCAGCATCCGGTGGTTCTGCGACACTTTCAGATCGCGCAGATTGCGCAGCGCACCGGCCCTGATGTGCACCGGCGCATTGGGCCCAGTGCCAGGCATGCGTTGTTTGCCGATCCACCTGACCGGCTGCGGGCCGTCATCCAGCGTGTTGACCAGATCGCCCTCGGTCAGCGTTTCGATATAGCGCGGCCCGTCCGGCGTTTCGATGAGGGTGCCGGCCGCGAAACAGACGACCAGCAGCTCTTCCAGCTCAGCGGAGAAAATTCCGTCGCCGGGGGTTGCCGTGCCATCGCCATCGGTATCGATATCCTCGATGGTCGGCACGTCAATGCGCCCGTCGGCATCCAGCGCCTGGCGGATGTTCACGCCGGCAACAATGGTCAGTTCCTCGAGCGCGGGCGCGCCGTCCTCATCGCTGGTCAGTCCGTCGGCCTGGAATTCGAGGTATCTGTCGCCCATGGTGCGGCGGCCGACATCGATATCCGCCGTGCCGTCATAGGTGAATTTCGGCTCCCCGAAGGTATAGTCGAACGCGTTTTCGTAAACCTCAATGCGGGTGATCACGGAATCGTCCGTCAGCATTCCGTCCGCGGTGGTGTTCTGGATGGTCAGGACGATAATGTCATCGGACTCGAAAACATCTGTGCCGCTGTGAATGCGCAACAGGCCGCCGTTTGCCGCGGGCGCGTTGGATTTCGCAGCGTTACCGAGCACGCTGAACCCGTTCACCGCGATCGTGGTTTCATGCGTGTCATCTGTTGCAGCTGCGGCGGCGGTCGTATTGTTGCCGTTGCCGTTGCCGTTGCCGTTGCCGTTGCTCTTGCCGGGGGGCATGCTCTGCCTCGTCGATTATTGTTGTTTTGGTCGAAATTAAGGAGCAATTGTGGCGCAAATGTGGCAGGTGGTTCGTTCCGGCCGGCCAGACTGCGTCAATGCGTGCTTTGCGCCAGGATGCCCGACAGGATATGCCAGACGCAAGAGCGATGGGAGAGAAATAAATGGCAGCTTTACTCGATACGATTGACCCCGAGGGTCTGGAAGAATTCTCGGTTGTCTTCACGGACCGGTCTCTGAACTCCATGTCAAAGGCGTTTCAGTCGGTCATGACCGATATCTCCGCCATGCTCAAAGAGGTTTATGCCGCGGATGCTGTGGCTCTGGTGCCGGGGGGCGGGACATACGGCATGGAAGCGGTCGCGCGTCAGTTTGCCCGCGGGGCTGAGGTGCTGGTGGTGCGCAACGGCTGGTTCTCCTATCGCTGGAGCCAGATTTTTGAGGCCGGCGGGCTGACGGCAAACACAACCGTGCTGAAAGCGCGCCAGACCGGCAATACCGGTCCGTCTCCCTTCATGCCGGCACCCATTGAGGATGTCACCGCCGCGATCGCTGAGCAGAAGCCGGATGTGGTCTTTGCACCTCACGTGGAAACAAGCGCCGGTGTAATCCTGCCCGACGACTATATCAGGCAGATGGCTGCGGCGGCCCACGAAGCGGGCGGTTTGATGGTTCTCGATTGCATTGCGTCGGGCTGTGCCTGGATCGATATGCGGGCTCTGGGGGTCGACGTACTGATCTCCGCGCCGCAAAAGGGGTGGTCTGCCTCTCCGTCCGCCGGTCTGGTGATGATGTCGGAGCGGGCAGTGGCGCGTCTGGCGGAGACGCAGTCCGACAGCTTTGCCATCGATCTGCGCAAATGGCACGACATCATGCAGGCCTATGAAAGCGGCGTGCATGCTTATCACGCGACGATGCCCACCGATGCGCTGCGCGATTTCCGCGACACGATGCTGGAAACCCGCGAATACGGGTTCGACCGGCTGCGCGAGGCACAATGGGCGCTCGGGGACGGCGTGCGCACGATGCTGGCGGAAAAAGGGGTGACCTCGGTTGCCGCAGAAGGCTATGGCGCGCCGGGTGTCGTTGTCAGCTACACCAGTGATCCCGATGTACAGAACGGAAAAAAATTCATGGCCGAAGGCATGCAGATCGCCGCAGGCGTACCGCTGCAGTGCGACGAGCCGGCCGATTTCCGCACCTTCCGGCTGGGGCTTTTCGGTCTCGATAAACTTTACGATGTGCCGGGGACGCTGGCGCGGCTGCGCCGGGTGATCGACCGGGTTATCTGACACCCAGTCCCATCTGCATCAGGGTCCGACGCACGGGCGGCAGCGCATAGAGCGCCTGCAGCCCGGTCGCACGCGCGTCTCTGAGCGCAGGTGCCTCGACCTGACTTGCCCGGTTCAGCAGATCAATGCCGCGCACCCGCAGGGAAATATCTTTGTAACGCGCGTCGTGAAAGGCATCGAGCATTGCGCGGTCGCCCAGTGTTTCAGGGTTCTGTTGCGCGAGATCGAGCAGACAGGCTGTATCGGCAAGGCTCATGTTCAGCCCCTGCGCGCCGATCGGGGGCACAACATGGGCCGCCTCCGCAATCAGCGCGAGGCGCTCGCCTGAGAGCCGATCCGCTTTCTGACTGATGATCGGCCAGATGGTGCGCGGAGATGCGAGTTTCAGCGGGCCGAAAAGGCCACAACTGCGCGCGGTCATCTCCTGCTCAAAGGCAGCCTCGTCCATCTCGTAGCGTGCCTGTACGCGGGGGCCGGCATCCATCCAGACGACGGCCGAGGATGGCTCTCCTTCATAATCGGGCAGGGGCACAAGGGTAAAAGGCCCGCCGGTCCTGTGGATTTCGGTCGATACATTGTGGTGCGGCTCAGAGTGCGTGACGGCAAAAGCCAGCGCTTTCTGGCCATAGCGCTGCGTTGTGACACCGATGCCCGACGCCTCGCGCATCGGAGAGTTGCGTCCGTCAGCAGCGACCACCAGGCGCGAGCGCACAACAGTTCCGTCGCTCAGACCGGTGCGCGCCTCGCGTTCCCGGGTAAAAAGGGAGGTTGTTGCCGTCCCGGGCCGGAAATCGACAGTCGCAAGTTCTCCCAGACGCTTCACCATTTCGCGACGCAGGAGCCAGTTGGGCAGGTTCCATCCAAAGGGCAGTTCCGAAACCTCATCTGCACAGAAATCGCGGGTCATGCGTGCCTGGCCTGCCTCGCCCCCGGCGTCCACGATGCGCATCACCTGCAGGGGAGCGGCATGTGGCGCAAGATGATCCCAGAGGCCCGCGGCCTGCAGTACATCACGCGCCGGTTGCAGCATCGCGGTCGAGCGCATGTCGGCGCCCGCGTCCCCGCGGCCCGTGACCGGTGGCGCAGGATCGACGCAGACGACATCAAATCCGGCGCTCCCGAAGGCAGCAGCCGCCGTCATCCCGGCAATGCCACCGCCGGAAATGAGAATGTCACAGGATATCCTGGTTTTCTGAGCCATGACCAACGTTAGCCTGAGCCGCTACCCGCCACCAGTGCGCTTACCCCCAGGTGATCGCCAGCAGCAGAACAAATATAATCGGAACCATCGCAAGCGCCGGCAGGTAAAGCCCCGGTAGCCCGAAGGTCAGCGCAGAGCACATCCACAGGCTGACATAAAAGATGAGGGCGAACCAGATATTGGAGGAATCACCAAAGGCCACATCGCGGGCAATCCACCCGATCACCGGTACGGCAAAGAAAAGGCGTTGCCAGAGCGGCAGTTTCGGGACTTCGGTCGCAACAGTCATATACGGAACACTCCATTCGTTTGACATGAGATAGTGTGCACCAGGTCCCGGAGGAGGTGCCTGATTGTCGCATCTGAACGGTTCAGATCAGGCGTCCGAGAAAATCGCTGAGATCGTCGGTATGAAAATGTATATGCTCCCCCGCGCCGCGTTCTGCGGCGACGTGCACAGTGCGCATACCCATTGCATGCGGCACCTTAAGATTGCGTGCATCATCTTCGAACATGGCAGCGCCGGACGGTGTCAGACCGTCACGCGCAAAGATAGTCTCAAAGGCGACCCGATCCGGTTTGGGATGATAACCCGCATGTTCCACACCGTAAATCGCGTCAAAAAGTCCGCTCAGGCCGCGCGCGGCCAGCACCCTTTCGGCATAGGGCGCGCTGCCGTTGGTATAAACGATGCGCCGTCCCGGCAAAGCACGAATACGCTCCGCCAGCACCGGATCAGGGCTCAGCCTGTCCATCGGGATGTCGTGCACATCGTGCAGGTAAGGATCAGGGTCAACGTTATGCTCACGCATCAGCCCCGCGAGCGTGGTCCCGTGCGTGGCCCAGTAAAGTTTGCGCAGGCGGTCCGCTTCGGTGTGGTCAACGCCGAGGGTCTGCATCACCCAGGCCGTCATCCGCACTTCAATGAGGTCAAAAAGACGTGCTTCGGGCGGGTAAAGCGTGTGGTCGAGATCAAAGACCCAGGTGGAGATATGTGTAAAGGAAGCCGCGGCCATAGGGTCGTGGTACGGGCGGGCGCCTGTCAGCGCAAGCCCCGGCTCTTGCCAGCGCGTCTTGCCCGCCGTTAAGATGCGATACTGAAACGAGAAAAAGGCGCAGTCATGCCGCTCCGCAAACTACAGCAAACTGATGCCTATTCGATGATCCTCGAAGCGATTGATCTGGGCGAGTACCGGCCCGGCGACCGGCTGGTCGAAAGCGAGCTTGCGGACCGCTTCGGTGTCTCCCGCACACCGGTCCGCGAGGCGTTGCAGCGGCTGGAAACCCAGTCGCTTCTGGCGCGCGACGGGCGCAGTCTGATTGTGGCCTCGCTGGATCACAATCAGATGGCCGAGCTTTATGTTGTGCGGCGCGAACTTGAAGGCCTGGCGGCACGCCTCGCCGCCCAGCACGCCACCGCCGAAGAAGTCCGGATTCTGCGCGAGATGGTGACCGAGGACAATGCGCTGATCGAAGATCCGCCGGCGCTTGCACGGGCCAACCGGCGGTTTCACAAACAGATACATCTCGCATCGCACAACCGCTATCTGGTACAGCAGCTTGATCTGGTGCACCGGACCATGGCGCTGATGGCCACGACGTCGCTTGCCGCTCAGGGGCGGGGTGTCATCGCCCAGTCAGAACACGATGCCATTGTCGGCGCCATCGAAGCGCGTGATGCGGATGCAGCCCATGACGCGCTGCGCGAGCATATCTCGGTTGCTTTCATGACGCGGCTGAAACAGGACGCCGGGCAGCGCCGCGATCAGAGCTGAGCGTCTCAGGGCAGGTCGGTCTGGCGGGTGACACCGTGCTGCGTCTTGTCCCAGAAAAACGGTGAGCGCAGCATTTCCCAAAGAGCTTTATACGCAGCCACCGTGCCCAGCGGATAATAAAACATCATCGTCGGAACAAAGGCCATCAGATGCCGGTGCCCGCGTCCGGAGACTGCAACGAGGCCCATGGCGAGGCTCAGCACTTCTGAAAATATAAAGAGACCCGCCATGCTCCAGACCGCCGCACTGCCCAGCGTGCCGGCTACAGCATGGGGCAGACCGGCTGCCGACAACCAGAAGGTCCAGAGCACCGGCGCCATGGCAAACTGCGAAAAGGCAGCCAGAAAAATAGTCTGAAGCCCCAGAAATCTGACAAATCCGACATCACGGATCAGTTGCCGGGGGCGGCGCATATGAACGCAATAGGTGATCATGAAGCCCTTGAGCCAGCGCGAGCGTTGCCGGATCCAGGGCCAGGCGCGGCTTGTCGCTTCTTCATGGGTGACGGTGTCGATCAGCTCGGTGCGGTATCCGTGGCGCGCCAGCCGCACACCCAGATCTGCGTCCTCCGTCACGTTATGCGCGTCCCAGCCGCCCAGTCTCTCAAGTGCGTCCCGGCGGAAAAAAAGGGTCGTACCCCCCAGTGGCAGCACAAGGCCCAGACGCGCCAGCCCGGGCATCACCATGCGCCACCAGGTCGCGTATTCAATCGTGAAACAACGCGCCAGCCAGTTGGCGCGGGAGTTATAGTAATCCAGCACACCCTGCAGACAGACGACATCCTCCGGAGCATCGTTGAAGCGCGACACTACCCGCTCGATCTGATCGGCCTCGGGCCAGTCCTCAGCGTCCCAGATCCCCACGATGCTGCCACGGCAGAAATCCAGCGCATAATTAAGCGCGCGCGGTTTGGTCGTCAGATCTCCGGCACCGGGCACTTCGATCACACTCATCCACTCTGGCAGTTCTGTGCGCGCTATGGTCTCGCGTGTCAGTCTGTCGTTTTCCTCGAGCACCAGCACAACGTTCAGAAGTGATTTGGGGTAGGTCAGACCGCTCAGGCGCGCAATCAGTTGCGCCGCGATCTCTTTTTCTTTCAGCAGCGGGACCAGAACCGACACCCGCGGCAGACGGAAGGGCGTTGTAATAATCGCGGCGGTTCGTGCACTGCGCCCTTTGGTGAAGTGCGTCACGAAGGCCGCTGCTTTGAGGGTTGTGACCATTGCGAGGGTAATCACGGCCCAGAGGACCGCGGCGGTGAGCGTCCAGGCGGGTGCCTGAAACGCCGCGACGCCGGTGATGGCGAGAAGCCCCAGTGCGATGATGGTCCGGCGAGTGCTGCCGGTGCTCCAGCCCCGGCAGCTTTCCGTTGCCGGCACGCGGACGGCGGCTTTGCCGGCGAGTTCGCGTCCATAGAGGCGGCTGATGTGGGACTGTATCTGCACTTCATCCACGATTACCGGAAACATCTGCCGGCTGCGGCTGCCAAGGGCCTGGCGCAGACTGGTAAAAGCTGCAGGGCTCGATGTGGCAACATAAAGTGCGCGCGCGTCCTCGCGCCAGGGCACCACACCGTAACGCAGGCACAGGGCGGCCGGCAGATGCCCTGCCATGTCGGGCGCCGGAGGAGACAGCTCAAGATCGGCGCCTTCGCTTCGGGCCTGCTGCGCAAGCGCACCCAGCACATCGCGGCGTGAGACCAGACCCTCGGCCACCATGATGTCGCCCAGCGGCGCATCGATGTGCCCCTGCAGGCCAAGCGCATGCATCAGATCGCGCGGCCCGATCTTGCCGGTGTCCACCAGCAACTGGCCCAGCGGCGGATGCCGGCCACCGGGCGGCGCCCGCCCGGGACGTGTCAGGCTCAGGTCGAGATCATTCATTGATGGGTCTGCCCGCAATGGTTCAGCACCGGCAGACCCTGTCAGAACAGGGTTAATGATCTGTTAATTCTTGATTTTTCAACCCAGACGGGTGGCCGGTCGGATCAGGCGGCGCGGTCCGCCATCGCCCTGGCAAAGCGCTCAAACAGGTAATAGCTGTCCTGGGGCCCGGGGCTGGCTTCGGGGTGGTGCTGCACAGACCAGACCGGGCGGCCATCCATGCGGATGCCACAGTTGGAGCCGTCAAAGAGCGAGGTATGCGTTTCGACCACGCCCTGCGGCAGGGTCTGGGCATCAACTGCAAAGCCGTGGTTCATCGACGTGATTTCGACCTTACCGGTATCGTGATCCTTGACCGGGTGGTTGGCACCGTGATGACCGTGGTTCATCTTGATCGTCTGTGCTCCAAGCGCCAGTGCCAGCATCTGATGCCCCAGGCAGATGCCAAAGACCGGCAGGTCTGTGTCATCCAGCACCTGACGGATCATGGGCACGGCATAGGCACCCGTTGCCGCCGGATCACCGGGGCCGTTCGACAAAAACACGCCGTCGGGATTTTGCGCCATCACATCCTCAAAAGATGCCGTCGCCGGCAGCACGGTCACATCACAGCCGGCACTTGCGAGACAGCGCAGGATATTGCGTTTGGCCCCGTAATCGAGCGCCACGACTTTATACTTCGGATCCTGCAGCGGGGCATATCCGTCGGGCCAGGCCCACCGCATCTCGTTCCAGCGGTAGGACTGCGCACAGGTCACTTCACGTGCCAGATCGACACCTTCAAGCCCGGCAAAACCGCGCGCAGCCGCTACCAGTGCTTCAACATCAAAACTGCCGTCAGGGTTGTGGGCGAGGGCCACGTGTGGTGCTCCCGACTGGCGGATCGCCCGGGTCAGACGGCGCGTGTCCACCCCGCCAAGTGCGATGCGCCCGCGCGATGCCAGCCACTGGTCCAGTCCCTGCACGGCCCGCCAGTTCGACGGGTCCGTGGGCATCCACTTGACGATCATCCCGGCGGCAACCGGATCGGCGGTTTCGTCATCTTCGGGATTTACGCCGACGTTGCCGATATGCGGGAAGGTAAAGGTGACAATCTGCCCGGCATAGGACGGATCGGTCATGATTTCCTGATAGCCGGTCATGGCGGTGTTAAAGCACAGTTCCGCCTCGGTCTGACCGGTGGCCCCGAAGCCCTGACCGTAAAACAGAGTGCCGTCCGCGAGGGCCAGACAAGCGGTGGGGCGGTCGGGCGCAGCTGCAGACATGAGGCAGTCCTTTCGGGCATATGGCGGGGGCAAAATCTGGCGGAAACTAGTCCTGCAGGCATCAGGGGTCAAGGGCTCTTCCGGTGCGGTTTTCGCCGCAGCCTCCGGGCATCTTACGCTGCGGCGCGCGGGTGGCGGGTGGTGTTGCAGGCATCACCTGCTTTGTCTATGGTCCGGCGCCGGAGCACAGCCCCCGGAGCGGGGTCAAAGCAGAGGAATGAGCAATGGACCTTCGTACGAAAATCACCGCCGCGCTGAAGCAGGCGATGAAAGATAAGGCGGCCGACCGTCTGTCCACGCTGCGGCTGATCAACGCCGCCATCAAGGACAAGGACATTGCCGCGCGCGCCGAAGGCAATGAGGAGGGTGTGGGCGATCCTGAAGTGCTGGCCATTCTGGGAAAAATGTCGAAACAGCGCACTGAAAGTGCCCGCGCTTACGAAGAGGGCGGACGTCTGGATCTGGCCGACCGGGAGCGCAGCGAGATCGGCGTGATCGAGGAGTTCCTGCCGCGACAGCTGAGCGAAGAGGAATCCGAGCAGGCAGTCAGCGATGCCATCGACGAGACCGGCGCGGACAGTATCCGGGACATGGGACGGGTGATGGCGGTGCTCAAGGACAAATACACCGGACAGATGGATTTCGGCAAAGCCGGACCGCTGGTGAAAAACCGCCTCAGCTGACTACCTCTGCGCAAAGCCCCGGATCCGGGAACAATGCGTCCCGAGTGCTCCATATTGACAAGGTGATTCGCGCCTGTCGCGCAATAATGTTGCGCGGCAGGTACGATAGTTTTGCACCGGGCATTGCCGCAAGTGGATCATCAGTCGAGACAATTGTCCGTTTTGGTGCGATTCGTTGACAAATTGCTTAAGTTAACGTAGCGTAAACAGGTTAGATGAGACTTTAATATTCATTTTTTACGGGGGTGATGATGAATTTATTTCAAAAATCTGCGATTGCGCTGGCGATGATGAGCACGGCTGCATCCGCTTCGGCGATAATAGACAATGATACGATCCAGCTTGGAGTGGATGACCTCGGACAGCTCAATGTTCCTGGTGGCGCGCCATCGGGCACAGACGGGACGACTGCTGTTGGCCTCCGGTTTCTGCCGACAGGAAACGAGTCTACCTCGCACGGCTGTCTGTGCGAAGGCTGGGGCGTAGGTATCGCTGATACCGGCGTCTCCGGTTACGCCAACAACTCAAGCGGCACAGCCAACCTGACCGCTGTGGATTTCACGTCAACTGCATCAACGGCGTTCTCTTCGGTAGAACTTACAACCGGCGAGCTTGCTGTAACGCATTCGTTCGCTCCGGCAGCTGAGACTGATAATCTTTATCGCGTTTCGGTCAGCATTACCAACACCAGCGGCGCAGATATCAATGATCTCCGCTACACCCGGACCTTCGACTGGGATATTGAACCTGAAACGTTCAGTGAGCTGGTAACCCACGCCGGTGTGGCGACGACACCGTCTGTTCTCTACGCAGACGACAACGGCTTCAGCAATTCAAACCCTTTTGCATCCCGGAGTGCAATTCTTGGCACCGGCGATTTTGTCAACCTCGGGCCGGCAGATCACGGGTCGAACTTCGATTTCGGTTTCGGTGAACTGCTTGACGGCGAGAGTTTTGATTTTGATATCTTCTATGGTGCTGCCGCCACGGAAGCAGGCGCACTTGCGGCACTTGGCGAAGTCGGTGCGGAACTTTTCTCACTGGGAAAATGCGGCTCCGATGTTGACGGTTCCGGTGCCGGCGGATGTGACACCTTTATCTTCGGGTTCTCCGGCGTCGGTGGTGAAATAATCGTGCCGGATCCAACACCTCCGGATGAGCCCGGCGGAGGCGGCCCGAGCCCGATCCCCGTTCCTGCGGGAGGTGTGTTGCTGCTGACAGGCCTGGGTGTTCTTGGCGCCGCGCGCCGGTTCAAGAAGCGCAAAGCCTGATCTGAAAACCGTTCTACTGTAAAAGTTGGAAGGGCGCTGCCGGTTTCGGTAGCGCTCTTTTTCGGGTAACATCAGTAACCTGTGCCAGCCCGGGAGTTTCTCATGACGTCACGTACACTGAAAGTTCTTTTTTCCTCACTTCTCTTCGCAACCCCATTGCACGCGCAGGATACGGAGTGGTTCGTACAATGCGAAGACGATATCTGCGTGAGCCAGGTTGTTGCGTCTGAAACCGGCGCCGATGATGCTGTGGCGACGGTGTCGTTTTTTTCCCCGACCGGAGATCAAACTGTCAGTCTGGCGGTGGTCCTGCCTTTGGGTGTCGCGCTGGAGCCCGGTGCACAGATAGTGGCAGGGGAAACAGTACAGTCGCTTGTGTTCAAAGTGTGCCTGCCGAACGGTTGCACGGCCTATGCCGAAATCACACCGGCACTTCGCACAGCGCTTGAGGGGGCGGAGACACTACGCGTTCAGTTTTTTGCGCAGTCAGACCTGGCTGCAAGAGCACTTGAACTGCCAACGAAGGGTCTGTCAGCGGTTTTCGATCGGATGCTGCAATAATGACGTGGTTATCGGAAGCGGCAGCGAACCGACAGCACTACCTGTAAATCCATTGCGACAACCAACTGGCCAGTAGTCGTTGAGCCCTCTGCCGGACGACATCGCACCCACCTTTTCCGAGACGCGTGCCGCTAAGGCGGTAAAGCATCTTCAGACGATGCTCTCAAAAGGGGTCTTTCGCGGCGGCAGCCATGGGTTGTGGCGGCCATGGGCGAAGATCCGGAAGAACATCTGCTTTTACTGCGGCTGAAGGAAGGGGAGGTATCGGGCGCCCGGCTGAGGTACGAATGGACGTCCGAAGGCAGCATGAGCCTCGTCAGCATGCAGTTCCAGCGCGATTTCACCAGATACGCTGCAGGCCCGATGCTGCAGGTACCTGAAAAGATCACATGTTCGTAACGGGCGGAGCACTGCATATACAACCCACCGGGGGGATAACCTGGCACCTGTGACTGTCGCCAGGTCAGAATGAGCCTCGTCTGCGGCCTGTCACCGCCGCCAGGCGCGCTGCAGCTCATCATAAAGCGACACGCGCTCCTCTTCGCTGAGAAAGGCGCCGATCTCAACTTCCCGGCCCATACCCTTGAGCGTGACATAATGAGGAACGGGCCCGTCCTTTTCGTACTTGGTGATCGTGGTCCAGTACCGGTTGCAGTCCCATTCCTGCACGGCGCCCGACGGGTCAGTGCGTACCAGTTGTGCCTCATCGGGTCCGAGGGTGAGCACTTCACTGATCTGACGTGATTTCCAGTTGCGTTGCAGGGCAAAATAGATGCCCCAGACCGCCAGCAGCAGAAACGGCAGCAACCCCCACAACACAGGCGAGCCCAGCAGTGGCAGCGTGGGGATACAGATCAGCGTGAAAGTGCTGAGCACAAAGGCGGCCATCCCGCGCGCCGGCAGAGAATTGTGGGGCCAGAGGCGAAGCACCTGCGGCGTCTCATCGGGCTGGCTGGTCCATTGATAGGGCATATCGTCGGCTCTGCAAAATTTAATGCAGGATATTCTGCAGTCGGGCAGGGAGACAATGCGACACCTGATCCCGGTTTGCGGCACAGGAAGCTGCAGTCTGCCATTCAGCAATGTGACCCGCCACAGCCAGGCTGTGACGGGTCGGAACCTCAGGCAACTCGCTACCGTACCCCTTTGCTCAGGAACCGTTGCCGGTGAGCGGAGTCGCATAGGATGTGTATTGCCCGCTGTCGTTGCCGCGGGCGAATTCGGCCCGGTACTCTTTGAGCAGGCCGCGTGTGCCGTCCGGGTTTGCCGCGATTTTTCGGAACGTCTGATCGCCGCCCGCCTGAGCGCGGTTAAACGAGCGGACCAGCAGATCCTGCTCGAACTGCGTCAGCTGGCCGGTGGCCTCGTATCCCATATAGGCCTGGTAGTCAGAGATTGCTGCGCGCGACCGGCCGCCGATCTGGCCGTCAACCGTGCCGGCATTGAAGCCGAAGTAGTTCAGCGATGTCTGGACTTCGCGACCGGTCTGTGTGGCCGGAATGCCAGACCGCGTCGCCGGCTCGGAATAAGTGGTCGTGCCTGTCACCTGCGGGGCAGGCGCGACAGTTCGGTTGCGGGTCGCATTCTTTTGCAACTGCGAGCCAACAATACCGCCGATCACAGCGCCGGCGATAAAGTCCTTGCCATCGGCAGCGACGCGTGTCGCAGGCGTGAGAGCCAGTGCGGCTGCAACAGCGGCGGATGTCATTTTAAGCGAAAGCATAATGTTTCTCCTGTAGTCGGTGCCTCACCCTGAGGCGCATTTTATCGTCATCGGCTTAGAAACGCAGTGAGACAGGCGGGTGTTCCGATGCGCTCATCACCTAATCTTACGAGGTGCAATAAACCTGTTCCCGAAGCCGAACGATCAGTGCGCCCTGAGGGGCCTGTGGCACCATGTTTTTCAACAACTGCGTTCCGATGCCCATACAACGTGCCGCAGCGCCCCGTTGGCGCGGCTGAGAGCCGTACGGCGCGGCCCTGTGACACCGGACCGTCATGCTGAAGCAAACGGACATCGCAATGACACTCCGTAGTTCACATGCTCAGACGCTCTGTGTGGTCTGGCCTGACGCGCACAAAGTCGGATTTCCTTTGCTAAGAGCAGATCCGGCCTTGTCGCTGCCACCGCTTTTTCAACCTGGCGTCTGCTGAAACCGGTGGTCCTGCCGACATCTGTACGCAAAAAAAGGCCCCGCGTGCTGCGGAGCCTTTGCTTTTATTTCTGCGATCTTCAGTGACCGGGCTGTTTGTCCCATTCTTCCTGCTTGGGCAGGATTTCGAATGTGTGTTCCGGCGGCGGGCTGGGCAGTGTCCACTCCAGCGTATCCGCATATTCGTTCCACGGGTTGTTCTCTTTGCATTCCTTGCCCTTGCGGATGGCGTAGAACATCACACCGAAGAAGAAGAGGAAGGAAGCAAAGCTGAGGAAAGCACCAAGGCTCGACCACCAGTTCCAGTAGGCAAAGGCATCCGGATAGTCGATATAGCGGCGTGGCATGCCCTGACGCCCGAGGAAGTGCTGCGGGAAGAAGGTCAGGTTTGCACCGATGAAGAAAGTCCAGAAGTGCAGTTTGCCGGCCCATTCAGGATACATCCGCCCCGTCATCTTGGGGAAGTAAAAGTAGATGCCCGCAAAGATCGCGAAGACCGCACCAAGGCTCATCACATAGTGGAAGTGTGCCACAACATAGTAGGTGTCGTGATAGTAGCGGTCCACAGCAGCCTGGCTGAGTACGATGCCGGTTACACCGCCGACAGTGAAGAGGAACAGGAAACCAAAGGCCCAGAGCATCGGTGTCTTAAATTCAACCGAGCCGCCCCACATGGTGGCAATCCAGCTGAAGATTTTCACCCCTGTCGGCACCGCAATGACCATCGTGGCCAGCATGAAGTAGGCCTGCTGGTTCAGCGACATGCCCACGGTGTACATGTGGTGCGCCCAGACCACGAAGCCCAGAGCGCCGATGGCGATCAGAGCCCAGACCATCGGCAGATAGCCGAAGACTGGTTTGCGCGAGAAGGTTGCGATGACGTGGGAGATAATGCCGAAGCCCGGCAGGATCACGATATACACTTCCGGGTGTCCGAAGAACCACAGGATATGCTGGTAGAGCACCGGGTCGCCCCCGCCTGCAGGATCAAAGAAGGTGAACCCGAAGTTGCGGTCCATCAGAAGCATGGTGATAGCACCCGCCAGAACCGGCAGGCTGAGCAGGATCAGCCAGCTTGTGACAAAGATCGACCATGAGAACAGCGGCACTTTGAAGAGCGTCATGCCGGGGGCTCGCATGTTCAGGAAGGTGGTGATCATGTTGATCGCCCCCAGGATCGAAGAGGCGCCCGATACGTGCACCGCGAAGATCGCAAGGTCCATCGAGAAGCCGCCTTCATTGGTCGATAGCGGCGGATAGAGTACCCAGCCCACACCGGAGCCGGCCTGATCATTCCCGCCCGGTGCCAGCACCGAACAGACCGCCAGCGTTGTACCGGCGACATAGAGCCAGAACGACAGGTTGTTCATCCGCGGGAACGCCATATCCGGCGCACCGATCTGCAAGGGCATGAAATAGTTGCCAAATCCGCCGAAGAGCGCCGGAATGACCACAAAGAACATCATCAGAATACCGTGCCCGGTGATGAGCACGTTCCAGAGGTGTCCGTTGGGGGTGCAGGCCTCGCCGCTGGCGAAAAGACGCGCCCCTTCAAGGCACATGTACTGTACGCCCGGCTCCATCAGCTCAAGGCGCATGTAAACGGTAAAGGCAACCGAAACGAAACCGGCAAGAGCGGAGACGATCAGATAGAGAATACCGATATCTTTGTGGTTTGTTGACATGAACCAGCGGGTGAAAAACCCACGCTCGTCCTGGTGGTCATGGCCGTGGATGGCTGCGTCTGCCATGCTCTTGCCTCCTGGTATTATGTGACGTTCCGCACGACGGTTCCCGTATCGCACGGAGGATTCCATCCGTTTCTAGAGTGTGTTGGGGCCGGGAGCAATGATCGTATTGACGCAGCAGTGCCGAATTGGCGCACTGATCCGCGCGTCGGGTGCGCCAGGGTGACGCAGCCCGGCGCAATTATCCCGGGCTGCCGTCGGATGCGCGCCTGTGACAGCCTCGTGTTAACCGGCGTTTAACAGTCGCTGGTGCAGGATGTCCTCGGGTGGCGGCTGTACAGGAACGGTACAGACCAGAATGCGGGACATGGCGATGCAGGTGGCTTCGGCTTCAGATACAGGTGCGACAGGATTGAGCATTGATGCGGAGAGCTCAGATTTTCTGCGCCGCATGGCCGGTCTGGTTCCGGGCGTCATCTATATTTTCAACCACAAAACCAAGAGTAACGAATATTCCAACCGGTCCATCGGGACGTTGTTGGGATACACACCACAGGAGCTGATTGACCTCGGCGACGCGCTCTTCGGGACGATCGTTCATGAGGACGACCTTGAGGGGCTCGCTGCCTATTTCGATTCGCTGGGTGAGCTGGCAGATGGGGTCTCCGCGACCCATGAATACCGCGACTATGCCCGCGACGGATCAATCGTCTGGCTGCGCAGCATCGACAAGGTCTATGAACGCGATACCGACGGCTCGGTCCTGCGTCATATCGGGATCGCTATTGACATCACCGCCCAGAAGCAGACCGAGGAACGCCTGAGAGCCACGCGGCGCGAGCTTGAACAGCTCACCTATATTGCCAGTCATGACCTGAAAGTGCCGGTCAGCAATATGAGCACGCTCACACATATGCTCAGCGAGGCGGGTGAACTGCTGCCGCCCGAGCACAGCGAAACCCTCGGCTGGATGCGTGACGTCTGTAATCAGGCCCAGGAAAAGCTTGATGCGCTGGTATGTGTGGCTCAGGCCAATGCCGGCGAGATGGCACCGTTTGAACCGGTAAATCTGGCCGCAGTTACCGAAAACGTCCTCGTCAGCCTGCACTGTCAGACCACGGATGCCCGCGCTGTGATCCGCACAGACTTCAAGGTGCCCGAGGTGACTTTTCTGGCGCGCGAGCTTGAAAACATGCTGCAGGCGATGATCGCCAATGCGATCCGGTATCGCAGCCCTGACAGACGGGTGCGCATCGAAGTGACCTCGCGCTCAGTGGAAAACATGACCGAGATCTCGGTTGCCGATAACGGAACCGGTCTGGACCTGCCCCGCGACGAAGGAAAGGTGTTTGATCTGTTCCGGCGCGCGCATGCTGTGCCGGGCGGTGCCGGCGTCGCACTCTATACGATACGCTGCCTGATGCACCGGATCGGTGGCACCATACGCGTTGAAGGAAGCCCGGGTGAGGGCGCAGCCTTTACGCTCAGTTTTCCGCAACCAGGCGCCTGAAGGGGGCAGACAGGATGAAACGCCTCAGAAAAGTACTGCTGGTTGATGATGACCGGATCACCAACCTGATGCACACCAGGCTGATTGATCGCACGGGTCTGGCCGAGGAAGTGGAGATCGAAACAGACGGGCAGGCGGCCCTGGAGCATCTTGAGCGTGCCCGGGCGAGCGGCGGCGTACTGCCTGATCTGATCCTGCTCGACATCAATATGCCGCGGATGGACGGATTCGAATTCCTTGAAGCCTATGCCGCCCTGCCGGCGCAGATGACCGAAGGGCGAAAGATCCTGATGCTGTCAACCTCTACTCTTGATGATGACCGCCGTCGGGCGGAGGCCGACCCGAATGTGACCGGTTTTATGGCCAAGCCGCTCAGCACCGAGCGGTTGCTGAGCTTTCTGCGTGCGCGAGGTCCGGCCGGTCAGGCAGGCTGAACCGGCAGCGCGAACCGCACCGGCGGTGCATCGACAGGTGTGTCGCCGAAAACAACGGTAAACTGATCCCGCAGAGCGATATCCAGATCGTTCATCGTGACCGGCAGGCCCAGATCCACGAGGCTCGTCACCCCGTGCCCGGAAATACCACAGGGCACAATGCCGTCAAAATGGCTCAGGTCCGGGTCAACGTTGACCGAAATCCCGTGAAAGCTCACCCACCTGCTCAGCCTGATGCCGATCGCTGCGATCTTTTCCTCGATCGGTGAGCCGTCAGCATCGCGCGGCTTCTCCGGGCGTGTGACCCAGACCCCAACTCGGCCGTCGCGCACCTCGCCTGTGACATTAAAGCTGTCGAGCGCGGCAATCACCCATCGCTCCAGTTGCTGCACAAACCGGCGCACATCACGGCCCCGTCTGCCTACATCCAGCAGGGTATAGGCGACCCGCTGCCCAGGCCCGTGATACGTGTACTGGCCGCCCCGGCGGGTCGGATAGACCGGAAAGCGGTCCGGATCGGTCAGATCGGCTTCTTTTGCTGATGTGCCGGCGGAGTAAAGCGGCGGATGCTCCACCAGCCAGATACACTCATCGGCTGTGCCTTTGGCAATTGCCTGCGCGCGCGCCTCCATCCATGCTTCTGCGGCGCGATAGTCTGTCAGCCCGTCTGAGATAATCCACTCTGTCATGCCCTGCCCATACCGCGCGCCGGCATCATCTGTAAACCGCGCCCGCCGCCGGTGTGACCTTTCTGATGTCCCGGGTGCCGCACTGCGAGGGCGCCCGGCGGCAGAACAGGCAGGGAGCGCGCGAATTTCTTACATAATGGCTCTTCACAAGCTGCACAGGTCACGCTAAAGACGCCTCACCATTCAATGTGCGGATGTGGCGGAATGGTAGACGCGCAGCGTTGAGGTCGCTGTGGGGTAACACCCGTGGAAGTTCGAGTCTTCTCATCCGCACCATATATTCCGGGTCTGCCCCGGCATCCCGGTACACCCCGACAGATCCTGTGGGTTTTGACGGCTACCGGCACAGCCCGCTTTTACAGCCCTCGTAATTCTCCGCATCCCGATGCGCCAGTTTTGTCCCACGCGGCACGCGCCGGCGCAATTTTTCCCGAATGCAGATGGCCGGATCCTGTTGCACCCTTACCGTGATGAGTTCCGCTGGCTCAGCTGGTTGAACTGAACTTAGGGCAGGATGTAGTCACGCGACACAACCGGCCACATCATTCCTGTCACCTGCCTGCTCGCAGGCCCGCACCCGCCCATTCCTGCGCCGTGCAGGTGCGGTCGTTCGGGCGTTGCGTCCCGGTGTAACTTCTGTTTGATGCCACAAAGCAGAATCCGCGCAGGAAAAAGGGGCAAGTGTGACCGACCGCGATATTCCGCTCAGCACACTGCTGGTGCATCTTGAAGACCTGGTGCGCAACGGGCTTGCCCTCTGGGATCTTCCCCGGGATGTCACGCCGCGTCTGATCAACGTGTCGGAAAACACCACATGGCTGATCGAAAATACCAGGGGATTTCGGGCCGTGCTGCGTGTGCACCGCGAGGGATATCATTCGAAACGCGCTATTGCCTGCGAACTGGCATGGATTGAGGCCCTGCGCGGCGCTGACGTTGTACCCACTGCGAAGATGTTCACGGGGCGCAATGGCAAAGTTATCCAGCAGGCTGGCACGCCGGGTTTGCCGTCGGCCAGGTATCTCGTGCTTTTCGAGCATCTGCCCGGCGCCGCGCCCGATCAGACCTCTGACATGACCGCAGGCTTCAGCACCGTCGGGGCGATGGCAGCGCGATGCCACACCCATGTTCTGGGCTGGCAGAAACCGCGACCCTTTGAACGTCTTGTCTGGGACGAAGAGGCCGTTTTCGGGTCTGCGCCCACCTGGGGCAACTGGCGTGATGCTCCTGGCGTCGATGAGCCTGCGCGACAGGTTCTTGAAGACGTCGAAAGGGTGGTCTGCAAACGCCTCGACGCCTATGGGAAAACGCCCGACCGGTTCAATCTGATCCATGCTGATATGCGTCTGGCTAACCTTCTGCAGGATGCCGAAGGCACTCGTCTGATCGACTTTGACGACTGTGGTACCGGCTGGTTCATGTACGATTTCGCGGCGGCGATCAGCTTTATTGAGGATGATCCGGCGGTTCCCGCTCTGCGCCGTGCATGGCTTGAGGGATACCGGTCAGTGCGCCGCCTTGATCCGCATGATGAGGCGGAAATAGACACTTTTATTATGCTGCGGCGGATGGCGCTGCTGGCCTGGATCGGCAGCCATATCGAGGCCCCCGAACCCCGCACACTGGCGCCGCATTTTGCCCGGAATACTGTGCGCCTCGGGCGGGACTGGCTTCTGCGGGCGGGTGCCTGACAGCTGCCTGCAGGCCTTCCGGGGAAGACGCTTCCGGTACCTGGGATTGTATTTTTTCCGGCACGGCAAACACCGGTTGTGTTGCCCGGGCGCGACGATTGCTGAAATGCGAAGTCACTGCAGATTTTCCCCGTGCGCGACCGTCAACAAAACCATATTTATCCTGAGACTGTTTTCGCATCGGATGACCGTTGCCCTGAAATTGCCACAATTGGCCCACGGGGCGTGGAAAACATGGACTTGCAGCTGCCAGTTTGTCATTTATATGACGTTTAATTGGTTTCAGTGTGGCGCACTGCGTCGCGGTTATTTCGGGGAAGAGAAATGGGTATGAGTATGACGAGGTTGTGGACCACGACGTCCTTTGTGTTGGTTACGTCTCTTGGTCTCGCGTCGCCGCAAGAGGTCCGAGCACAGGGTCTGTCGGGTGGCCTTGGGCAGTGCAGCATCAGCTCCACGCGCGGCGCTGTTGAAAACATTTCGCTGGAAGCACTCTGCAGCTGCGAGACGATTACGTCGGGCTTCATCGACTACATCCAGCGGCACCCAAATTACGTTGATATTCTTGTCGGCACGGGCGAGGCCTGTCCGGCACTCGCGCTTCTTCTCTCTGATGAACCGACCGGCGCAATCGGCGCTGATGACGGTGACAACGATGGCCTCGACGATGCGATCGGCGGCGACGGTGGCAGCGAAGGCGGCCCCGGCGGCAGTCCACCGAGCGGTGACGGTGGCGATGGCGGTGAAGACGGCGGTGATGGCACCGGCGACGGTGGCGATGGCACCGGCGATGGCGGTGATGGCACCGGCGATGGCGGTGATGGCACTGGTGACGGTGGCGATGGCACTGGCGACGGCGGTGATGGCACCGGCGACGGTGGCGATGGCACCGGCGATGGCGGTGATGGCACCGGCGACGGCGGTGATGGCACCGGCGACGGTGGCGATGGCACCGGCGACGGCGGTGATGGCACTGGCGACGGTGGCGATGGCACCGGCGACGGCGGTGATGGCACTGGCGACGGTGGCGATGGCACCGGCGATGGCGGCGATGGCACCGGCGACGGCGGCGATGGCACCGGCGACGGTGGCGATGGCACCGGGGACGGTGGTGATGGAACCGGCGACGGTGGCGATGGCACCGGCGACGGCGGTGATGGCACCGGCGATGGCGGTGATGGAACTGGCGACGGTGGCGATGGCACCGGCGACGGCGGTGATGGCACTGGCGACGGTGGCGATGGCACTGGCGACGGCGGTGATGGCACCGGCGACGGTGGCGATGGCACCGGCGACGGTGGCGATGGCACCGGCGACGGCGGTGATGGCACCGGCGATGGCGGTGATGGAACTGGCGACGGTGGCGACGGCACCGGTGACGGCGGTGATGGAACTGGCGACGGTGGTGATGGCACCGGCGACGGTGGCGATGGCACCGGCGATGGCGGTGATGGCACCGGCGACGGTGGCGATGGCACTGGCGACGGCGGTGATGGCACCGGCGATGGCGGTGATGGCACCGGCGACGGTGGCGATGGCACCGGCGATGGCGGTGATGGCACTGGCGACGGCGGCGATGGCACTGGCGACGGTGGCGATGGCACTGGTGACGGTGGCGACGGCACCGGTGACGGTGGCGACGGCACCGGTGACGGCGGTGATGGAACTGGTGACGGTGGTGATGGCACCGGCGACGGTGGCGATGGCACCGGCGACGGCGGTGATGGCACCGGCGACGGCGGCGATGGCACTGGCGACGGTGGCGATGGCACTGGTGACGGTGGCGACGGCACTGGTGACGGTGGCGACGGCACCGGTGACGGCGGTGATGGAACTGGTGACGGCGGTGATGGAACCGGCGACGGTGGTGATGGCACCGGCGACGGTGGCGATGGCACCGGCGATGGCGGTGATGGCACTGGCGACGGCGGCGATGGCACTGGCGACGGTGGCGATGGCACTGGTGACGGTGGCGACGGCACTGGTGACGGTGGCGACGGCACCGGTGACGGCGGTGATGGAACTGGTGACGGCGGTGATGGCACTGGTGACGGTGGCGACGGCACTGGTGACGGTGGCGACGGCACCGGTGACGGCGGTGATGGAACTGGTGACGGCGGTGATGGCACTGGCGACGGTGGCGATGGCGGCGTTGACGGAAGCGGCAATGGGCCCGGCAACGGGAATGGCAATGCCGGCAACCCCGGGAACGGCGGCGGTAACACCGGCGGATCAGGTCCGGGCACCGGCAACGGTGGTAATGGCAACGGGAACGGCGGCAATAATGGCGGCGGGAACGGTAATGCCGGTGGCAATGGCGACGGCAACGGGCCCGGCAACGGGAATGGCAATGCCGGCAACCCCGGGAACGGCGGCGGTAACACCGGCGGATCAGGTCCGGGCACCGGCAACGGCGGTAATGGCAACGGGAACGGCGGCAATAGTGGCGGCGGGAACACCGGCGGATCAGGTCCGGGCACCGGCAACGGCGGTAATGGCAACGGGAACGGCGGCAATAGTGGCGGCGGGAACGGCAATGCCGGAGGCAATGGTGACGGCAACGGGCCCGGCAACGGCAATGGCAATGCCGGGAACCCCGGGAACGGCGGCGGTAACACCGGCGGATCAGGTCCGGGCACCGGCAACGGCGGTAATGGCAACGGGAACGGCGGCAATAATGGCGGCGGGAACGGAAATGGCGGCGGCGTTGATGGCAGCGGGAACAGCCCCGGTAACGCCGGTGGCAACCGTGACGGCAATGGCCCTGGCAACGGTAACGGCAACGCCGGCAACCCCGGAAACGGCGGGGGCAATAACGACGGCGACGGTCCGGGCACAGGCAATGGTAACAGCGGCGGCGGGAACGGCGGCAGCAATGGCGGCGGGAACCGGAGCGACAACGGCGCTGGCCGCGGCAACAACCGCTGATCAGTCACTTATTGAAAACGTAAAAAGCCGCGGTGAGGACCGCGGCTTTTTACTTTGAAGTGACCTGAGAGGTCAGGCTTTGGTCAGCACGCCGACCCAGGCGCCGGGATTTCGGGGGTTTTGCATGCGCAGGAAGGTATAGCGCGTGGCTTTCCAGGGTTTGACCTTGTCATTGAGGTTGT
The DNA here is from genome assembly GCF_012932215.1 of Roseobacter ponti. Taxonomy (GTDB): domain Bacteria; phylum Pseudomonadota; class Alphaproteobacteria; order Rhodobacterales; family Rhodobacteraceae; genus Roseobacter; species Roseobacter ponti. The sequence goes on along the minus strand of NZ_CP048788.1, from coordinate 2,740,460 downwards.
CGAGCACATAGTCGCCGGCAGTCGTGCGCACCACAAGAACAGCGTGGCTGCGTCCCTGACGGTCCAGAACTGTGGTAAGCAACAGGTTCTGCGGGGCAAATCCGGCCCGCATCAGCTCTTTCTTTTTGAGCAGCGCAAAATCCTCGCAATCGCCGCGGCTGGACTGAGGCAGTGTCCAGTAGTCGGCCTTGCGGTACTGTGACTGGTCGGTGACTTCACGGATCTGACGGTTAACCCGGCGGTTGATCTGATCGACCTTGCGCAGATCGCTTTGCGACACCTTACCGCTGGTTCCCGAGTGCGAGCAGGCCCACCGGTACTTTCCGCACAGATTGCGCGCGCCCGTTGGGGCGGCAATGGCCATTTTGGCGGGCAGGAAACTGTTTCCGTCACCGGCATGTGCATCTGTCGCAGGCAGAACCGCGAGACTGAGACCAAGGCCAAGAGCAAATAGGCCTGCGGCCAGGCGGGGAAGTTTCCTGAGCGGGTGGCGGTGAGCAGAACGTCTGATCGCAAAGTCGGTCATATCTGGAGCCTCATTCAGTTTCATCAGGAGCCAGCGCTGTTTGCTTTCCCGGCAGCGAAAGAAAGCGCGACTGAAAACTTTATCCCGGGTCCTGATGGCAAAGTTTGGACGTAAATCGGACGGGTTGAGCCCGATCGGTGCGGAAAAGAGGCTCGAACGGTGCTGAAAACATGGCAGCCCGCCCGGGGTGCCGGAGCCCGCCTTAATCGGTTTTTTGCAGATATGACCGGTTTATTAACGGCTTGAGCGCTGATCAACGGAGCATCTATCGCGGCGGAAATGTGGCGAGCCGGGTCACGGGCAGTGCCACAGGCATGCCGCAATTCGTTAAAATGCTCCCTAATTTCGGGCAGGCCGGTAACGTTTTGAAGCGATTCCCGCCACCGGTCCGGGAAACCAAAGACGGAATCGCCCTGATCCGGCGGCAAAGATGGCCGGGGTGCGCCGGAAAATCCCGGCCCCGCGATCCTCAACCTGTCAGGCTACCGTCGGTTCTGCGCCCGGCTCCGGCCCATTGGTGGCCTTCTCCCGGTCAGCGCGCCGTTCGCGTCGGAAATAGGTGTGGTAGAGCACCGGTACGCCGATCAGGGTCAGAACAGACGCGAAGCCAAGGCCCGCCATAATGGTCACAGCCATCGCAACAAAGAAGCTGTCGGTCAGAAGGGGCGCCATCCCGAGGATCGTCGTGCCGGCTGCCAGCACCACGGGCCTGAGGCGACTGACAGAGGCAAGAACAATGGCATCGTCCTGCGCAAGGCCGTCCGCTTTCTGCGCGTCGATCTCATCGACCAGCACGATGGCGTTCTTGATCAGCATACCCGACAGCGACAACAGCCCGAGCAACGCCGTAAAGCTGAACGGCACCCCGGTGAAGAGCAGCCCCAGCGCGACCCCGTTCACGGCCATTGGCACGATCGTCCAGATAACAGCAGCCTGACGCAGCGAGCCGAAAAGCAGCACGGTGATCAGCAACATGGTTCCGAAACTCAGCGGCATCTGGCGCCCCAGTGAAGCCTGCGCCTCACCCGCGCTTTCAAACTCACCGCCCCATTCCATCTGATATCCCGGCGGCAGCGGGATCGCTTCGATGCTGCCACGCACTGCCGCGAATGCGGTGGGCGGGGTGACCCCTTCAATCACATTGCCCTGTACGCTGATCGTCGGCACGCGGCCCCGGCGTTCGATGAGTGTGTCGCGCACCACCACGTCAAAGCCGTCGATCATCTGATCAAGCGGCAGATAATCCCCCAGTGCCGGGGACCAGACGATCTGGTCCAGCATCTGCCCGGCTTCGGCCACTTCATCGCGGGGAGTGCGGATAATGATCGGGATCAGCCTTTCGCGTTCGCGGTAGTCGCCCGCCCGGATCCCGTCTGTTGCAAGCGCTATGGATTGCGCCACGTCAGACCTTGAAACACCAACCGCCTGGGCGCGGTCCTCGGCAAAGACCGGACGGGTCACGACCTCGCGTTCGCGCCAGTTGGTGCGTTCGGTGTGCAGATCTGGTGTCGCGGTTTCCAGAACGTCGAGCGCCTCCGTCGCCAGCCGGCGCAGAACATCCGGATCGGGACCGGAGAAGCGCACCTCGACATCCGCCCCTGTCGGCGGGCCGTAGATGACCCGCTCGGACCGGCTCTCGGCCCATGGGATCGCACTGGCTGCATATTGATCCAGATCGGCCCGGATGGCCGGGATCGCTTCAGGGGTAGCGGCGCGAATGATCAACTGCCCGTAGGAGGAATCCCGCTGTTCGGGATTATAGGTCAGCACAAAGCGCGTCACACCCTGGCCTGCTGAACTCGTCACCGAAAGGACATCATCGCGCGCCAGCAGCCAGTCTTCGATGACCGCCAGATCGCGGCTCGTCTCCTGAATTGCGGTGCCCTGAGCCCCCTTATAATTGAAATAGAAGATCGGCGTATTGGCGGGCGGGAAGAACTGCTGCGTCACCTGTCCGAAAGCCGCAAAGCACGCAACCGTAAGCCCCAGCAGCGCGACAATGACCAGCCAGCGGACCCGCAGGGCGCCGCGCACCAGCCTGCCATAAGTCTGAAAGAGCGGACCGTCATAGGCATCGGCTCCCTCTTCGAGGCCGCCGACCTGAAAGAAGTAATGCGCCAGCAGGGGTGTCACGGTGATGGCCAGCAGCCAGGAAAGCATCAGCGAAATTCCGATAACCGCAAAAAGCGAGAACAGAAATTCTCCGGAGGCATCCGGTGAAAGCCCGATCCCGGCAAAGGCCATGATGCCGATCACCGTTGCCCCGAGAAGCGGAACCTGGGTTTTGCGGGCAACCTCCTGTGCGGCATCGGGTGCTTTGCGGCCGCGGCGCATCTCTACCTGCATGCCCTCGGCGACCACGATGGCGTTATCCACCAGCATGCCCATGGCGATGATCAGGGCACCGAGACTGATCCGTTCGACTTTGACATCGAAGAGAAACATAAAAAAGAACGTGGCCGTCACCGTCAGCAGCAGCGAAATGCCCACCACCAGCGCCGCGCGCCAGCCCATAAAGATAGCCAGCACCGCGATGACGACGCTGACCGACAGCGCCAGACTGGTCAGAAACCCGGTGTTGGCCTCATCGACAACCCGGTGCTGTTCATAGATCGGGTGTAGCGTGACACCGGCGGGCAGAATAGAGCTGATTTCATCGAGATGCGTCTCGACGGCCTGTCCGACCGAGACGATGTTGCGTGAGGACAGCCCGGCAATCCCCAGCGTAAAGGCCGGCACCCCGTTGTGGCGGATAATCTGCTCGGGATGTGCCACGCGCCCGCGAAAAACCTCTCCGATGTCCAGCAGGTTGATTACTTCGCCGCGGAACCCGAACGACAGGCCGGCGATCTCATCGACGCTGCTCTCACCCGTCGGGGCATCCACGCGCAGTTCGCGATCGCCCGAGCGGGTGGATCCGGTCGGAACGACACTGTCGGCGGTGGCGACTGCCTCGAGGATCACGCCGGGATCAACGCCCAGGTTCGAAATCGTGCTGCTGTCGGGTTCTACAAAAATAGCTTCTTCGGGCAGGCCCATCAGCTGCGCATTGGCGACACCATCCACCGAAAGCACTTCGCGCCTGAGGTAATTTGAGATCTCCCAGATTTCAGCATCGGTGAACCCGGGTGCTGTGACCGCATAGAAAATACCGAACACATCGCCAAAATCATCATTGACCACAGGTGGCTGCGCGCCCGCCGGCAGATCGGCCACTGCGTCAGATACCCGGTCGCGCAGATCATCCCAGACCTGGGGCAGCGCGTCGCCATCATAGCTGTCGCGCACCTCAACCTCGACAATCGACACGCCTGGCCGGTTTGAAGAGGTGATTGTCTTGACCTCATCCATCTGCTGGATTTCGTTTTCCAGCACTTCTGAAATTTCGGTGGCCACCTCGGATGCGGTGGCGCCGGGGTAGGGGGTGATCACCAGCGCGTTTTTAAGCGTAAAGAGGGGGTCTTCGAGCTTGCCGACTGAGAGATACCCCGCCGCACCGCCGAGCAGGCAGAAGAGCATCAGCAACCAGGTGTAAAGCGGGCGCTCAATGGCGTTGCGGGCGATCTGCATATGCCTACTCCCCGGTCGTCAGGCCGGTGTAGCGGCGGACTTTCTGCCCGTCGCTCAGCATCTGCAATCCGGCGCCGACAAGCTCGGCATCGGCATCGAGCCCTTCGACACGCAGATCGGTGCCCGCCGCAGAGATCACGGTCACGTCCTGCAGGCGCAGCGTGCCGCTGTCCGGGTCATCGCTGTCCGGGTCAAAAACCATCACCTTTGCCGAACGGTCCGCTCCGAGCAGCAGCGCAGAGGCCGGCAGCGGGCGACCCGGCGGGGTGTAATCACCGTTGACGGTTGCGGTCACCGTCATCGACGCGCCGGGGATCAGGGTAGAGATTTTCAGGTCCGGCAAACGCAGGGTCACAAGAAATGTCTGTCCGATGGCTTCGGTCTGCGCTTCAAATTCGATCAGCTCCAGCGGCACCGGATCTTTGCGCTGCGCAACCTCACCGGTGAAGGTGATGGCCTCAGGCGGAATGCCGGACTGAAAAAGCCGCTCGGGCACGTCGATCTGAACCCGGATTTCCGACATGTCATGCAGCCTCAGGATCGGCTGGCCGGGTTCGACATTTGAAAAGTTTGCCGCCAGCCGCGCGGCGACCAGCGCATCAAAAGGCGTGCGCAGAACTGAATCCTTCAGCGCGTCGCGCGCATCATTCAGCGCAACTTCGGCCAGTTCGCGCGCGGTCTGGGCGTCTTCCGCACGCACCGCAGAGGCGACATTTGAAGCCGCAAGCCGGCTTGCGCGGTCCTGATCCCGGGTCGCCTGGCGCAGTGTCAGCTCCGCCCGCGCGACCGCCCGTTCAAAGTTATCGGTTTCAAGCTCTGCAACCACGGTGCCCACGGGATAGCTTTCCCCCTCCACGACAGGCAGCTGCACCAGCCTGCCACCGACCTCAAAGCTGAGATCCACCGTTTCACGCGCGGCAATCCTGCCAAAGAAGCGGCGCACGAACCCGGTATCTGCGTCATCAGGCGCAATCAGTTTGACCGAAGGCACCGGCACCGGCTGACCTGACGGGCCAAGCTCTGCGGTGTCATCGGACTGAGCGAGAGCCGCACCTGTGCTGAAGAGGAAGCCGAGAAAAACTGTTGCTGCTGCAACGCGGGACAGACGCATTGGTCGCACTCCGGTAATAATCTGAACTGATCTGTTCAGTTATCGTATCTAACCTGACGGATGCGGATGGCAAGGCTTTCGGGGTATGTCTCAGATTAATCGCGTGCCTGCTGCCGTAAACTGTCAGGATCTGCTCAGGTTCCGGCCAGAAGTTCCAGCCAGAGCCAGACCGTGAGGATCGACGATCCGGTTGCGATCAGTACGGATGAGGCGGCGACCCGTTTGGCCCGGCCGTACATATTGGCAAAGATGTAAGCGTTGAAACCCGGTGCCATCGCGGCTGTCAGAACACCGGACCGGAAGAATTCGCCCTCGACCCCGGAGGCTTTGCCAAAGGTCCACATCAGGGCCGGGTGCACAATCAGCGTGATGGCGCAGACCATGGCGATCGCGCGCAGGTCGCCTTCGGGGCGATACTGAAAAAGCACACCGCCTAAGGCAAAGAGAGCCGCGGGAAGGGCTGCACGCGCGATCAGGGTCAGCGCGTCATCCACCACTCCGGGCAGACCTGCTCCGGAGAGGTTCACGATGAAGCCTGCGCCGATCGCGAGCACCAGCGCATTGCGGAACATCGCACGGGCAACCGAACGGATCATCACCAGCGGCGACTGCCCGCGGTTGCGGGTGATTTCCATCGCCGTGATGCCAAGCCCGTAACAAAAGGGCGAATGCAGCGCGACAATTGCAAAATTGCCGGTCATCGCGTCTGCCCCGTAGGCGCGCTCGGTGATCGGCAGGCCAAGCAGCACCGAATTGGAGAAAAGACAGCAGAAGCCGATCGCCACGCAGTCCTCCCACTCGCGCCGGAAAAAGACACGCGCACCGAAGATGCCGAGCAAAAAACAGATGGCCGCCCCGGCGTAAAAGCTCCCCAGCAGTCCGGGATCAAAGGAAGCCTCAAGATCGATTTTGGCGATGGCCTGAAAGAGCAGGCAGGGGATGGCAAAGTTTTGCGTAAACCGCATGACCCCGTCGATACCGGTCTCGGGAAAGAGTTTGCGCCAGACCGCGACATAACCAAAGCCGATGACCAGAAAAACCGGGAGAATGACGTCGAGCAGGGTCTGCATCAGCGGCCTTTGCGCCTTTGGGAAGGCGGGATGCCTCCGGCGGGAAAATCTGCGGCTGGAAAGCCGTCAGGGGGCGGGAAAACAGAGCGACAACCCGTCCCAGGCGGGTTCGATATGTGCGGCGGTTTCCGCCTGCAGCGTGTCATAGTCGAGATCAATATGCATGTTGGTCAGAACGGCCCGGCGCGGTTCGGCCCGTTCGATCCATTCCAGGGTACGCGCCAGATGCGCATGGGTCGGATGCGGTTCGCGGCGCAGCGCGTCCACAATCCAGCAGTCGAGATTTTCGAGATGATGCCACTGGTCGTCTGGAATGCTCGCCACGTCGGGCAGGTAAACGACATTGCCGATCCGGAAACCCAGCGCATCCATACCGCCGTGCCGGACACTGAATGGCGTGAAGGTGATCGGCCCCCCGGCGCCGTCGATTACCGTGTCACCATCAATCAGGTGCATATCGAGGATCGGGGGATAGGTGGAGCCTTCGGGCTGAATAAAAGCATAATCAAACCGCTGCAGCAGCGCGTCGCGGGTGGGCTGATCGGCCCAGACCGGAAGGCGTGCGCGCATGTTGAAGACGATCATGCGCAGATCGTCGATGCCATGGGTGTGATCGGCGTGCGAATGGGTGTAAATTACCCCGTCGAGCCTCCCGGTGCCGGTCGACAGAAGCTGATCACGCAGATCGGGCGAGGTATCGACCAGCACACTTGTGGTACCCGCATCACTGATCCGTTCAACAAGGATCGAGCAGCGGCGGCGGCGGTTTTTGGGGTTGTCAGGGTCGCAGTCGCCCCAGTGCCCGCCAAGGCGTGGCACGCCCCCCGAAGAACCGCACCCCAGGATCGTAACTTTAAGCTCAGCCATCAGGCAGCAACCCGGAAGTCGGCGGCCTTTGAAAAAAGACGCTCGAAATTGGCTTCCGTCCGGGCCGCGAAGGCGGCGTAATCCATACCCATCGTTTCCGCCCCGCGGCGGGCGGTATGCGCGGTATAGGCCGGCGTGTTGCGCTTGCCGCGAAAGGGCGGCGGCGCGAGATAGGGCGCATCGGTTTCCACCAGAATCCGGTCCACGGGGGCCGCAGCGAATATGTCGCGCAACTCAGTCGATTTCGGGAAGGCGGTGATCCCCGACATGGAGAGATAAAAACCAAGATCAAGAGCTGCTCTGGCAAGCGCGGCCGAAGAGGAAAAGCAGTGCATGACGCAGGTGTATGCGCCGTTTGCGTATTCTTCCTTCAGGATCCGCGCCATGTCGTCATCGGCGTCGCGCGCGTGGATGATCAGGGGCAGACCGGTCTGGCGGGCAGCATCGATGTGAATGCGCAGCGAGGTCTGCTGTATCTCCGCGCTGTCAGCGGTGTAGTGATAATCAAGCCCCGTTTCGCCGATCCCGACCATTTTGGGGTGCTGTGCAATGGAAATGAGTGCATCCGTGCTGGTCAGCGGCTCTTCAGCGGCACTCATCGGATGGGTGCCTGCTGCATAAAACACCGGATCATGCGCCTCGGCGATGGCGCGCACGGCAGGTTCGTTGCGCAGCTTTGTGCAGATCGTCACCATGCGGTGCACACCTGCTTCAGCCGCCTGCGCGACCACCTCTTCGAGCCGCCCGTCAAAGTCGGGGAAGTCGAGGTGACAGTGGCTGTCGGTAATCCGTGGTGTGTCGGTCATGAAGGTCCGGGAACGGGGCCGCCTCCCGGATCAGGAGGTGGCGGTTTGGCTTATTCTGATCAGGGTATCTAGAACCAGAGCGGCAGGGTCAAGGTTGACGGCCCGCCCGTGTGCGGCCCGCGCGCCTGTCTCCTGTGCGGTCTGCGCCCAGGCGCGACCTGCCTGCGGGGTCGGGGCCAGCCGCAGCAGCATTTCAGCCTCTCCGGGTGCGGCCTCGACAGCGGGTGGTGCGCCGGTTGCACCTGTGCGCGCAAGCCGCGACATCAGCAGGTCGAGCAGTAAAAACGTAAGGTCCAGTTTTGCCGCCGCCCCGCGCGCGCCGGCGGCCTCGGCCAGTTTGACGGCACGGGCGCGGTCGAACTGTGGCAGGCCGCGCAAAACCGTGGTGATTTCGGCGTAAAGGCTCAGACCGTCCATAAGGTTCAGGCGTAACGCTGCACCGACCGACCCGCCCGAGAGCTCTGACAGGGCCGCGGACTGTGCACCTGCTCCGGCTCCGGCCTGTGCGAGCGCCCGATCCATGTCCGCGGGCGACAGCGTCGAAAGCCGCAGGCTGCGGCAGCGCGAACGGATCGTTGGCAAAAGGCGCGATGGCTGGTGACTGATCAGCAGCAGCGTCGCACGGGCAGGCGGCTCTTCGAGCATCTTCAGCAGAGCATTTGCGGCAGAGGTGTTCATCTCGTCCGCGGCATCCACGATCACCACGCGCCGTCCGCCATCGGCGGCGGACAGCTGAAAAAATCCTGCAAGGCTGCGGATATCATCCACGACAATCTCATCCCGCATCCGGTCGGTGTTGGGGTTGGCGGTGCGGGTGACAGCCCGCAACCCTGGCTCGGCACCGGCGGCGATCCGTCGGGCCACGGGATGTTCGGGATCAATGGCCAGCGTGGCGGGCGGGGGCGGGGCCCCGAAAAGCCCGTCATCGTCCAGCGGCGGTGTGGCCAGCAGAAACCGCGCGATTGACCAGGCCAGCGTTGCTTTTCCGATGCCGCGCGGTCCTGTCAGAAGCCACCCGTGGTGCAGCCTGCCTGTGGCAAAGGCCTCCAGAAACGCCTCTTCCGCCGCGTCCTGCCCGAAAAGCCGGGGCGTATCGCGCGGATGTGGTGCGCCTTCAATCTGGTCAGGCGTGCTCATGCCAGGGCATTGTCCGCGATGGCGGCGATATCTGCGGCCACGGTATCGATGTCGCGGCCGCCGTCCACCACCCGGAACCGGTCGCGGAACTCTTCGGCAAGGGCGAGAAAGCCCGCGCGCATGGCCTGCTGCAGTCCTGCACCAAAGGCCTCAAACCGCTCGTCCGCTGTCTGCCGGGCGAGCGCGCGCTCAAGCCCCGTGGCCGGGTCCATATCGATCAGCACCGTCAGATCCGGTTCACGGCCGATCATCAGGCTGTGCAGCTGATCGACAACCGCGCGCAGATCCCCACGCGAAAGCCCCTGATACATGCGGGTGCTGTCCGCAAAACGGTCACAGATGACCGTCTTACCCGCCGCAAGGGCAGGGCCGATCAACCGCTCCATGTGATCGCGCCTGGCTGCAGTGAAAAGCAGAATTTCGGTTTCGGCAGACCAGCGGTCCGGATCTCCCTGCAGAACCAGCGCCCGGATTTCCTCAGCACCGGGTGATCCGCCGGGCTCGCGCGTTATCACAACGTCATGGCCCCGGGCGCGCAGGTGATCGGCAAGCCTGTGGACCTGCGTTGATTTGCCTGAACCGTCGATGCCTTCGAATGTGATGAAACTGCCCTGCTGCCCGGAGGCAGATGTCACGTTGCGCCCTCCGGGCCCGCGATCAGCTGATTGAAAAGTACCATGGCGGCCGTTGTCATCCGGCTCACGAAGCCGCCCGAAGGGATGTCACGGTCCGCGACCAGAGGCAGCCGGGTTTCCGGCAGGCCGTCAAGCGTGAACACCAGCTCTGCAAGCTGATCTCCTTTGGCGATCGGAGCCTCAACGGGCCCGGAAAAGATCACTTCGCCCTCAAAAGACCGCTCGGCCAGCGCCGGCATCAGCACGCTGACATCCTCAGGGGCCACGAGGCCGACAGTAGGCTCCGCACCCATCCAGACGTCCGCGCGTGCAAACTCCTGGCCTTCGGTGGCGAGTGGCCGCATCGCAAACTGCCGGAAAGCCCAGTTGACCACCGCCTGCGCTTCGCTGGCACGATCGGCAATGCTCTCCATACCGGAGAGTACAAAAATGATCCGGCGGTCGCCCTGTTTGGCGGACCCGGTCAGCCCGTAGCCCGCAGCTTCCGTATGTCCGGTTTTCAGGCCGTCAGCGCCGATACCCATGGTCAGAAGCGGATTGCGGTTGAGCCGGTTGGACGGGACCCGGTTGTCAAAAGCAAACTCCGTTTCGGCAAAGAGCGGATAGTATTCAGGGAAATCCACAATCAGACGGTGCGCCAGCAGTGCCAGATCCCGCATGGACATCAGATGCCCGGGTGCCGGCCAGCCGCTGGAGTTGGTAAAGGTGGAATTTGTCATTCCCATCTGCTGAGCGCGCTGCGTCATCAGCCGCGCGAACCCGGCTTCCGTGCCGTCAGGCGACAGAGCTTCGGCGATCACGACGCAGGAATCGTTGCCAGAGAGCACGATAATGCCGCGGATCAGGTCTTCGACAGAGACAGATTCGCCCGAGCGCAGAAACATGCTTGATCCCCCGAAAGACTGCGCGTGCTCGGAGACCGGCAGCTCTTCATTCAGATCCAGTCCGCCGTCCGATTTACCGCGCCGGATCGCCTCAAACGCCATGTAAAGCGTCATAAGTTTCGACATGGACGCCGGCGGCAGTGGCAGATCGGCGTTTTTGTTCAGAAGCACAGTGCCTGTGCTCTGGTCGATGACAAAGGCCGATGTGGCTTTGGTCTCAAAGGCTGCGGCACTCACTGTCCAGGACATGAGCGCAATCAGTGCGATGGCAAGTCGGATCACGTGTTTCGGGCTCCTGCTTGAGATCATTGTAATCATTTCGATACGGCATAGGCGTCGGTAAAGCCCGCTTCTTTCAGCGTGGCGAGCATGGTATCGCGCTCTGCCTCACTGGCGGCAGGACCAACCAGAATACGCCACAGCGTGCTGTCGCCGTCAGATTCAGATTTGAAACTGGCGTTCAGCCCGGCTTTCCCCAGATCGCTGACGGCCCGGTCAGCGTTTTTCTGACTGCTGACGGTGGCTGCCTGTAAAAAGGGTTTGCTGAGCGTGCTCACCGGCAGGGTCGATGCAACGATATCGGTCGAAGGCACAGCAGTTGCGGTTTCCTTTTCAGGTGCGGCAATGGCAGTTTCGGCGGCTGCGACAACCGGATCACCGGCCGCCGTCGCGGCCGTGGCTGGTGCTGCTGACGCCGTCGCTGCTGAACCGTCTTCACTACCCTCGTCCGGTGTTTCTTCTGTCGTCTCTTCCGGCACTTCTTCTTCCGGGGGCTCTTCCACGATGACCTCTTTGCGCAGGGCCACAACTTCGAGGTCCACAGGTGCGCCGGCCAGCACATCGATCGCCGCAGCCGCATCTGACGAGAGTTGCAGTTGCGGGCCGGGCTGATTGCTGATGCGGCGGAAAAGAGCGCCGATCACGAATTTGCCGTTTTCCTTATTGCGGATAATCACCCGCTCGGGCGTTTCAACATTGGGATAGGCCACCCAGACGCCCCCGAGAGAGGGCCGTCCGTCCCAGAGTGCCTTTTCCAGTGCGTAGAAAACCTCCGGAGATTCCACATCTTTGCCGGTTGTGCGCGAGACGGACCCGCCTGCGGATCCGGTTGCGGATGGTGTCCCGCCAAGACTGAAAGAGCCCGTTTCGTCACATGCCGCGAGTGTGAGAAGTGCTGCGAAGCCTGCTGCGACACCGCGTCCGCAACGGGATATCCGGGAACTGCGTTTGCTGTTCATTCCTGTCGTCCTTGCCTGTGAGCCGGAACGCCGGCCGCCCTTTGACCCTCTTTCACGGGGGTTTTGCCGCTACATTAGCCCGAGATGAGGGGCGAGGGAAGGTGTGGCGTCCCTGATCAGCAATATTCCTCTGTGCCCTGCGGCACCTTTGTCGGGACAGTGTCGCATTGTAGTCCGGTTGCGGTGCGGGGGTTGTGGCGGAATTCCGTGCGCTAAAGAGGCCGGGCGCTTCAAAATTACTTGCAGACCGCGCGGGCATCGTTCAAAAGCCACAACACCACATGACACGGAGGAGTGGCAGAGTGGTCGAATGCACCGGTCTTGAAAACCGGCGTGCGTGAAAGCGTACCGTGGGTTCGAATCCCACCTCCTCCGCCATTAGACTCTTATTTTTATAATTAAATTAGATATTTACCGAACATATATGCTTATCTATCCCCCATTTTGGCCGCCATAATATGCAATGGTAAGCCTGTATGGTGCGTCTCTGACATCAAGCAAAAAATAGATTTTTTCCTTCGACTTCGCCAAAAGGTAGACCAATGCCCTAGCTTGCCTTACGCTTCTTGAATGTTCCAGCACCTCGAAGAACGTGACTTTTGATGATCGATTTTGCTTCTGTTGTTAGCAGTCTTCTTCCATTTCATGAGCAAAATATTAACGCGACTTTCAAGGCGCTAGCAAAACCCGTCGATGAATCCGGCCCTTTTGCAGCCATCGTAAAGGACCTACAGCCACGCGAGTTATTCAACGAATTGTTTTCTTTTCTCGTTTTGCGGGAACTCGGATTGCCGGTTCCGAAAGCCTACTTGGGTTTGATACCGATTGCAGAAGGGCAATTGAAGAAGTCACCTGTTATGCCAAATGGGCAACGATTAGCTTTTTTGACAACGGAGGTTCCTTCGCCGAGCCTTAAGATAGCAGCTGGACTGCAAGGAAAACCATCTAAACATCTAATTGATGTTTGCTTGGATCGTGTTGTCCCTCTTTTGGCAACTTGGCCTCAACTCGGTGAACTTTACGCGTTTGACGGTTGGATAGCCAACGTTGATAGAAATCTTGGCAACATCTTGTTTGGCCGGCGCTCTTCGAATGGATCACCGGACATTTGGTTGATTGATCATGGAAAAGCGTTCACGTCCGAACATTGGAGCTCCACACATTTAATTCCCGATAAATCGTATGCTAACAAACTTAAGAATTGGGCGTCGCCGCGCTTATCAGACCCTCAGCGAGCTACTTGTCTTGCTTCGGCATCTGCCTTTAAGAGCAAGGCAGATGCCTTGGACCGAGAGGCAAAGATAGACTATCTCGCTAAGTTGTTTAATCTGGAAGACACAGACAAGCACGCCGTAAAGGCCTTCCTTAGAGACCGCCTAGACAAGGTTGAAGAAAATTCTAAGGATGCGCTGCTAATGGGAGGAATAGTATGAACCCCATGAATATCCGTCTCGAAGATTTTCCGTCGCTGGACCCGTCCAAGGCGACGAAATGGGCTCCGATTGTCTGCCGTCCCAAAGAGGCATCACTTGAAAAGTTTATTGTGGGCATCGTTGCCGTAGACAAGGACGGATATCACATAGAAGTCGCTAATCAGTTATCTCGACTGGGATGCCTTTACGGCGACAACGCAATGCCGATTGCACTGTCTATTGAAATCGCCGTCGCTTGGCTAGAAGAAGTCTTTGCCGATGGTGACACGTCTCTTTTGGATTTGCGCTTCCCAGTTACCAACATCTTTTTGGGCAAGTGCGAGAGCGCGATTGGCGTAGAGCGAGAAGAAGTCGCTCAGGAATGGATGGCAACACTCTCCTCTTTTTACGAAAAACCGGAAAACGCCGTTTACTCATCAGCGCAATCTGTGGTCGCAAACGCTAAAGAAGAATTGCAGGCGCAAAAGCTACGGCTCCCGGTCCGGGTATTGACCGTGATAGAGAGGCAAGAGCCTAGCCTACTCGAGTATTTTCATGAGGATGTACGTAACAAAAGCTTTAGGCGTTTAAGAGCTAACGCTCGTATCAAAATTGACTACAATGGCCGAAAGCTGTCTGCGAATATTGACGACTTCAACGTTGATGCACCAGCAAGAACTGTCGGGGTTTTGAAACAGCGAATGTGGGACCTCTCTATTCAGAGAGAACGTGTCGCGCAAAGTTCTAAGGCAATTAATGATTTTGAGATGCTTGTGGATTTCCCACAATACCGAATTGCTGATAAGCAACCGAGCTCAATTGCACGCATTCAGGAACATGTACGAGAATTGACTGAACAAGCGGACAGTGAGCAAATTCGCTTAAGAACGATGTCTGGCCCAAATCAAATCGGTGAGCACATCTTACACAAGGAATCAGTGTAGTCGAATTTCCAGCCTAACAATAACCCGGCAAAGGCAACGCGCGACTATCGTCGGTTTCAAATTGCTTGTAGCGCCCACCTGAATAACGTGGGCAATCACGAGCAAGACCAGCCTTCACAGCTTCCGCTTGCGGGTCTATGCGTGTGCCATCCTGCATGATGAAGAAACATGCAGCAACCTCCCGGTCATAAGATTTGCGGCCCTCTAAATCACACTCGATTGATTTCGCTTCACGCATTAGATCGGCAACAAACCATTTGCCTTTGGTGTATGCTTCATGGCCGCGCTCCGGTGCTGAAATACCGTCTAGACGCACACGGGTTTCTTCTACCACAATGGTATCAGCATCAATGACACGTGAAAGGGTTGGGTAGCCGGTTATCTGGCGCGCACCTGATTGAGCGCCACCAAAACTGCCGCTGGAGACAACGCTCAACCCAGTCGCCGCGCATGCCATTAAAACAATGCCGCTTAAACCCAAAAAGGCGAGCGCTACTTTCCGTCTTGGCTGGCTACGCTTTGCCAGCCTTGCTTCGCTTAGAGAAATGGTTTCAGTGGTCATGGATACCCATTTGCAGACTCGTTGGTGCCGCGCGATTGTCTCTCAAAACAATGACTGCATTGGGGCATGGAAATGTGTTTTTGCAGGTTTATTTGCTTAGAATTGTTGCCACCTGCCGCCGCGCCTTAACCTATTTTGAGCGCGCCATATGTCTACCAACGTGCTGTTGCACTATTCACCGAAAAACATCTCACGGTCTTCCGGGCTGAGAAGGCGCGCATATTTGCGTAGAAACATGAAGTCTGCTTGGCCTTCGTCGCGCGCAATCTGTTCACAATGTCGCTCATATGTTCGGTGCCACATGCCCTTTGGCCTTGGGGCTATCCATTTGGCCGTACCGGGTTCACCGCCCAGCGCCATGCGGGTTTTGTTGGCGCGTCTCAAAGCGCGTTCGTAGCGGCCTTCGGACTGGCTACCGTAGGCGACGGAATAGCAGTGGCGGCATAGAAAGTATCGCCCGCCTCCGAATAGCTTTCCGACCCGCCGACCGCACCGCCTGCCATCCACGTAGCCGGGGCATTGAAAATAGGGGCGTGTGCCGCCGTAGTTGCATGGCACGTAGGTTATCGGCACGGTTTCCTTTATCGGCTCCCAGTCGTCGCCATAGAGCCTGATACGGTAATCCAGAACCAAGCCACCAGACGTCATATGGTAGCCAATGCGCGCCACTTCTTCGCCTTCGCATGACCAGACCCACGCGCCGCTCCTGTCTTCTGTCAAAATGCCTTCGCGGTGAAAGCGGTTCACTTCCAGCGACCTGCAATCCTCTGCCTTTTGGTGATAGCTTGTGCGTCCTGAGCCATATCCGCCCATGTTTGTGCCTCCTGATATTTTCCGAAATCATTAGCGAAGTTTAGGGTATTCGCGTTGCCTGCTTTGAAATGTCTCAATTGTGGATGCGCGTTTTTGGGTTTCCCCACCGGTCCCTAAACCGGGTCGCCCAAGGAATGAACCTCCCCCCCCCGGTTACATGCGCGCTCCTTGCAGGGAGTGGTTTATATTAGTGTTCCATTTCAGGACCCAAGCGAACCATGCAAAACGGTCCTGACGGGTTCTGGTTCGGACCCACAAAAGGGCCTTGGGTTTCAAGGTGGAACCACCGGAACACCTGACGGGTCCGTGTCAGAACCGCGTTTTGTTTTTTCGCCCCATTTTTTCCAATCGTTTGTGGCGGACTCTTTGCCTTTGATTGTCTGCATCGGCTTGTGTGTCAGCCGCCATTCGTGCGCGCGCCTGTGATACCAGTTGCCGGGGGTCATCAACACAATCATCCCTTTGTCCTGTAGTTCGAGAAACGCGCGCTGTGCCGTAGCCTTGCCGATACCAAGCGCGCTTGCCGCCTCGTTCATGGACAAGCGCACCTTCCCATTGTTGCCTCCGTTGTATCGGGTATGAAGCTCAAAGAAGACTTTGATGGCGGCCCCCGAAAGGGACCGCCACGCTTCTGATTTCAGGATGGCATAAGGCAAGGGGATGTATTGGCCCTCCGACCTTTTGCCATTGTTGCTGCCTGTTCTACCCATCGAGTGCTGATACTCCGTAGACTATAAGCGCGTAGGAGCGCGCTGAAGGCTCTGGTAGGCCGTGCTTGCGCATAATGCGTCTGACGGCTTGTGAGGGCGGGGTAGAGCGGCTTTCAACGTCGATAAGCCCACTCATGCCAACACCCGCACTGCTGCGTCGCAAGCAAGCCTGTAGCGCGCGTGGTGGCCTGAGTATGTGCCGCCGTGGGGAACCATCTCTGTATCAATGGCTATACCCATGCCGCGCAGGTCGTGGACGTATCCAGACCAACGGGGCGCAGGGCGTTCAATTGGCGTCACTCCGCGTTTGCCTGCCTTGTGGAGCTCGAAAAAAGCCCAACCTAAACGGCCATTGAGATTGAATGAGCGGGGTTGTTCGCCCAAATTGAGCGTTACGTGAATTTTCATCACTGAATCCTTTTGTTTTTTGGATTGCAGCGCGGTATGAGTGAGTTCTTGAAGCTACCCAGCGCCCGCGCCAGTTTTGTTACTGCGTGGGCGTTACCTATTTCGCACCAGTCGAAACGGGGCGTTCCGCAAGCCATGCTTCAACAGCACTTTGCGGCCATGCCACAGCGCGCTTGCCGATGCGTACGGGGCGAGGGAATTCACCCTTGTCCATCATTTCATAGATACTGGAGCGGCTAAGACCGGTGACCGCCTGAACTGCGGGGCGTCTTAGATGCGTGTCTGGCATAGTGATTCCTTTCGGCTTTCTTGAGTTTCTTCAAGACCTTGAAGGAATGCCTCTTGCTTGGAAAGGTGGGCAACTGGGCGTTAGGTGGGCGCTCAGCCTTTATTCTCTTGCCCGCTTTCTGACCAATCTGACCACAAATTATTTTGCTTTAGTGCGCGTACGATACTTCTTCTTGAGTAGCCTACTTTGCTTTCAACCACGGCCCAGGTCGCACCCTGCTTGCCCTCCGGAAAAACCGCCAAAATACAGTCTAAAATGTTTTGTTGATGTGGTGGGCTTGCGGTCAAGTTTCCTCCGTCAAAATCGATAGCGTTCCAATCCAAATCAGAAAAGCCGAGCGACTGAAAAATTTCACTTTCAGTTTCAGGTAAATCAGATGGATTCCAACAGACGGCCCATCCCAAAACGGGCCGCAGTTGAACGTCGATGAACTTTTCTACGTATATTTCCTCGCAACCGTGGCCATATGAACTGCCGAGCAATAGGTTCTTGGAATTAGGTTTAAGTTGAATAGTCCCGCTCAAGTAGTCAATCGCACAAAATCGGGATTGGGCATCGGTTATACGGAAATTTCCTTTGGTAAAGTAGTTTAAGTAAGCCCACGTTTCCGCGCGGCCAAATGGTTTGCTAGAAAGCGGCCAAGACCACCAGTCTAGTGCGTCGCCATGTGCCTTCATTATAGGCGGACATCGCATTCTTACTCCCTCTGGTGAGCAAAGAACCGCATCATGCACGTCTAAGAAATTTGCCAGCAACCATAGATGCGCGACATCGACGGCGAAGCGAACATGAGACGCCGTTTCGACGAAGCCATCTTCAACAAGAATGTCTTGAATTTTCCGTTCTGTTTCCCAATTGCTTGAGGCTTCTTTTTCACTCAACAATGATGGACAGTTTTTGGCGATTATTAAATCTCGGGTCCATTGGGCCGAGGCTGTAACAATCTCGTCCCAAGACCAATACCCTTCAGGAGAGAACATTATCCTACCCTAGCAACAGTGGCGTTTGTCGCCAGCATGTACTGTTCCCACTTATTCATAATACTGCGGCGCTTTTCGAAGAAGTCGGACCGAGCATAAGCTGCTTCTGCTTTATCTTTGACAGAATGCGCTAGCGCGGCTTCCGAAACATCGCGTGGCGCGTTAGTGCGCTCCTGCGCCCATGTCTTAAACGAGGTGCGGAACCCATGCACGTCCACATCATAGCCCAAACCCTTCACCAGCTTTGATAGCGTCATGTCAGAAAGCGGTTTTCCAAACTTTGTGCCGGGGAACACCAAGCCGGTGCCGTCACTCAGCGCCTTGGCTCCGGTCAAGATTTCAACGGCGCGTTTTGACAATGGGACGCGGTGTTCTTTCTTGGCCTTCATGCGCGATGCTGGCCGGGTCCAGATAGCTTTGTCCAAGTCAAATTCTGACCACTCCGCCAATCTGACTTCGCCCGACCGGGAAGCGGTCAATATCAACAGTTCAAGCGCCAGTTTCGTTGCATCGCCTGCGTTAGATGCTGTCAAGGTTTCAATGAACTCTGGCACCTTGTCATAGGGCAACGCCTTACGGTGCTTTTGGGTCTTGCCCTGTTTTGGTAGGGCTTGCGCAATCGCTTCCGCCGGGTTGTCTTGCCGCCAACCGTTCGCCACCGCCCATTTCATAACGGTGCCAATACGTTGCCTGACACGGCGCGCTGTCTCAGGCTTTTCAAGCCAGATAGGTTGGAGCACGGCTAGAACATCAGCCGTTGTGACCTCTGACACCTTGAGGTTGCCCATGCGCGGGAATGTGTAGGTTTCCAATGTCGATATAAACTGTGCCGCGTGTTTCTTGTTGCGCCATGTCGGTTCGTGGATCGCGTGGACCTTCCTAGCTGCTTCCTCAAACGACAAAAGTGCCTGTGCAACGCGCTTGGCCTGTAGGGGGTCACCACCCGCCCGCGCCAGTTTCCGGTTTTCTAAGGCCGCTTCACGGGCTTCTGCGAGGCTTACCAGTGAAGCGGACCCCAAGCCCATCTCTGTCCGCTTGCCGCGAATGACAATGCGCTGAATCCACCGCTTTGCGCCTGACTTGTCCACCTTGAGAATAAGGCCGTGACCATCCGTGTACTTGCCGGGGTTCGAAACCGTGCGAACAAAGGCCGCTGACAAAGCTTTGTCAGGATGTTTGCTCGCTTGCTTTTCATCAGATGCCAAAAATTCGCCCGCCATTCTATCCCCCATTCATTATAGGAATATGGGGGGCGGCATTGGAACGTGCAAGACACTAATGCATATTAAGTTCCTGTATTTTATACTCCATTGGATTGCCTTGGAATTGGTGCAGGCGGACACCTCCTCCGCCACTTGCCGCAGATAAAGCCTTCTCCCGATCCGGCTGCGGCCGGATTTCACCTTTTTTCAAAGGTTATGCGGGGCGGGCTATTCACCGAACTCGATGCCAGGTGGGCCAAAATCGTTCTCTCGGCCGAATATTCTCCGGACCTGATGACTGCGTGGATTTGGTGAATTTTTTGCAAGGCACTGTTTCGGGGCGGTTTGTCAGGTGACCAACCTGAACACTTCGACCAGAGTCGCGTTCGGTTGAGAGGGAACAGAAATCGAATTTTCGCCGACATTCGGTAACAGCGCAGCGCTCGGCTTTCTGCGGTGCCGCATTTCGCGACACTTTGCACGAAGGGCGGGAAGCGGTTCTCCGTTTGCGTTGAAGTCAAGGGCCTGGGTTAGCGTCCGCGTAGAGTTCAGTCTCGAACAGCTCCAAGATCCCAATCGCGCGGCCGATGTCGGCTCCATAGGCGGTGAGTTCGACTTTCCGGTTCTGGAAGTCGGCACCTTTCTCCGCGAACGGGTAGGCGATGTTCAGTTCGAAGATCCGATCGCGCGCGCTGCGTACCAGGAACACCTGACCATAGTGTGTGTCGTTCCCGAAGTCAGAGGCCGGATTCTTTGCACCGAAGTCGATGTAACGATACCGATACTCATCGCTGATCGGGATCAGCACGGTTCGGCCTCCAGGGAAATGCTCGAGCAGCAGGGGCTGGATCAGCTTCCCGTGCTCGACCACCCGTCCGCTTTTCGTTACCCCAATCACCAGCGGGGGCAGCCCGTTCACTCGGGATCACACGTCTGCGATCATCTTCATCATCAGCTTATGAAGCTTGGCGGGTTCACCATGCACGTGTGTTGCTGCGATAAGCGCAAGGGCAAGCTTCAGACCTCTTCAGGCCACTGGTATCGAGCGCCCGGGACTACCCTTTCAATGTCATCGGCAATATCGGAGTATAGCTCGACGGTCTATTCCCTACTGTGGCCCATAGCTGCACACCATGCCGCAACGAATGCATCGCCTTCATGGTCGGATCCGGCCCGAGCAATTGCCGTATCATAAGCAGGGCGTATTGCCCCACCAGCGGGCAACTTCAGAAGCAATTTGGGGTGGCTCTCATATACTGGCATTTTGATGCGCCTCGCGACGATGGCTCCATTCAGCGTCATCGCGCTATACAGCGAGTTCTGAGCGACGACGGAGTTTCCACCATACTTGCGACGCAGTGCGTCATCACACGCGCGCCCGCCCTTCGGTGACCAGGCAAGGAGAGTATCAATGCCGAGTGCTTGGGCGTCATCCGCGTAATTCTCAAGCCGTGATAATGCCTCAGAAGCATTGAGGACAGTCGCTGTCTCTACGATCTCCAGAGCTTCAGATTTCACCCTGATCGCCGCTACACCATTCTTCTCAGCTCCGCCGGGGTCATGGCCAAGAAACAGTGTCACAAATTTTCGTATCCTACTCTCTGATGCGTGGGGGTCGCCCGCATGGCGGACGTCGTATCAAATCTGCAGGTAAAAACACTGCAATGACCGCATATCGCAATTGCATAGCAGAATTGAATATTTCTGTGAACGGCAGCTTTGAGCCGTGATCGACGACTAGCGAATCAATTCCCTTTGCTCTGCCCACTCCAGCGGGAAAGTCTCCAGGACCCTTGCCAACGTCACCTCCGGCCCCTGCTTCTCGTTCAGGATCGCCTCGACGATGGCGGGCGCGAGCAGCGTGAGCCGCAGGACGCGTGTCATGTAGGATGGCGCGATCCTCTCGCGCTCTGCCAGTTCGGCGATTGTCGCATACTCGCCCGACTCCAGCATGCGCTTCCAGCGAAACGCACGGGCCAGCGCCTTGACGAGGGTGTTGTCTGTCCGGCGCGGCCGCACTGCTCCCTCCGGCAACTGCATCTCCTTCCGCCCGCCGCTCTTCACGAGGCGGAACGGGATGCGCACTGTCACGGTCTCTGGGACGGGCTTCGCGCGGGTCATGCTGCTGCTCCGTGATAAGTCATCATTTCGTGCGCAAGCCCGGTCAGACCTTCCATCCGGATCCGGACATGCAAACCATCGATGCCGATGCCGATGCCGATGCCGATGCCGATGCCGATGCCGATGCCGATGCCGATGCCGATGCCGATGCCGATGTCGATCCGCTCGACCAGCAGTGTCGTGATGCGCGCCTGCTCGGCCGGGAAGAGTTTATCCTACAGCGGTTCGAGACGGATCAGTGCGTCGTGGGCGTCGGCTTCGGTGATCTCGCCGTCCTGTACGCGTGCCGCCTTCCGTGTCCCCGCCACGATCTCGGGCTGGCGAAACACCGCGCTGAGCTGATCGACGACGGCAGTCTCGATTTCGCCTGCCGGGACGCGGCCCACCGGGCATGATCCAGCACCATGCTTCAGGACCGTCCGGCTGACATAATACCGATAGAGCTTGCCGCCCTTGCGCGTGTGGGTCGGTGAGAACGCGGCACCATCCGGGCCGTAGAGCAGCCCTTTCAGGAGGGCCGGTGTGTCGGCACGGGTATACTGTCCTTGCAGCGACGAGTTCGAACCGGTCTGAGACAACCGCGCGAAACACTCAGGTTTCGATCGTCGGAGCTTGCGATTGAAAATCCGAGAGAACTTATATCAGGAAGTTTTGTCGTCAGGAAATGGCGGGATTAACCCGGAATGTGCTGCCAACTCATTCAAATCCCGGCGTAACGCAGGATTGAGTGTCAAACCGATGGCGCGGCGTGTTTCTGCTGCGCTGGTTTTTCCATCCCCCGGCAGTCTGACCGGATCATGACCGGGTAGCGGCTGCGACGCGCGCATCTCTGCAAACACTTGCGCCGCGATCTCCGGGAAGTCGTCACCAATGCCGAAAGCTGCCGGATTGAGTGCTACGACAAACTGTCCGGTGTTTGTGGCCGAAGAAGTATCTTTGGTAAAATCGACGACGTTTGACCCGAAGGCGGCCCCATTGAGAACGCCGGCGAGCAGCCCGATCGCAACGGAAAGACCAAAGCCTTTGGGTCCTCCGATCGGCAGAAGATATCCTTCCGATCTGCGCGCAGGATCGGTCAGTGGTTTGCCGTCGCGGCCTACCATCCAACCTTCGGGCATCGGTTGGCCCTGTTGCAGCATTGTTTTTATCTTGCCCATTGCGGCAACGGTCGTTGCCATATCGAAAACGAACGGGTCCTGGCCTTTGGTCGGAGCGGAAAATGCGATGGGGTTGGTGCCAATCAGCAGGTCCGTACCGCCATAAGGGGGTACATGGTTCGCGCTTCCGACAGCTGCTGCGATGCCAAGCATCCTTGCCTCGGCCTGCGGGCGCACATAAAGCGCCAGAGGCCCTGCGTGGTTTCCGCGCCGCACACCCACCCATCCGATACCGACCGCCTGCGCTTTCTCCATGGCCAGATCGCGCGCGGCAGACATGGCGAGGTGCCCAAGCCCGTCATCGCCGTCTATAACGGCTGTGGCGGCAGTCTCCTGTGCAACCTTGATGTCGGGCTTGGGATTGCATCCACCACCTTCCAGCCGTGCCAGATACTGCCGAAGACGAAAGACACCATGTGTTTCGTAGCCGTATATATCGGCTTCCACCATCAATCCGGCCACTTTGGCGGCGTCAGTCGCTTGGACGCCATTTTCGGCAAGGGCGCTTGCGACGAAGGATTGGAGTTCGTCGACGGCAATTGTCCCCGGGTCACGCATCGTATGAACCCACGGTTTCCTTCTGCCAGAAAACAACTTTGCGCTGCGTCCATTGAACGATCAGGTAAAGCGCCAGACCAACGAGGCTGAGATACAGGATCAGCGAAAAGACACGCGGCGTGTTGAGCTGAGAGGCCGCCACCCGGATCAACTCGCCAAAGCCTTTGCCGCCGCCCAGGAATTCGCCGGTGATCGCACCTGCCATCACGCCGACAGCACCGATCTTGAGCCCGGTGAAAATCTGCGGCAATCCCATCGGCAGCTTCATTTTGATCAGGGTCTGCATGCGGCTGGCACCCATCGTTTTGAAAAGCATTCGCGCGTTTTCATCTGCCGCGTGGAGCCCGGCTGCGGTACCAACAACGATGGGAAATGTCGCAATAAACGCGGCCAGTGCCACTTTGGATTCTATGCCAAATCCGAGCCAGGCGACAAAGAGCGGAGCAAAAGCAACCTTTGGCATCGTGTCAATCGCGACGAGGTAAGGCATCACGGCTTTCTCGCCAAAGGCCGTTTCACCCACGAGCACGCCAAGAGAAAACCCGATCGCAATGGCCAGCGCGAAGCCGTAGATCACCTCAAGTATGGTGATCCAGAGAGAGCCAAGCATATAGCCGCCGCTGATCAGGTTCCTGCCAACGAAGATCATGTCATTCAGCGTTTCCATCGGAGTGGGCAGGATAATCGGCGAAACAAGACCGAAGCTTGTCACCAGCTGCCAGGTGCCGATGAAAACAACAAAAACAAATGTCATGGCGATCGACCGCGGAACGGAGTCGATGAAAGAAACATCCTGTGTCCAAACAGTATCTTCTTCTGTTTGAGACGTTGAAGAATGGTTTGCCTGAAGGTCGGTCACATGTCCTCTCCCTTGTCGAGCATGCCGCGGATGTGGTCTACGATTTCGCCGAATTTCGGTGTGGTCACCATGTCGAGCGTTCGCGGGCGCGGCAGGTCAACCTCAATAATCTCCGCCACCCGCCCGGGCCGTGGCTTCATAACAACGATCTCGTCGGACAGAATGACCGCTTCCTGAATCGAGTGAGTAACAAGAAAGGCGGTCGCGTTCTGTTCGCGACAAATCCGCTGCAGTTCCATGTTCATCATGTCGCGCGACAACTCGTCGAGTGCACTGAAGGGCTCATCCAGCAGGAGGACTGCAGGCTCAGTGATCAGCATCCGGCAAATTGAGGCACGCTGAGCCATCCCGCCCGAGAGTTCATTCGGGTAGACGTTCTCAAACCCCTCGAGACCGACGATCTCAAGCAGCTCATGGGCCTTGTCGAGGGCTTTCCTGGCCGCGGCTTTGCCGTCACGGATTTCGATGGGCAGCACGATGTTCTCTACTGCAGTCTTCCATGGAAAAAGGGTCGCTTGCTGGAACATCATTCCGATATCGCGCCGGGGGCCGGTCACCGGCTCGCCCTGCAGAACAACGCGCCCTTTCGAAGGCGGGATAAGTCCCGCCATGATCTTGAGAAGCGTTGATTTCCCGCATCCGCTTGACCCGATGACAGACGTAAAACTACCCTTGCGCAAGGTCAGGTCGACATCTTTAAGCGCTACCACCTTGTTGCGTGCGTAGGTTTTGCTGACACGCGCCAGCTCGTAGACCGGCGCGCCCGCAGACGCGCCGGAATAGTCATGCACCGCGGCGGTGTTCATCCGCCAACAGCCTCAGCGCCAATGGCCGCAAACTCATTGGTCCAGACCGCACTCAGGTCTTCAAGCGGACCTGAAATATCGCCACTGGCCACAAGCGCATCCTGCCATTCCTCCCAGACCTCTGCGGGATACCAGCCAAGGTGCGGTGCGTCGTCGCTCGGTATGGTCTTGGAGCGGACGGCATCAAACAGCGCAGACTGGAACTCTTTGTCTTCGCCTTCCTGCGGGTTGCCATCTGCCAGGTGTTTGAGCACCGCATCACGGTTGGCATCATCAAGCGCAAATGCATGGCCGCGTGCAAAGGCACGGCTCCAGCTCTCGACCAGCTCCCGGTCATTGGCGATTGTGTCCGCCATCGTCGCAATCCCGTTGCCGAAGAAACGACCGAATTCCGCAGGTGTAATGTCGCGCACAGCAATACCGCGCTGATTCAAAATCGCAGTATCAGCAGTCGAAGCCGAATAGGCATCAATCTCACCGTTCAGGAATGCTGCCGTTGCCGGGCCACCATCACCGACGGTCAGAAATTCGAAATCTACACCGTCTGTCATACCCGCGCTGCTCATTACGTTCTTCGCGAAACCAACTTCGGCGCCATCGGCTGTGCCGGTACCGATCACTTTGCCGCGCAGTTCTTCAATATTCTGAATCGCGGAATCCTGCTGTACAGCGATGCCAAAATTGCTGCGGGCAGCCACGTTGTAGATGTGGACCGCATCCACGCCGCGCGTCTTTGCCGCAATCATGGGGCCAGGACCGGGACGGCCAAAGGACGCCTGGCCTGCGGAAAGCGCCTGAAGCACCGCGCCTGAGCCGTTGATGGCCTCGACAGTCACGTTCAGGCCCTCTTCCTCGAAATATCCCTCGCCGATGGCGACGAATACCGGAAAAGAGTTGATGGCGGACGGGCTCGGCTGCACAAACGTAATGTCGCGCAGGCTCTGCGCCAGTACCGAAGTTCCGAACGCGCCTGTAGCCGGAATGGCAGCAAGCAATGAGGTGGTAAATGCTCTTCTGTTGATCATGGTGTTCTTCCTCCCTGAAGTGTTTTACCCGTTAGCACCTGTCGTTTGCCGGCGGGGCCTTAAATAGCGCGCACATTATTGCTGAGCGTGCCAATTCCTTGAATTTCACAAACGACCGTGTCGCCATCCTTAAGAAACCTCGGCGGTTCCATTGCATAGCCGACGCCTGATGGTGTGCCCGTCGCGATGATGTCACCGGGCTCCAGCGTCATCCCCTCGGAAAGCGAAGAGATAAGTGTCGGAATATCGAAGATCATATCTGCAGTATTGCCGTCCTGTCGCTGTTCGCCATTTACCTTGAGGCCGATTGACAAGGCGTGCGGATCAGGAATTGCGTCTGCAGTTTCGATCCACGGGCCGAGCGGACAAGAACCGTCGAATCCCTTGCCCTTGAAGTACTGGCCGCCGTGCCGACGCTGCACGTCACGCGCGGTAATATCGTTCAGGATCGTGTAGCCAAAGACATGATCCATGGCCGACGCTTTTGGGATATTGCGACCAGCCGAGCCTATTATGACAGCCAGCTCGACCTCATAGTCGGTGCTCTCAGAGACTGTCGGAAAAATAAGTACATGTCCATCTGGCGGCACAATCGAGGTCGGCGGTTTAGTGAAAAATACCGGGTGTTCTGTTACGCCGATATTCTGCTTTTGCGCCCGATTACCTTCGGCGATGTGCTCTGCATAATTCCGACCGACGCAAAAGACGTTCTTTCTGGGCGTGGGGATCGGCGCACGCAAAGACGCGTTCGAAGCAACAATCGCATGGGAATGTTTGCCAGCCTCGGCATCCGCTATTAATCCGCTGAGTGCTGCGAGCGCGTCTGCGCCGCCCTCGATGAGGTGCAGCATAGAGCCTGCTTTAAGTGCACCGGCACTGGAACCCGAAAGGCTTTGCGCTGCCTTTGAGACGTCCATAAGCCTGCCATCACTTAAAAATGCAACACAAACGTCTTGTCCGCCCGCTGAAACAGTTGCCAGTCGCACTCGTCGTTCCTCCCCTGTTGATTTCAGCAGTTATCAAACAAGTCCAACCTGCGACTCACTGCCTAATTCCCTCCTTTCCAGTGTGACTCAGTTTGCGGTAGGATCAATCAACCAATCGTCAAATTGGGCGGAAATGTAACTGAGATGGATGACCTGTCGCGCAGACTACGCGCCCTGATCGACAATGCTGGATACCGGCACAATGACCGCATTCCTCCGGAACGCGAGCTGTGTGCGAGTCTGGGAACAACGCGCAATCAACTCCGAAAGGCGCTGTCAGAACTCGAGGCACAAGGCCGTATCTGGCGCCATGTCGGACGTGGTACTTTTGTCGGTGCGCGCCCCGTATTAAACCTTCAGGATGTCACCTACCTGCGTGATCAGATAAAGCCCGAGCAGGTCGTGGCGGTACGTTTTAATATCGAACCCGAGTTAAGCCGGCTGGCCGCGCGCCGGGCCAGCAAAACCGATTGTGAACGGATGAAATTCTGTGCCACCCGGTGCCGGAAGGCTGAAGACTGGCGCACTTACGAAGCCTGGGACAACAACCTGCACCACGCTATTGCGCGTGCCACAAAAAACCAACTGTTCCTCTACTTCTTTGAAACGCTGAATTCCGTTCGGCGGTCCATAGTCTGGGGACAGCCGCGCGACACGCGCGGTCCGTCTGCCGACTACTCCAGCTTCTCGCAGCATGATGAGATCGTTGCCGCAATCTCTGCCGGAGATGACGAACTTGCTGCTGATGCGATGCGCCGTCACCTGCACTCGGTCTACGCGCGTGTTCTGCCAGATAGCGTCACGGAGACGGACTGACATTACACTCGCTGCGGCCAATCACCAAAAGATTGTCTCCGGACGGGTATGATGACATGCAACTGTTTTGCCAATGCTGTGATAAACCAGCGGTTAGCGGAAGTCAGTTCATCGCCGTCGATCCGAAATATCCGAATTGTCGCGCTCGGTTGCTCAGGAGAACAGAAATGTCTGATAAAGTAATTTCTGGCCCACAGGTGCATGTCATACCAGCGCAGAGTTAAGGGATACCTCCAGAACTTCGCGTGTAATGCACAGGTTGCAATTTTTCAGCGCACGCCATGGAAATGGATCACGATCCCAGCCGTGCGGCGCCGGTCTTCACTCAGAAAGGCCCGAACAGCCTCGACGCTACGGGACGGTTCTGTCAAAGAAAACTGTCGTGAGGCGGGCAGGGCAGTTTCGTAGCCTTTGCAGATGACCAGACCTGATCCCTTTCGCTGGTTCAAAAAGAGCTGTGAGATAGTGATGGCATCGGTTCGGCCCGATGTTTGCTGCGGAGATACACAAGCGGCGGATTGCCGGCATGAAATCGAGCAAGTGGTGCGGGCATCTGGATGAGATGTTCGTGAAAATCAACGGCGGGCGGCACAATCTTTGGAATGCGCTGGATCACGAAGGTGAATTTGGGAAACCTACGCCACCAGGACACGCGATAAGAAAGCCGTCTTGAAATCCCTTCAGAAAGCATTGCGTAAACACGGCCCCCCGGAAGTTATCGTCACGGATCTGCTGCGCTCACACGGAGCAGCGCTCAAAGAGACCGGTTCAGCATACAGGCACGAAGCCCGCCCGTGGCTGAACAACGGAGCGGAGAGTTCCCATCTGCCGTTTCGACGACGGGAACGAGCCATGCATAGCTTTCGGCGCATGCGAAGTTTGCAGCAATTCGCCTTCGTTCCTGCTTCGATTTACAACCTGTTCAATTCGGAAAGAAGCCTCTGCTCCAGACCCGGCTATAAACTGAACCGTGCCGTCGCTGTGGCTGCGTGGCGCGGTCCCGGCGCGCATTGACAGACAGTGTCACTGTCCTTCTGAAGACTGGTTTGAATTCGTCTGGCAGCATCGCCCCGCCTCACCGGCGCTGCGTCATTTCTCCTTGTTCTGACCTGCCGTTTTATCTGATTTGTCATTGTCTTCGATGTGCAGAAGCGCGCGGGCGAATTGTGCAAACAGAGCGACAAAGACACCGACGCCAACGAAGATGTAGAGGACGGTAAACAGCTTTCCGGCATCGGTCTGAGGCGACAGATCTCCAAAGCCCACCGTCGACATTGTCGTGGCGCTGAAATAAAGAGAGTCCACCCACGACCAGCCCTCTATGCTTCTGTAAAAAAGTGTTCCCGAAAGTAACAGGAGCACGGCAAGTGCCAGCCCTGCGCGGAAAGTCGGTATGCTCCATGACCGGATGATTGCCTTGAGCAGGCGCAGAGTGGTGAGTGCGAAAGGAAACATGTCAAATTGCCTCATGACTACAGGTCGGTGCCATTCTGTACGGCGCAACATATCATTTTGACAACAGACGACTGCCCGTCGGTCAGATACAGTTCGGGTCCGGGCAAAGATGATCACTGGAAACGCGGGATCAGCTGATCTGACGTGACCCGATGCGTTGCAGGACCTAAGTAAAACGTTTCTTGAGCTTTTGGCAGGTCTCAGAAGGCAGCTCACCAAAAACGCTGCGATATTCAGCAGCAAAACGACCACCATGTGTAAACCCGTGCGCAAGTGCCACGCATTTGACGGAGCGTGGCGGGGCCTGTGCATCTGTCAGCTTTTTGTGGACACGGGACAATTGCAGGCGACGGATAAACCTGGCTGGCGGCATTCCATGGACAGAGCGAAAGCATGCGTTCAGGCGCGTCTGTCCGATGTTGAGCCGGGCGCACAGATCTGCGAGGGTTGGAACTTCGCGTGAAGCGGTGATCATCTCTCGCGCGGAGCGAACAATCGACAGGTCGCCGGATGCGCTGTAATCCCAGGCGTGTTTTGATGGCAGGGACAGGCAAAGTGTCCGGGCGATATGTTCAAACAGCAAGTCCTCGTCGATCGATGAAACGACTGCATAGCCCGGAGCCGCCTGCACGGTTGCATTCAATATGCTGAGAATGCCCTGCGCGAACCTGGCACCGGCAGCTTCGCCGAGTTCCAGAACACAGTCGCCCGGCGAGACCTCATCGCCGGGCTTGCCAAGATGGGTGGCGATCGTGCGTCTCAGACGTTCCGCACGCAGTCCAACACCCAGAATGTTGCGGTCCTGACCCGTTGACGCATAACCATTCGCGCTGGTCACAACATTAACGTCACCCGGTCGCACAGGGCGTCCGTTTAAAACATAGTCCCCGCTCCAGCCAAGCGGCATCGTGATGACGGCCCAGGCCGGATCTGGTACCAGATACCCGCTCATCCGTGGCGCTGATTTCAGGCGGACGATTGAACAGTCCGCTCCCATTGCCCGGATCGAGTCACAATTCGCCGACCCGCGTCCCAGTTGCACCATTGCCGAGTCGCGCACCGCTACCGATCTGGCGTGGTCGGCATGAGAGACAGCGCTGCGCCAACCGGGCGCAGCGCCGAAATTCTCAGTTTCTTGAGGTCGATTCACAGGCAAACTGCTGCTCAAGGGCACTAAACTCCTGGTTGCGAAAGAATCGGATATCGAATTTTAACTAATCAGTAACGATTTATTCCAGGTTTGTACCAGACCGGTGCCTGCTGTGCGGTTGCTCACGCTTTTGTGACAGCTTTTCTGTGGAAAACCTGGCATTTTGATATTCCCGGGTTCTGGATTTGTCGGGACGAGGCGGCACTGCAGAAGTTGCAGGCACTCTGCCAGACCTCTGCTCCGGGACTCTCATCAAGGTCATGGACGAGGAAGGAAAAATGGCTGACCTGATTGCAATTGGATTTGATCAGCCAACCAAAGCTTTCGACATGCGCGCACGCCTTGCGGAGCTTCAGACCGAGTATCTGATCGACATGGAGGATGTCGTGGTGGTTACCCACGAGGACAATGGCAAGGTCAAGCTGCATCAGGCGAGCAACCTGACGGCGGCCGGCGCCGTGGGGGGCACGTTCTGGGGCATGCTGATCGGCATGTTGTTTTTGAATCCGCTTCCGGGTGCAGCGGTGGGCGCGGGGACGGGCGCGTTGTCCGGCTACATGACCGATCTGGGTGTCAGTGATGACTTTATGAAATCCGTGGGCGAAAGCCTCAAGCCCGGCCATGCCGCGCAGTTTGTGCTTGTGCGCAGGGTGACCGGCGACAAGGTGATTGAGCGATTGAAAGACTTCGCCGGGGCCGGGCATATCATCCAGACGTCACTGAGCAGGACATCAGAGGAAGAACTCGGGGCGCTGCTTGAAGAGACAGCGTGATCTGTTCGGCGCGCTTTGCGCGTGTCGTTACATTAAAAAATGGAAAGCAGGACTTAATGAAGAATCAAAAATTCGGTTTTTTGGGGGGCGCCATGCTGGCGTTGTGTGCATCGCAGGTGCACGCACAGGACACCGCAAGTGGCCAGATCGCTCAGAACAGGGCGGATGGCACCTCTGCGGCCAATGAGGAAGCGATCAACAACGGCACCAACCCGACGCTTCTGACGACCCAGGCGGTGATCCAGTTTCAGTACAATGAGATAGATACTAATCTGGATTCGGACCTGCTCGAATTTCAGTACACACAACCGATCGGTGACGGGAACAAAGCGTTCCGGTTCACGCTTCCCTTCGGCAACAGCCCGTTCGACAATGATCTGGACATAGGGGACATAAGCATCACCTTTGTTGATGTTTTTTATCTGACGAAACAGAACGGCGCAGCCTACACGGCCGAGCTGTTCCTCGATACCGCCGCAAGAGATGACAACGGCTACGGCCAGTTCGCGCTGGAAACATCGGTCTTTTACGCATTCTTCCTGAAAAGCGGCGCAATCTTTGCGCCGGCCTGGGTGCAGACATTCGGTCTGGAAGGTGGAAACGACGATGACGAAAAACTGAACCAGACAACTTTTGATTTCTACTACGTGCCCAAACTGCCCAATCCAAAATACTTCATGACCTTCGATCCGGCCATAATTCATGACTGGGAGAACGATAACACCTTTGGTAGCCTGCAGGTGACACTGGGGATGCTGACCGGCAAAGCTTTTGGCGGCGACAGTCAGGTTTTCGTCAAACCCGGGGTGCTGTTCGGCGGCGATGCGCCGGCCGACTGGTCCCTTCAGGTGGGGTACAAGGTCCTGAACTTTTAGCCTCCGGCACAGGGCGGAAATGTGAAATATTTAAAGGAGACACGACAAATGAAATTTCTGAAAGGCACAGCGGCCTCGATCGCCCTGGCCACCGCGACACTCTCGACTGCACCGGCATGGGCACAGGATGACCCGACCGTTACACTGATCACCAATGTGAATGTTTTCGACGGGGTGAACGAGACCCTGATCGAAGGCGCAAATGTGGTGATCACCGGCAATCTGATCACCGCCGTTTCGAGCGAAGATCTGGCGGTAGCCGGTGGCACAGTCATCGACGGCGGCGGGCGCACGCTGATCCCCGGTCTGATCGACGTGCACTGGCACACGCTTTACTGCTGTAACCCGCAGAGCGTGGTGGCGACCGGCGACATCCTCGAGGTGGCGATCCGCGGGGCCACCGGGTCCGAAGGCACGCTGATGCGCGGGTTCACCTCCGTACGCGACGTTGGCGGCAATTCCTTCTCCATCAAAAAGATGATCGACAGCGGCGAACTGAAAGGGCCCCGGATCCTGCCCTCCGGCCCGCCCATCACGCAGACCGGCGGTCACTTTGATTACAGACCCTATCAGGCGGTGCCGACGAATGCCGCAGATTCGCAGTGGTACTGGTACAGCGTCGGCCTGATGGCGCAGGCCGACGGCGTGCCGGAAGTAACCAAACGTGCCCGTGAAGTGATGCGGATGGGCGCCACGCAGCTGAAGATTTCGACCGGAGGCGGAGTGTCGTCGGTTTATGATCCGCTGGACGTGCGTCAGTACACGCGGGCCGAAATCGAAGCCTTCGTAGAGGTGGCCGATACCTATAACACATATGTTGCCTCGCACATTTTTACCGATGAAGCGGTTCAGATTGCGATCGAAGCCGGGATTAAATCCGTCGAGCACGGTTTCCTGATGAGCCGTGAAACGATGGAAATGATGCGTGACAATGACGTCTGGCTCTCGGTCCAGCCGCTTCTGGATGACGAAGACGGGTTCACGTTCGACGACCCCGGCAGCCAGCGAAAATGGATCCAGGTGACCAACGGCACCGACGCCACCTATACCAATGCAAAAGAGGTGGGTGTCAAAGTCGCCTTCGGGACCGATATCCTCTTTGATCCCGCTCTGGCAGAGCGCCAGGGTGCTTTCCTCGCCAAGCTGCAGCGCTGGTACACGCCCTATGAGGTGCTGAAGATGGCAACCTCGACCAACGCCGAACTTCTGGAATTGTCCGGCCCGCGCCACCCTTACCAGGACGGACCGCTTGGTGTGATCGCCGAGGGCGCTTATGCCGATCTGATCCTCGTAGATGGAAACCCGCTGGAAGACATCGACCTGATCTCAGACCCGCATGAGAACTTCGATCTCATCATGAAAGACGGGGAAATTTTCAAAAACGAAATTGAATGATCACTGCGGTGGCCTGAATGCTTTTGTGGTGTTCAGGCCTTCGCCTGTCTGCGCGGCCTATTTTGTCTGATGTTGCGCGGCGGACCCGGGACGGTGTCACGTGCAAGGGCAGAGGGTCGGCCAGTGTGCGCGCGCAAAACAGGAGGAACGCGTGATAGACCTCTCAAAACTCATTTTGCTGCAATACGTCTTTGCCGCAGCGTCCTTGACGTATCTTTCTGTCAGCTGGGTGCTGCAGGCGACGACCGGTGAGCCACTGAGTGCCGCGGCCATCATCCCGTCCATTCTGATGTTTGTTGTCTATGCGGCCGTGTTGTACCTGGCGCGTGCGGGTCGCATCGGCCTGTACCGCATCATGATGATCCTCGCCATTTTACTCTTCGGATTCGGTGGCGTGGTTGGAAACATCACCCGCTATCTGCAAACAGGGCTCGAATTTTATGCCGGCTTCGGCGCCTGGGCCACTGCCGTTGCCATCAACGCATTTGGGACCGTGCTGAACATTATCGCACTGCTCGGCCTGTTTCGTACTGACCTACCCGGTCACGGCGACTGAAAGTTGTTGCGCTTGAGGGGAGAATCGGAATGACCAGTGTCTGTGATCACAGTGAGGCACGCGGTAGGCGCCGGTTCATGAAGTATCCAGCTGCATCTCCGCTTCTTGCGGCCGGTGCTGGTCCGGCGCTGGCTGAGCTTATCATGCGGACGGACGACCTGCCCGCCGATCAGATGTGGTTGAACGTTGCTGAGGGATTGATTGCTCGCCGGAGGAGGCCGTGAACGTATTTAATTTTGAGGCGATCACAAAAGTGCGGTTGCCTCCGTCACATTCGGGTTGCCTTCAGTCCGGCGTTTCGGGCGACGAGACGCTGCATGCGAACCGGGCTGCACTAAAGGACTGTCATCTTCGACCGCAGCGGCCGGTGGATGTCAGCACACCCGATTTATCGACAACTCTGTTGGGCGAACAGTTTTCCTCGCCGGTCGGGTTGGCGCCGGTCTGCTCTCAAAATGTGTTCCATCGCGACGCCGAAGCAGCGGTTGCACGCGCGGCAAAATCTCAAAATCACCTGCAGATCCTCTCCATTCAGACCAAAACGCCGCCGGACAAGGTGAATGAAGCAAGAGGCAAACCCGATTGGTTTCAGCTCTGCGAGAGTAATGTATTTTACCGGGCTCAGCAGCGGATAAAAAGAGCTGAAGAGGCTGGCTGCCCGGTCCCGGGTGTGACTGTTGAGCCTGTGGGGCAGCGGGTTCCGGAAACCAGGGGAATTCTGCGCCGGTCAGACACGCGGAACTGCGCGATGTGCCATGGCGGGACAATGCTGCAGGAGAAAGCCAGGTTTCTGCCAATGTACCGGGACTTTGACCTGACGGGTGTTACGAATCCGATGGACCCGGAAATGATATGGGACAAACTCGGGCGTCTCCGGGACACCACCAGCATGAAAGTTGTCGTCAAGGGGCTGCTGTCCGGGCAGGACGCAGCGATCGCGGTCAGGCGGGGCTTTGACGGCATCGTGGTTTCCAACCACGGCGGACGTGCGGATGAGGCGGGTCTGGTTGTAATCGATGCGCTGCCCGAAGTTATCCGCGAGGTTAACGGAGCGGTCCCTGTCATTGTGGATTCCGGTTTTCGACGGGGCGCGGACATCGTGAAAGCGCTGTGTATGGGGGCTGATGCGGTTTGTGTCGGACGCTTGTACATACGGGGTCTGGCGGTATTCGGCCAGAAGGGTGTCGAGCGCGTGCTACAACTGCTTGATGCCGAAACTATGGTGATGATGCGCCAGACTGGCGCCAACCGGCGTGAAGAGCCTGTACCATAACTGGTGGCCAGAACATGAAAGGCAGCGTTTGGGGCTGCGTCTAATGCAACATCGTCATCCGGACGATTTACCTCAACAATTAATCAACTGGAGATTCAAATGAAATTTCGGAAAAGAAGTTTTACCTTCCCGCTGGTGGCCGGCATTCTTGCGGCGAGCATGGCTATGGGCCAGGACGCAGCAGAAGACCCCGGTACCCTTATTACCGGCGCGCGCATTTTTGATGGCGTAGGGCCGGATTTGATCGATAACCAGGATGTGTTGATCCAAAATGGCATGATCGCCGAGGTTGGTGCGTCACTGACAGCACCAGAGGGCGCGACCATCATCGATGCTGGTGGGCGGGTTATGTCGCCCGGCTTCACCGACGTCCACTACCATCTCAGCCTGTGCAGCGTGCCTGTCATGGATATGGCCGGGTCGAATGCGCCCGACCTCGACTACATCGGGATCATTGCGGGGCAGGAAGCGGAACGTCTGCTTATGCGTGGTTTCACCAGCATCCGGGATGTGGGGGGCGCGTCCTGGGGGGCGAAACTTGCGTCAGATCGGGGCCTGATCGCCGGACCACGCGTCTGGCCCTCGCTGCGCGCGATTTCTCAGTTTGGCGGCCATGGCGACGCAAACCCCCGCTTCATGAACCCGCGTGAGTTCGGCGGGCCGGAAAACAATCTGGAGCGTCTCGGGTACAGCCGGATCGTCAATGGCCGTGACGACGTGCTTGCCGCCGCCAGAGAGCAGCTCAAGCGCGGGGCAAGCCAGTTGAAAATGCACCTTGCCGGCGGTGTCGGCACGGAATTCGATCCGATTGACGGGCGCCAGTTCACCGCAGATGAAATCCGGGCTGCAGTTGAGGTGGCGGAAGGTTTCGGCACCTACGTCACTGCACATGTCTACACCATCGACGGCATCAAACAGGCCATCGAGAATGGGATCAAGTCAATCGAACACGGCAATCTCATTGATGACGAAATCGCACAGATGATGGCGGATAACGGTGTTTGGCTGAGTCCGCAGGTTGTGGTTTATCTGACGTTTTCGCCGGATCTTGGCCCGGTGCGACTGGCCAAGGGGCGGATGGTTACCGCTGGTCTTGACCAGATGTTTGCATTGGCAAAGCAGTATGACATCAAGATCGCTTTTGGCACCGATGTCGTCGTTAACCCGGAAGCCTGCGCAGACCAGAATCGCGAATTTGTAGAGCGGACAAAGTGGTTTACACCGGCCGAAGTGCTGGAACAGGCAACGTCATTGTCGGGCGAGTTGCTGCAGTTGTCAGGCGACCGCAGCCCTTACCCCGGCGTGGTCGGAAAGATTGAAGAAGGCGCGCACGCCGACCTGCTTCTCATCGACGGCAACCCGCTTGAAGACATCTCAATTCTACAGGATTACGAAGAAACGCTCGACCTGATTATGAAGGGCGGCGTGATCTACAAAGACGAGATGAACTGACGCGCGGGCCGTGCCTTGTTCATGGTCGTCTTTTTTATGATCCAGGGCATTGCCGAAATCGTGTTTTCGCTCAGCATCCGCCCCTTCCCTTGTTGGGGGTGGGTGCCGGGTAGCGGCATCCTGGGTGTGCTTATTTCTGTCTGGCTTCTCGCAAATCCGGGTATGAGTTTGCTTTTCCCCCGTATTTTCATGGGCGTACAATTCCTGGCCGAAGGGTTTTCGATTGGGTTTATGGCGTGGACCATCCGCAAAGAACCAGCCTGACGATTGTATGTCGCGCAGTTGAAACCAAGGCCCGCCCTTCGATGGAAATGACCGATTGAACGAAAACAAAAAAGGAGTGACGTTTTGAAAGATACCACTTTAAAAACCATTGCCCTGGGAGCAGCATTGACCATGCCGTTGAGTGCCAGCGCTCAGGACCGAACGCCGGTCGCTGAATTCAAGAACGGATTTACCCTTGAGCAGGTTGAGAACTTCCGTTCCAACTACAATCTTCCAAACCTGTTGAGCGGCGGCGACGCTTCGGTCTGGTGGTCTCAGCGCACATCGGAGGTCATGAATACCGCGTATCTTCCCGTTCAGGTGCCCTATATGCCGCTGGAAGAGGCCATCATGCCCGAAATCGGCGAGATCACGGCAGACACCAAAAATTTCGGAACGCTTTCCCTGAATGACTGGCTGGCGCACCCTGAAAGCTATGCCAAGGCCATCATTATCATTCATAAGGGCCGCGTCGTTTTTGAAGAATACCCCGGTCTGAACCCGTGGGACGCACATGTCTGGATGTCGACGGCAAAACCGCTGACCAGCATCGTAATAGACCACCTCATTGACGAGGGGCTTTTGTCACAGGATCAGACCGTGGGTGAGATCATGCCGGACTGGGCGCATACAGGATGGGCGCCGATCAGGCTGATCGACATTCTGGATATGACGCCCGGCATGAACTCCGAGGAAAACGACAAAACCCGTGCCGATCCTAATTCGATCGCGACGCGGCTTTTCAACGCTGAGTTCGGTTTTCAATATAACAAACGCAATGAAACCGTGCCTCAGGTGCTGCAGGATGCAGTGTCGGTCAGCCCGCCGGGAGAAAAGCTAGAATATGGCTCGCCGACGACCGAGATG
Organism: Roseobacter ponti; assembly: GCF_012932215.1. GTDB lineage: Bacteria > Pseudomonadota > Alphaproteobacteria > Rhodobacterales > Rhodobacteraceae > Roseobacter > Roseobacter ponti. The sequence continues at coordinate 2,702,908 of NZ_CP048788.1, read as the reverse complement.
CTTGTCCTGATTGCCGAAGCCGTCGGTGGCGAGCCGTGGGCGCAGCTGCTTGATAAATACGTATGGTCGAGGGTAGGCGCCGAAGGGCCGCTGATGGTCCACCTCTCGCCCTATGGGACAGCAACCGCCCATGGCGTGGTGTCCGGCAGTCTGCGCGTTCTGGCCCGGTTCGGGATGCTCTATACGCCAAGCTGGGACAAGACCGCCACCGAAAGGGTTGTCAGTGAAGAGGTGATCTCGCGCATTCAGGGCGGCGTCCGCGCGCCGGAGTTCTACCGAAATGGATTTGACGGACCTGTCTTCATCGACAGGCTGAATGATGACACGATGATCACCAACAGCCGGCAGTGGGATGCAGTCTGGCCGGATGGTGATCTTTGGAAAGCAGGACTGCAATCGCAGGCGCTCTATGTGTCGCCAGGCAAGGACCTCGTGATTGCTTTCTTCTCGACGAACGTTCCGGACGACTCGTTTCATCGGTATCTGCGTCCCATCGCGACATCAGGGCTGTTCGCGGAGTAGGCAAAGGCCGGATACTCGAACGTCTTTTCTGCACGAATAACTTTCACAGGGGGTGCCGTCGTCAGGCCCCGGGATACAATGAAAAGGAAATCAGAATGGCATTATCACCTCACTCTGACCGACGCGGGTTCCTGGCAGGCAGCTCGGCCGCCTGCCTTGCGGGGCTCGTTCCGACCGGCGCATGGGCCCGGGAGGCCGCTGAGATCATCTTTTCAGGTGGCCCGATCATCACGATGGATCCGAACATGCCGCGCGCCGAAGCTGTTGCTGTAACGGGCGGACGCATCCTGGCCGTCGGCGGTCGCGATGAAATCGATGGTTTGCGCGGCCCTTCCACGCAGGTTGTCGACCTTGATGGTAGAACTCTGATGCCCGGCCTGATTGAACCCCATATGCACACCTCACTGACAACGCTGTTGTCGTTCACGGATGTGAGCATCTTTGCGGTCAATTCGTTTGATGAGGTGCTGGCGAAACTGCGCGCGGCCGTCGGACAAACGGCGCCGGGTGAATGGGTCTTTGTCGCGAATTTTGATCCGATGCTGACGCCCGGTGCCCAGATTCCCACATTGTCGGATCTGAATGCGCTGTCGCCCGACAATCCCTTCTTCATGCTCGAAAGCAATGGGCATGTCGCATATTCAAATTCGATGGGTTTTGCGGAATTGGGGATCACCCGTGACACGCCGGATCCTGCAACGGCGCGGTATGTCCGCGATGCCAATGGTGATCTGACGGGTCGCATAGAGGAGCCCCCGGCTTATATGCCATTCCTTTCGAAGACCCCGACGCCGACGCAAAGCGCAATGATGGCAGCGGTCAGGGGTCTTTTCGATCAGGGCGCGGCCCTTGGTTTGACCGCAGTGCAGGATATGAGTGTCGGGGCCCTGACCAACAGCGGCAACGATATCGGACTCCTGCGCGCAGTTATTGAGGGCGGCTGTCAGGTCCCATGCATCTTCCAAAACAGTCTGGCATGGCCACATTCGTCAGCATCAGATTTTCACGGAAGGCCCGATGATGAGTATCCTGACACCGTGTGGACCCGGGCAGTGGGGGTGTGATTACGGAGTATTGAGTGTCGTTTGCCTGCGCTTTGCTTAAAACTTCGAACCTTTAGGCGTTTATCACTTGGTCTCCTGCTCCGACGTGAAACGCACTGTCTGAAGCATCCCGATTGTAGCGGGGCTCCGAGGCGATACTGAGTAATTGAGCTTACTGCCTGTGCCTGGGCAAACGACCCGACAAGCAGAGATTGAAAGAAGGTTCGGCCATTTCAGGCCGCTATGGTGGGCCTTAAAAGAAAGCCGGTTCTGTACGGATTTGAAATCAGCGCTGTCAGTTTTTAAGAGAATTTCCCGAAAGAGTTCGCGCTATGGCCTTATCAGAAGGGGTTGGGTTGAGGCGCGCAGGCCGCTTTCTTTGCTTCAGAACATGACCGTGGTCCGACGCATTCAGGGACTCTCACAGCTGTTCCGAAATCATCTGACCGGCGGTCATGCTGTATATTCGGTCCCCGCTTTCGCTGCGCAATTCTGAGGGCCTGCTGCACAAGCGCGGCATCGAAATTTCTCAGAAGATCGATAAAGCGCCAGGATCGCCCTCATTTTCTGGTAACTGATAAACTCCGGTTTTACAGAGCTGCAAGCAAGGACATCGGCAACGTGGAAAGGCAGGAAGCGGGCCGCAGGACGAACAACAGACCTGAGAATTCTCACCTGTCTTTCCGATGAAGGGAGCGGTCCGTACAGAGTTCCCGACGTATGCAACGTTTGCAGAAATTCGCCGCCGCCCGCTCCTCAGCTTAAAGCTATTTCAATCAGGGAGGCGCCCTCTACAGGAGAGATCATTTCAAGACCGGGCGAACCGCCGCCCTCGCCGAGCGGCGCCAGCTTCGTTCGGCATAGATTTGAAAATTCGACGGTAACCTGAGACTGGTTCGAATTAATCTGCCACGGCCGTTCTGCGGGTTGCGCGCTTCACCCGCATCACCGCAATGCGGCCAGGATGACGCCTCTCCGGACTGAAATCTGTTTCCTTCCCAGTCTGTCACATACTAACGGTGATTTTCCTGCCCAGCCTGAGCGCACAGAGTGCTCCCGGAATACACAACAGACAGATCCAAAAAGCGGCAGTTACAAACTCCGTCTCGGCGAGTAAGGCTATCGTCATAATGCCACCGAGCCGTGCGAAGGTTATGTCGAGGCTCGTCGAGACCGCGCTCATGCCCGGAGGGGCAAATTTCAGTATAAGTTGTGTCGATGGTGCGTTGCTGCACGCGAGGCCCACCCCGACAAGAATCGCAGATAAAATCACCAGCACAGTGCTGTCGTTGTAAAATAAAAATAGAAATGCAGCGGAGATGAGGAAAGGCGCCGCCAGCATGATCGTCCGGATGTGCGGCTTGTCCACGAGGTTTCGCAACAGAGTGCTGGAACCGCAAAAGGTCAGCCACATGATCGACAGCACCATACCCACACTCGCCGTTCTGACGTCATTGCCCGAAAGCCAGACCGGCAGCCGGAAAAGATAATAAGTGATGGCCCCGTAGGTACAGAATACATAAAGGAAGGTTATCCAGAGCTCGCTTTCCCGAAAGAGCAGCATATAGTTTTGTGGCGCGCCGGCAGGCCGCGCGGGATCGACGGCATCGGGCGAACCAAAGAGGATCACCAGTGCGATACCCGCAATCACAGCATTCAGCACAAAAGCAAGATTCCAGCTGAAGTCGCCAAGGAGGCTGCCGTAAAACAGCGGCGCGAAGGCGGCGACGTATCCCGCTATGCTGCCCCAGACGATCAGCATCCGACCCGGTTTCAGCGGCGCGGCCCGCGTCAGCAGAACGGGAATGAGAGGGGAAAAGATCCCACCGCCCAGGCCCTGCAGAGCGCGGCCCAGAATGAGAGTCTCGAAACTACCGGCGGCGGCCACGAGGAGCGCTCCGGCAGCGAAAAAGGCGACCCCGCAGGCGAAAACTTTCCGGATACTATATGCGTCGCCGAACCAGCCCCCGAAAAGAACGCCGACAGCCACTGCGATCCCATAGGCGTTGAAGACCCAGACAAGATCGCTGATGGCAAGACCGAAATGCATTCGGATCGCCGGCAATAGCAGGGGTACCAGCGTCAACTCCATGACGAAGGCGATGTTTGCCGCGATTGGTCCTGTGATTGCTGTGCGCGCTGCCAGGGAGACCGGGCGGGCGCGTTCAATTTCCGGCGTATGGGGCCTCAGTTCCACGACCGTCTCTCAGGCATTTGCTCGTGCGTTCAGTTCGGTCTCTGCATCAGAGGTATTTTTGTTCGACCGGACGACCGGAAACCTTTCGTCGCGTCGGTTGCTTTGCGGCGACCGCGCCACAAGATTAACCATGTCTTTTTCGCTCATCCAGATCAGATAGTCTTCTTCGGTCACCTGCTGGTCGGGGCCCAGCCACCGGCCCGGTTCACAATGGCAGTAGCCATACCGAAGGTGGGCGCCTTTGGCCGCCAGTTGTTTGGGGACCAGTGCAAAAACGAAAGATGGCTTCCAGGCACTGACCATGATTTCGAGCAGTATGCGTGACAAAAGAGATGTCACGCCCTGACTGCGTGGGCCGCCAAGACCACCGGCGCGGAGCCAGAAATCACCGTGATAACAGACCTTTCCGTGTATCGTTCGGAGTGCTTCCGGGCCTGAGTAAAACGTCAGGTCCGGGTCGGGCGTGGTATCGGGGGTTATGTATTTGTGACGGTGGCTGTTCAGGTGGTCGCCCAGTGAACCGACGGAAAGGTCGAGAAGGCGCACTGCCTGCGTGTGGATCAGTTCGTCGTCTGCATTGAATCCGCAGATCCAGAATCCGTTCGTCCGGTCAATATATGAACTTGCCACATCGAACATCGGGTAGATCGGGCCGCGATCGGATTGCTGGCTGCGGTAAACGCGATATCGCGCAAAATCATCACCGGTTTCGACCCGGATCCCCGCATCCTCCAGAACACGAAGGATACCCGCGAGCCGTGTCATCATTTCAAACAGCCTGCCTGGTGACATTCCCATCCAACCGCCCCTTTCTGCTTATTCAGATGCAGGTTCCCATCAATTGGTTAATGATGGGTTAGCCACCTTTTTTGTCCGTAAAGTTTTACCCGGTTTCGTGGGCCTATTTTATGCCAGGACTGCCGTGCTGGCCGGTCGCGCGCTTTTAGGCGAATTCCTGACCGGCCGGAGCTCTTTAGGACGTGGTCGTGGTCACCAGAAACGAACGCAATGATAGCAGGAATTGTCCCGGTTATGTTTGTCTGGCGCTGTACGACTTACCGGTCCGCAAAGCGCTGCCCGATCCGGGGCACCCTGCGGGAAAAGTGACAAAACTGAGGAAAACTCATAGAATTGGAGGCATATCAGCCATGGCATTCGGGGTGCGTTAAGTATTTGAAATCAATTTATTTAAGGCGGGATGCTGAGGGCGGATGCAGGTGCTGAAGCATGGCCAGGGTCTGATCCGGTTTCGTTCGGGGCCTCATATACGGCACGAGCAGGGCAGAAACGCGGGGTGAGCCATATTTTGGTCAGACCGGGGACCGACTATCGGGCAGCGAAAGGGGGCATCATGAGTCTCGACAAACTGTTTGAAACGTCTGTTCTTTTGTCCTGTCCGCCGGCAGGATCCGTCAACGCGATTACCGGAAAGGCCGTCGAAGGCCCGGGAGGCCGGTGGATCCCCTGTGCCTCGGTCGTCGCTGAAGGCGCATATGTGTCCTGCGTCTTTGAAACCGGGCCTGGTCGTCGGCAGGTATGTGCTGCACTCCCACCAGAGACCTGCTCCGCGAAGGCGCTTTCCCGCGCGATTGAACTCGCTGAGACCGCTGCCGCGTAGACCGGCGGTTCCGAAGAGTACTTCTGTGCCGGACCAGACCCATTCCCCGGGTCCGACCGCGCCCGCCGTTCTGAAGCCATGTCGTTTCAGAATTGCGCCGGTAGCACCCGGGGCCCGCGTATTCACAGCGAACTGAAACCTCAGATCGCGCCCCCGGCGCGGCGGCCTGTGTTGCCGTCGGTTTCCGATAGTGCGCGGGACCAGAAAATGCCCCCTGTCTCAAGAAGCCTGTTGCGCAGATCTTCCTCGCTCATAGGTTTTCCGAAAAAGAAACCCTGCAGGTAATCACACCCCATTTTCGTGACGATCACTGCGTGCTCTTCGGATTCGACGCCTTCCGCAACGACGCGCATTCCCAGGCTCTTTCCGATGCCGATAATTGACGCAACCAGCGACCTCGCACTCACATTACTCACAACAGGCTGGATGAAACTGCGATCGATCTTCAGGATAGAGGGTCTGATCTGCAGGAGGCCCTGCACTGACGCATGACCTGTTCCGAAGTCGTCGAGCGCGATCGTAACACCCAGTTCGTCAAGCTCGTCGATCGTCCAGCGGACGACGTCGCCCATCCGGTCGAGATAAACCGACTCGAGGATTTCGACCGTCAGCCTTCCGGGGTCGATGCCGGAGCTTTTGATATCATGGACGAAAGAAGGATCTGCCAGCCTCCCGGCCGAGACATTTACGGCGACCCGGGGAAGATCGACGCCGGCCTCATCAAAGTTTGAAAGAGCCCCGTGCAGGCTGTCAAAGATGATTTCATCGACCCTTTTCAGGATGCCCATGTTCGCCGCGGTATCAAGAAATGCAGCCGGTGCGAGCACCCCTTTTGTCGGATGCGCCCACCTTACCAGCATCTCCGCACTCGCAATCCGGCCTGTCGAGGCATCAATGAGAGGCTGAAAATACGGTATAAACTCTCGTCTTTCGCATGCAATCAGCAGGTCCGATGCCAGCTGCTTGGTCGCGATGGAACTTGCATGCATCTCTTCGGTGAAAAAGGACCACCGCCCCTTACCCTGTGACTTGGCATGATAGAGCGCGGCATCGGAATCGGCGACCACCTGTTCGGGATCTTCCATATTTGCTTTGGCAATTGCTACGCCGACACTCGCGCTGCAGGCCGTTGATTTGCCCTCGCAGGTGACCGGCGCCTGCATGCGACCGACAATTTCATCCGCCAGATTGCTGATATTGAGCGCGCTCGTCCCGAGTGGCTTCAGAATGACGAATTCGTCACCACCCAGTCGCGCCACCAGATCAGATTCGCTGGTCAGATCCCGCAACATCGCAGCGACAGATACCAGGAGACGGTCCCCTGCATCGTGTCCGAGCGTGTCATTTACGAACTTGAAACGATCCAGATCTATGTAAAGCACGGCAAATTCGGTTCCGTGATCTTTCAGGTTATTGATCCAGGTTTTCAGCTCGACTTCAAAGTGCCGCCGGTTCGACAGACCTGTCAGCGCGTCTTCGTTTGCGTCACGTGCAACTGCCTTTGCAAGCTCGTGCAGGCGGGTGTTCTCTTTCTCCAGACGCAGGACCCGCGCGATCGCGCGTTCGTAGCTTTCCTGATCCGCGATCTCAGGGTCTTTACTCGCAGGCTTTGCAAGTCCGGTGCGTTCGTCACCCAGTTCGATAATCGAACAGAGCCACCAGTGGTTTCCCGTGTCGGGATCGGACAGATGCGTCCAGGTCATGCGCTGCCGGTAGAGTTCGCCGTTCTTTCGATTGTTGCGGGTCCTGATCGAAAAATTTTCCCAGTTCATCAGTTTTTCGATGATGAAGAGATGAACGCCCTGTTCGAGATCCGGACCGATCAGAACGGTTCCCCGCTGTCCCAGAGCCTCGGAAAAATCATACCCTGTAATCCCCGTGAAGGCCCTGTTGCACCACCGGACTTCCATCACCGCACCGTCATCCTCCGATGCCAGTGCAAGAACCAGACCTTCGGTGCATTTGTCCTTGATTTGATTGAATATCTGAGCAGGGATCATTGTCGGGGTCTTCTTTTGTTCCACCTTTCTATGGCACCGAAAAGGTTAGGAACTTTTAAGCCGCAGCGATCAGAAACCTGTTTGTTGAATAAAACTTGAGCTATCGGAGCAGTTGATCCGGCAATCCGGCAGGCTCACTGGTGACCCTGGCGCGATCAGGCCACGGCCTGTGATTTTGTGTTTATTCTCAGCTGTCCCCCGAAGGCCGTCCTGACCGTCGCCTCAGACCGGCCGCGCGCCAGGCTGCCGGCGCAATAGGAACTCTGGATAGGGTCGTGAGCACCGGGCGCATAACTGAACGTGTACCAGTCTGTTCGCGTATAAGGATGTAAATTCCGGAAGAAATGATGATTGCGCTGCCCAGCAGCGTCCCCAGGTCGGGAAACTCGCCGAACAGCAATGCGCCGAACGCCGTCGCCCACAGGATCTGGCTGTAATTCATCGGCGAGACAACCGCCGCTTCGCCGGAGCGGAACGCGGCAATCACGGTAAGAGAGGCTGCGAAGTTGAGGGCCGCGACGAGGGCAAAAAGCGCCAGATGGTCGAGGGGCACAGGTATATAAACAGACGGGAGTGCTGCGCCCGTGAGCACGAAAGCCGCCAGCATCGGATAGAGCAGCAGGACTGCGCTGCGCTCAACCTCTCCCACTTTCCGGCCTGCTACGGCCGCCAGCGCCCCGCCAAAGGCCGCGCCGAATGCCGCCAGGTGACCGGGACCCAGCCCGGCATCACCACCCGGACGCAGCACCACCAGAACGCCGGCAAATCCAACCAGAACCGCACCGAGACGCTGGATACCAAGGCGCTCGCCGAGGATCGGCACCGCAAGCAGCGTGATCATCAGCGGACCTGTAAAGAGAAGACTGTAGACCTGCGCCAGCGGAAGCACCGCAAAAGCATAGAACCCGCACAGCGAATTCACGAGATAGCCCACGACCCGAACGCCAACCCACAGCGGACGCCTTGCGCGCAGGCTCGCCTCGGTCGGGTCGCTCACAAGCATCACCAGAGCAACCGGAAAGCCGAAGAGCACAAGGAAAAACAGGGTCTGAATCGGTGCGTATGTCTGGCCAAGCACTTTCACGATGACATCATTGGTCGCGTAGATTGCAAAGCCGGCGAGGCCCAGCAGCGCACCTTTGAGGTTCGGGGTAAGTGTCGCCATTGGTGAACCTCATGCGTCTGATGAACATCAGACAGTGCTGCGTGCTGCGCCCGGCAGATCTTAACCTGCCCGCCGCTCAGCGCAGGCATTGCGCGGCAGGGCGGTTGCGTCAACGGTTTTGTCCCGATTGCGTGCACGTTGTGCGGGAAGGCCGCAGTTACGGGCGGGTTTACAGCGCCGCTGCCCGACCTGTCTCGCCACATCGGGTGATCCGGCCTTGTGACAGGCGGGTATCAGTGCATCAGGATCAGTCTGACCAAGAGGTGTCGGTCAGTTTCTTGTTTGCCGGGCTGAGCGTTTCTTCGATGTCAAATTCGGATGCGATCCAGTCAGCGATCCGACCCGTCTGTCGTTGTCCCTGATGGTGCCGCGACCAGGAGACGTAAAGCTTTTCACCGGATGGTACCGGGCTGGCCCAGATCTGCACCAGTCTTTTCGCGCGCAGATCGTCTGCGATCATGTAATCGGGTGCCATGGCGACCCCGTGTCCCCCGATGGCCGCCTCAAGTGCCAGAGCAGACCGGTCGAAATTGAGCAGCCTGTGGCTGGCACTGTGTCCTGTCGCTCCGATCAGCCGTTCCCATCTGAGATGCGCATCCTGAAGCAGGGGCAGCGTCAGCAGAGTGTCCGTCCCGAGGGGGCTTTCCGGTCGAGGAAAATCCGGACTGCACACGGCCACCAGGCGGATGTCGGTCAGAGGTCGCGAATTATGAGCGCGATCAGGGTCCGGTGAAGAGCCGGGCCAGATGGCGATCTCGTTGCGCCCAAGGCTGCGCGAGAGCATGCGCTCGTGGACTTCCGTCCGCAAAGAGATATCCGGAAACCTGGCGGCAAAGCGGTTCATCCGGGGCATCAGCCATTTGGATGCGGTCGATGAACCAAGGTGAAAGGTCACGCTGTCGTCCGCCTCAGCACTGCCTGCAAAGGCCGTTTCCAGAATAGCGAGGGCGTCATCTGCCGCCGCCTGCCACCGCTCCCCTTCGGTCGTAAGCGACACGCCGCGCGCCTGCCGGACCAGCAACGCCACGCCGAGGTCGGTTTCAAGCTGCCTGATCCGCTGGGAGACGGCTCCGCGTGAGATATTCAGCTCGTTCGCGGCGTGCCGGAGGTTGCCATGTCGCGCCACGATTGTGAAAACCCTCAGAGCATTGAGGTTAAGGTGCTTCATCATCGCGCTCCCGGCCGATAGTTTTTCTGAACGCTTGTGCAAAAGTCCTGCTTTGTCAAATACGTGCGGGCCGTTGATACTGGTGTTGCACCCGTTTAACTGACTGACCTGAGAAAAGAGATATGACGCAGATCATCCGCCCGGCCACGCCCGCTGACATTCCCCGAATGACTGATCTTCTGATGCTGGATGCGGCGGAGCGTCAGGCCGTCGACCCGGTGCTGTGGAAAATTGCCCGTGATGCGCCACAGCAGATCAAAACGGCCCTGACCGGTGCGCTGTCGGATGCGCAGCAGCCTTTCCGGCAAATCTGGCAGGTCGCGGAGTCCGGAGACAGGATCACAGGTGTGGCGCATTCCATGCTGCTGCCGGTACCGCCTGTTTATGTGGGTGCAAAGGGTGATCCCGGGCTGATCCTGCCGGACTGTTTCGTCGCCCCGGGTGCGTCGGAGGAGACGGCCGCAGCACTTGTTGATGCTGCGGAAAAGGCACTGCAGGAGGCCGGCGCAGAGATCATCCTGGCCTCTTTTGTGCCGGCAGGGGGCTGGCGGGATGTCTTTGAGGGGGCGGGCTATGACCCCCTGACACTCTATCTCTCAAGCACCGGTCTGACCGACACGGAGATGCCGCCTGGCGTCCGCTCCGCAACGCCGGCGGATGTCCCCGGTATCGTCAGCCGAAGCGCCGAAAACCGGCAGGTTCTGTCTGAGATCGACCCGTTCTGGGAAGTTCACCCTGAGGCGGATACAAGGTTTTCAGGCTGGATGACGCGCAGCCTGACTCTTTCCGACCGCGACATGATGGTGACGGGACCAGCCGAAATACCCGACGGCTATGTGATTGCGCAACCGGCGTCGCGGCTTCACTTTCCGCCCGCGCATGACACTGGCGCGACAGGCGTTATTGACGACTGGTACCATACCGGTCTCGCTGACGCTGCTCTGCCGGGCAGCGGAGGTGACGGCGCACTTGCACTCCTGCGCGCGGCTGAGGCGGCCTTTGCGCGCCGGGGCAGAGACGCTGCTTTTGTCGTCTGTCCGGCGGGGTGGTACTCAAGGCGTGTTCTGCTGGAGGACGCCGGATACCGGACCGCGATGATATGGTCAGCAAAACGCCGGAGGCCATAACGACGGGCGGATCGCTGCGCCCACGGCTGGTCGCGGCGGGCCGGTCGCCTCGGGCAATGGGCCCTTCCGGGCGTTTACAGTGCCGCGACGATTCATCGAACCGCTGAGCGATGCCGCACGATTTACTGTCCTTCGTGCTCCGGTCGGGCCGAATTTGCGGTGCTCCTGCCAAACCTGCTTGCCAGATCAGCAGCTTTGCCTGTTCACTGGAAGGGGCACGGAGGGTTCTGATGAGCGACGATATTTTATACGACAAACAGCATATTGATTTCCTTGAAGACATCTGGGGCGATGGCTTTCTCTCCCCTGGCGGCGCGGATGAAGTCGGGCGGGTTCTGACCGGCGTCGACGTGGCCGGCAAACACGTGCTGGATATCGGATCCGGCTCGGGAGCCTGTGCGGTCCTGCTGGCGCGCGACTACGGCGCGGCAAAGGTGACGGGAATAGACGTGGAGGATCCCGTCTGTGACGCTGCGCGGGCGCGTGTCGCGCGCGAGGTCCTGTCGGATAAAGTCGAAATCGTGAAAGTCAGCCCCGGCCCGTTTCCTTTCGGAGATGGCACATTTGATCTGGTTTTTTCGAAAGACTCGATCATCCACATCCCGGACAAAGCGGCACTGACCGCAGATGCCTTCCGCGTGCTGCGGCCCGGAGGCCGGTTTGCCGTATCGGACTGGCTGATCAGCCATGATGAAGCTCCCTCGCCGGAGATGGCGGACTACATCAGGGAGGAAGGGCTCGATTTTGCCATGGCATCGCCCTCGGCCTATGCCAAAGCGATGCAGGCGGCAGGGTTCACCGACGTCGAACTGGTCAACCGCAACCCCTGGTACAGCGGCGTTGCCCGCGAAGAACTGGCATGGCTCACAGGCGCGGAACGCGGCCGACTGAGTGAACGGCACGGGCAGGCTTTCATTGATCATCAGATCGCAATCTGGAGCAAGCTCGTGGGTGTCCTTGAGAGCGCAGAGCATTGCCCGCATCACATTCGCGGGCGCAAACCGGTGTGAGCCGGCCGGGCAGGGGCCGCCCGTGCAGGCCGGGCGGGGTCTGAGCTGGCGCCGGCCCTGACTGCGCAACCATTCTGCCAGGAGATCGGCACCTGTGGTCTGATTTTTGTGCTGTGTCGCCCGTGTGCGCGCCCGCACGGCCCGGAGTGCTGCCCTGGCGATTGAATATCCGTTCAATCGTGCCATACTGACGGCACTTCTTAAAAACAGCACCAGGTGCCTGCTCTGACGCGGCACGAGGAGATGACCACGTGACACCGAAAGCAGGCCACAACCGCGCAATCGACCATATGCTGGACGTCGATCAGAAGCACCATCTGCACCCCTGGGAGCATATGGGATCCTGGAAGGAAGGCGAGCGGTATGCATTCACCCGGGGCGACGGGATATACGTCTATGACGGCGCCGGGCGTCGCCTGATCGACGGGCCGGCGGGCATGTGGGCGGTGCAGATCGGCTATGGCCGCAAGGAAATGGCCGATGCCATTGCAGCCCAGGTAATGGAATTGCCCTATGCCTCGCCCTGGTCTTCGACCACCGCACCGGCTGCAGCACTTGCGGAAAAAGTTGCGGCCATGGCGCCCGAAAACCTCAACACTGTGATGTTCACCACCGGTGGCTCAACGGCGGTGGATACCGCGCTGCGCACGATGCAGTTCATGAACAACCGGCTCGGGCGGCCCGGGAAAAAGATTATCATCGCCCGGGAAAAGGGCTATCACGGGTCCACCTATCTTGCCGCAAGCGTGACGGGCAAAGAACGCGACAAAAGCTGTTTCGATTTTGAGGACCGGCTCGTGCGGTTTCTGCCGGACGTCAATCCTTACATCCGACCGGAGGGCATGTCTGAGGCGGCCTGGTGTGACGCCAAGGTCGATGACCTTGAACGCTTGATCGCCGATGTGGGCCCGGAGTACATCGGTGCCTTTATCGCCGAACCGGTGCTTTGTTCCGGCGGCGTGATCATCCCGCCCGAAGGCTATCACCGCCGCACGCTGGAGCTCTGCCGCAGGCACGATATCCTGTATATCTCAGACGAGGTCGTTACGGCGTTCGGACGTCTCGGGCACTGGTTTGCGTCTGAAGAGGTCTTCGGGATCGAGCCCGATATCATCACCTGCGCCAAGGGGATTACGTCGGGCTATCTGCCGCTGGGGGCCTGCATCATCTCCGACCGGGTGATGGAGCGCATGACAGGCGCCGATCACGATGTGCTCTTTCCCAACGGATATACCTATTCGGCGCATCCTGTGTGCTGTGCCGCTGCGCTGAAAAACATTGAAATCATCGAACGCGACGGGTTGCTGGAACACGTCCGGGCGATCGCGCCGCAGTTTCAGGAGCGGCTGACGGCGCTCGAGTCCTCGCCGATCATCGGGGACGCGCGCGGCATGGGGCTTCTGGGCTGCCTTGAGGGACTCATCGACGGCCGCAATACGCCGCTTGATGTGCAGCGCACGCTCGGGGCACGCCTCGACGAGGCCTGTGAGGCGCGCGGGCTGATTGTGCGGCCGCTCATTAACATGTGCGTCTTCTCACCGCCGCTGACGATCTCGCCTGAGCAGGTCGATCAGATGTTCGACATTCTGACCGATGCCATATCCGAGGTTGAAGAGGAGTTTGCCGAGACCTGAGCTTCAGCCATGTCGATATAGCTGGCGGTGATCACCCGGGTGCCGGCGTCCGTTTCCCAGCTCACACTGTCATTCTGGTGGATATAGGCCGTATCACCGGGCAGAAATTCATGCGCTTCCAGCCCGTCATGCAGGCTCAGACGGCCCTCCAGCACAGAGATCAGCATGTTTTCAGAGGCCTTCTTGCCAGGCTGCGTCGTTGCGCCAAAGCTCTGCACCTCGACGCGCATGGTACCTGCGGCGTTCAGAAAATCGGTGCGCGAAGCCGTCACATCCGCACCGTCGGGTGCAGAGAGGTCCGGCACGGTGATCCGTCTGAGCGAGGCATTCTCTGCATCGGGCACAGGCCCGTCGAGGATCATGAAAATCTTGTGCACCGGACCCGGCTGTTTCCACTGGCACATGAACCCTTTCGGGATCACGAAAGCATCACCTGCCCGGATATCAATCTCCCGCCCGTCGGGCAGCACCATCGACAGATCACCTTTGAGGAAAAGCATATATTCATCAACCGGATAGGGCATCATCTGATCGGTAAAGGCGGTGCAGTCCCAGACCCCGGCGAGATAGCCCTGCGCCTCGATCTCGTGATAGATGTGACCGCGCTGCACGGGCTCACCTGAGACGAGGCTCGCGTAGTTCATCTCCTCCCAGGTCTCGAGGCCGTCAGGCCCCTGCGGATCAAAACGGATGATTGTGGCGGTCTTCGTCATGGCGTTTCCTTTTCATGGCTTGCGTCTTCCCAGCACAGAAAAACGGTGTTGGTCAGGCGGCGGTACATCCGCAGGTGGCTTGAGGTTCCGGGGCGGGCGCGCGCGTCGATATGCGCATAGGCGGCATCAAGCGGGGCACGGTCACGAAACTGCATCACCGAAAAACAGGTCTGGGTATGAGCTTCATCGGTATCCATAGGCGTGTCGTTCACACGCCGCCCGAGAGGGCCGGCCCCGGCGATCATGCCGGCCGCGCGCAGATCCGCGAGAAAGACATCGTAGTCACCGGCAAAGGTGGCGAAATCTTCTCCGGGACGCAGATCAAAACTGGAGAGCATGTGTATCATCATCGTCCTCGGAGCGTGGTTCCGGCGGGCAGCAACCGGGGCATGGCCGACCTGTGCCCCGGGTCCGGAACGCAGTTTCTCACAGTCTGACCGCATATCTGCGGTGCGGAGAGAACATGAGGAACCGCAGCTGCCACAGGCTCAATCAGACCCGGGTGCCGGAGCAGGATTAAGCGCCTGCTGCACGCGCTTTATGTTCTGTTTACGCGCGCTGCAGCTGTCGCAGTCAGGGGCCTCCGCGATGGCTGTGGGCGGAGGTTCTGACAAGCCGGTGAGCGCATAAAAAGCGCCCGCCGCACCTAACGTGGACAGAAGAACCCCCGCTGTGATCCACCGGGCGCGCATTCTCAGGCCGCGCCGGTCTGCAGGAACTGCCGCAGCGGGTCGGGGCTGTCCGGGCGCCCGGCGCTTTCACGCTTCAGGAATTCAACTGCCACCACTTCATGTGCGGTAGCTATCCGGAGCGCGGCCAGGTCTTCGGGCGGGGCCATGGCCTCAAGCCGCTCAAATTCAGCAATATAGCCAGGGTAGGTCCGGTGCATCTCTCCGATGATCTTCTCCCAGTCGGTTGATGCCTCAGCGGCCTGCGCCCGGCCACTGGCCTCAAGCTTTTCCGTTGCGCGGGGCGTCAGGCCGT
Organism: Roseobacter ponti; assembly: GCF_012932215.1. Taxonomy (GTDB): domain Bacteria; phylum Pseudomonadota; class Alphaproteobacteria; order Rhodobacterales; family Rhodobacteraceae; genus Roseobacter; species Roseobacter ponti. Next base: position 2,687,727 of record NZ_CP048788.1, on the reverse strand, counting down.
ATTTCTCTACAAGCGGGCGCATAGCGGCGGCGGTATATGTCTCCACATCTGCCAGAAGCTGCATCTTTTCGCGCAGGCCCTCGTCAGCCATCCGCGCGGCAAGACCTGCAAAATAAGCTTCCCCCTCAACCTCTTCCTCGTAATACCGCAGCAGCGTTTCAAGGTATTCCGGTGAAGGCGTTGTGGATGAGGACGGCGCCACCAGACCCACGTCCACACGGTCGTGTCTGAGCGGCATGTCCTTATCTGTGACCTCTTCGAGTTCTCGCGCGTAGCGGTGCCCAGCATAGGTGGCACCGGCCACAATCGAGGGTGCATTGCAGTCCCCGATCCGCGTGAGCGTGAAGGGCAGGGCATCGGCATCGCCGTCCACCGTCGCGAGGATCTCGTGATAAAGCGCGTCATCGGGGCGGCGCTGGGTGACCATGACGACCGCGCTCACAGCGAGCTGTTTTTCCGCGCCGGTGAACTGACAGGAGAGCACTGCGTTCTGCCCGTCAAAGAAGGTGAGCGACTGCGAAAGCTCAAGATCAATCCCGAGTTTCATCAGATGGGTGCGAATCGTCCACCGCTCGGAGGTTTTGCCGGCCCATTCCGAGACCACTTCGGAGGGTGTGCACAGCGTGACCGCGAGCCCCGCCGCCTTCAGCTTTTCGGCGATCACACCGCCCATGTAATAGCCGTCCTCGTCATAGACGAGCGTCGGGCCATCCGGCAGCCGGCCATCCATGATGTCGTCGGCGGTGAGAATTTCCGGATCGCTTCCCGGGGCCACGACAGAGACATAGGTCTCACCGTCAAAGCGGTCTTTGCGCCAGCGCGCGCCGGTGGCCAGGGCCACGTGATCCGCGCCGAAATCGATAACGTCTCTGGCGGTCAGCGAGCTTTCGGCAAAGACCTCGACATTGGTCATCTTGTGAAACTGCTGGACGCGGTAATCGCGCACGCGGATGTATTCGTTCATGCCGGGCAGAGCGGCTTCGCGCGGCAGGCGGCCGCCCGGCTCGCGCCCGGCATCTGCCAGGGTGACCTTATAGCCGCGCCTGCCAAGCGCGCGCGTGGCTTCAAGACCCGCCGGACCGGCGCCCACCACGAGCACCGAAGCCTCAGAGCGTGCCGGGTTCATCTCTTCGGGATGCCAGCCTTTGCGCCACTCTTCTCCCATTGTCGGGTTCTGCGTGCAGCGGATGGCCACGCCGATGCTGTCGCCGGAATAGCAGACGTTGCAGCCGATGCATTCGCGGATGTCTTCGAAGCGGCCCTCTTCGATTTTCTTTGGCAGGAACGGATCTGCGATGGAGGGGCGTGCTGCGCCGATGAAATCAGTGATACCGCGCCGGATCTGGCTCACCATCGTATCGGGCGAGGTAAAGCGTCCGACGGTGACCACCGGCTTATCCGTCTGGCTTTTGACGAAGTCCATATAGGGCTCCAGAGCGGCCTCTTTGGTAAAGCGCGACACCCCCATCTCGACAAAATAACTGGCGATGTTGATGTCCCAGAGGTCAGGCAGGCCGGCAAGCATGCCGAACATATCGCGCCGCTCACCGTGGATGGGCACCCCGTCCTCGCCGATCTGTTCATCTGCGGAAAAGCGCACAGCGACTGCGCAGCGGTCGCCCACGGCCTCTTTGGTCTCTTCGATGAGTTCACGCACCAGCCGCACGCGGTTGGCGAGGCTGCCGCCATATTCGTCGCTGCGCGTGTTGGCTTTGGGGCTGAGGAAATTGGAGAGCAGATAGGTATGCGTGGCGTAAACGTAGACCACGTCAAATCCTGCCTCGCGCGCGCGCAGTGCGGCGCGGCGGTGCCAGCGGCGCAGATCGCGTATGTCCTGTTTGTCCATGGCGCGGGTCTGGAACGGGTGGCCCACAGCGTTGGGCATGCTGTCGAGATCCAGCGCGATCTCACGTGTCAGCATATTGGCCGTGCGCGCCCCGCCATACCACAGCTCCGCACCGGCCAGCGCCCCGTGTTCATGCACCTTGTCGGTCATCAGCGAATGCGCGCGCACGTCGCTGTCATCCCAGAGCGAGGCGGAGACATGGGTGAGATCGTCAGAGGAGGGGTGGATCGAGTTATATTCCGTGCAGACCACGCCCCAGCCGCCTTCGGCCTTAGTGGCGCGCAGATCGGCCAGCATACGGGGCCGCAGATAGCCCATGCCCGTGCAGTGCGGCACCTGATAGAACCGGTTTTTGGCTGTGACCGGGCCGATTTTCTGCGGCTGGAAAAGGATGTCGTAACGCGGGTCTCGGGACACTGGATGAGCCTCTGATCAGTTCGGGGACAGGTTGATGAGTTCGCGGCGGAAGGGCACGTTGCCCTCGTCAGGTGCGCCCAGTTCGCGGGCATAGCGGTGCCCGCTGTAGACGGCGGCAGCGATCGTCGAAGGGCCGAGCGCATCGCCTATGCGGGTCAGTGCCGGACGCGCGTGCCAGAGATCATCCACCGGGCGGCGCATGGTCACGAGCACGGCAGTCTCGCAGGAAATGCTGCGCGGCGCATCGGTGAAGACGCAGCCGATATCGGCCTCGCCTGCGCGGATCGCAGTGAGATTATGGGAGGTGATGATGCGGACCCCAAGTTCCAGCAACTGCTTCTGAATGGCGTGCTGATCAAGAGTGTTGTGCGTCCAGGAGGAGACCTCGCCGGCGGGGGTCACCAGCGTCACATCGCAGCCGTCGCGCCGGAGCTTTTCGGCAATCACGCCGCCCATGTAAAAATGATCGTCGTCAAACACCACAACCGGCCCCTCGGGTACCGTGCCCGTCATCACATCGTCGGGCGTCAGAACCTGCGCGCCGTCCGCGCAATCAATGCCCAGCGGGTTCTGCCGGCCGATCCCGTCCGCTGTCCAGCGCGCGCCTGTGGCGATTGCCACATGATCGGCGTCAAATTCGGCGATGGTATCGGGCGTCATGGCGCTCTCCGGAAAGAAATCCACATTGGCCATCTGGCTGATCTGATACGTCCGGTAGTCCGCAACACGGCCCCATTCCGCGAGGCCAGGCAGCTTTCGTTCGAGGGTCACACGGCCGCCGGCCTCACCGGCTTTATCGGCCAGCGTCACGTGATAGCCGCGTTGTCCCAGCGCGCGCGCGGCCTCAAGACCTGCGGGTCCGGCGCCGATGATCAGCACCGTTTCATCCGCCGTCCGCGGGGCGATCCGCTCGGGGTGCCATCCTTTACGCCATTCTTCGCCCATCGTCGGGTTCTGAGTGCAGCGGATCGGCGTGAAATGGTTGTCACCGGAGACACAGATATTGCACCCGATACACTCACGGATGTCCTCGATGCGGCCCTCTTCGATCTTCCTGGGCAGGAAGGGATCGGCAATCGAAGGCCGCGCCGCGCCAATCATATCGAGCCGACCCTTGTTGATCAGAGAAACCATCGCATCGGGCGAAGTATAGCGGCCGACACCGACGACGGGTTTGCTGGTGACCTCTTTGACGAAAGCCACGTAGTCATCCTGAAACCCCTGGGCCTTGAAGCGTGAGGTGGCGCTGTCATGTTCCCAGGCGCTGATGTTCACGTCCCAGAGGTCCGGCTCCTCGGCCAGCATTTCGATCAGATCGCGACCCTCGCCGGTGCTAGTGAACCCCAGATCCCCCATCAGTTCATCGACGGCAAAGCGCAGGGCGACGGCACAGGTGTCGCCCACGGCGTCTTTGGTATCCGCCAGTATTTCACGCAACAGCCGTGTGCGGTTTTCAAGCGATCCGCCGTACTCGTCCGAGCGCCGGTTGCGGTAGGGCGAGAGGAAGTGCGAAATCGTCGACAGCTGATGCCCGGCATAGACATAAACCAGATCAAAGCCCGCCTTTTTCGCGCGCAGCGCCGCATCGCGGTGCCAGCGGCGCAGATTGCGGATGTCCTCGTGGTCCATGGCGCGGGCCTGCACCGGGTCATGCAGCGCCACGGGCAGGTGCGATGGCGCCAGCGGCACGTCGCGGCTGTAGCGGTTGGCGGCCATCTGCCCTGCGTGATTGATCTCGGCGCCGGCGAGGCTGCCAAATTCGTGAATGCCCTCGCACATCTTCGCCAGCACCGGGATATCGCTGTCGTCCCAGAGCCGTCCGCCGGCCCATGGTGAGTGATCCCCTGAGGGGTGGATTTCAATCTCCTCGGTGCAGATCACAGCCCAGCCGCCCTCGGCCTTTGTGCGGCGCATCTCTGCCATCGACGACGGGAAACTGCGGCCCATGCCGTTGCAGTGCGGCACCTGATAAAAACGGTTGCGCGCGGTTACCGGGCCGATTTTCACCGGCTGAAAGAGCACATCATATCGCGGATCACGGGTCATGTCATTCAGCCGCCAGCCGGGGGAGTTCGCGTCGGAAGGGCACGCCGGTCGCAGGCGGTTCGCCAAACTCCCGTGCAAAACGGTGCCCGGCATAGACCGCGGCGGCAATGGTGCCGGGGGCCAGACAATCGCCGATACGGGTGACCTTTTCCGGTTGCATGCCTTCGGCGATCAGATCGTGATAAAGCGCGTCAGTCGGTGTCCGCATCGTCACCGGGATGAAAGTCCCGCAGGGCAGGGAAGTCACCTGGCCGGTATAGACGCATTCAAGATCAACCGCCCCGGCACCCGCACGAATGACGTTGTGCAGCGGGACGATCTTCACCCCGGTTTCCATGAGCCGGGTCTGGATCCGCTCCTGCTCCATGGTGTTGTGGGTCCAGTGCGAAACGTCCGCCGCCGGCGTGACATAGGTGACGTCATGGCCGTCAGCGCGCAGCTTCTCCGCGATGAGCCCGGCCATGTAATAATAATCATCGTCAAAAATGACGACCGGTCCTTCGGGCGTTTTGCCAGCGATAATGTCATCGGCGGTCATGACGCGGGCACCCTCACTGGCGGGAATACCCTGGCGGTTGCTGCGCCCGATGCCCGTGGCCGACCAGCGCGCGCCAGTGGCAATCACCACATGATCGGCCTCAAATTCCATGACCTGTGCTGCGGTCAGGTGGCTTTGCAGATAAAGATCCACCTGCGGCATCTGGCTGATCCGGTACGCGCGGTAATCGGCCACGCGCTTCCAGGCAGAGAGGCCGGGCAGAGTGGCTTCGCGCGCCACGCGGCCGCCCACGTGATCTGCGCCCTCGGACAGAGTCACCGCATGGCCGCGTTGTCCCAGGGCGCGTGCAGCCTCAAGCCCCGCAGGGCCCGCGCCCACGATGAGCACCGTTTCGCTGTTCGATTTGTCGGCGATGTACTCCGGGTGCCAGCCTCTGCGCCATTCCTCGCCCATGGTCGGGTTCTGGGTGCAGCGCATCGGGTGCGCCAGAAAATCCGCTGTCACGCAGATGTTGCAGCCAATGCACTCGCGGATGTCCTCCACCCGGCCCTCGTCGATCTTTTTGGGCAGGAACGGGTCGGCAATCGACGGGCGCGCCGCGCCGATAAGGTCCAGCACGCCCTTTTTCACCAGAGACACCATCGTGTCGGGCGAGGTGAAGCGCCCGACGCCCACTACCGGTTTGCTGGTCAGGCTTTTGACAAAGGAAATGTAGTCGGTCTGATACCCCTCTTCGGAAAACCGCGAGGTCTGGCTGTCATTCTCCCAGCCACTGACGTTCACGTCCCAGAGGTCGGGCAGTTCAGCCAGCATTTCGACAATCTCACGACCCTCACCGTCAGAGGCGATGCCATCTTTGCCCTTCATCTCGTCCACGGCGAGGCGGATCGCCACTGCGGTAGTGTCACCAATTGCCTCTTTGGTGTCCGTCAGCACCTCGCGCATCAGCCGCACCCGGTTTTCCAGCGAGCCGCCGTATTCATCGGTTCGGTCGTTGCGGGTGTGCGACAGGAAGTGCATCAGCGTTGTCATATCGTGGCCGGCATAGACATAGACAATGTCAAACCCTGCCTTTCTGGCGCGCAGGGCCGCATCTACATGCATTTTACGAAAGGCGCGGATATCGGCCTTGTCCATGGCGCGTGCCTGAACGGGCTCCGACAGATCGACGGGGCGCGCGGACGGGCCCATAGGGATCTCGCGGCTGTAGTTATTGGCAGCCCCGGCACCAAGATGGGCAGGCTCGATACCTGCCAGAGCACCGTGCGCATGGACCTTCTCGACCATACGGGCCAGAGCCGGAATATCGCTGTCGTCCCAGAGCCGTGCCTCAATCACACCGCTGAGCTCCGAGGTATGTGAAATCTCGGCCTCTTCGGTGTTTACCACGCCCCATCCGCCCTCGGCTTTGATGGCGCGCATCTCGGCCATCGACGACGGATACTGATGGCCCATGCCGTTGCAATGGGGCACCTGAAAAAACCGGTTCGGGGCCGTGACGGGCCCGATCTGTACCGGCTCAAAGAGGATGTCATACCGCGGATCTCTGCTCATTCAGGTGTCCCGGAGCACGGCGTTGTCCCGCCGGCAAAATGGGCAGGAAACACTGTCGCGAGATAGTCGCGAATTCTGTTTCTCGCATCTTCGCGGGTGAATTCGCCGGGATAGATCAAAATGTTGAGGCAAAAACCGTCAAAAAGCCCTTCAAGGGTCTCCGCAATGCTTTCGGCCTCCATGCCTTCGTAACTGCCCTGTTCGATGATTTCACGACACAGACGCGTGGAGGCCTGCCAGCGTTCTGTGTCGATCCCCGACATGATCTCGCGATAGGATTTGCGATACCCCGCCTCGCCGTAAAAGGCCGTCCAGACGGTCAGCTTTTTGTGGCTGCAGACCTTCGGATGAAACTCGGCGTCGACAATGGCCAGCAGCTTGCCGGCAGCCGTCGGCTTGTCCGTGATAACCGTTCTGCGCCACAGAGCACGGTGTTCTTCAGCCAGAAAGCGCAGGGTCTCCTCAAAGAGGTTTTCCTTGCTCTCAAAGTAAAAGTTGACGATGCCCAGCGAGAGACCCGCAAGGCCTGTCACGGTCGTCATCGTGGTGCCCGAAATGCCATATTTCGAGATCGACTCGATCGTGGCCTCAATCAGCTGCTGCCGCCGGACCTCGCGGGGGGCCGTGCGTCCGCTGCGCGCATTCGTTCTGCTGGCTTTTGTGGTTGCTTCCGGCGTTGCCACTTATCACTCCCCGTCCGCGTTCATTCCGGGCGCAGCACGACGGCTGCCTCGTTATGCCACTTCAGCCAGACCGGGCTGCCTTCGGTTACTGAAAACGAGCCGCCGATACCGTTCTGCGCAGAGACTGCAACCGGCGCTTCAACTCCCTCAAGCTCGACATAGTAATGACTGCGCTCGCCCAGATAGGCTGCGTTTCTGACAACCCCGCGCGCGTGTCCGCTTTCGCCCGCCGGGGCCTCTGCGGCCAGCTCAAACCGTTCGGGACGCAGCGCGACATGTACTGTGTCGCCATCGGTAAAGGCGCGCTTGGGTCCGGGGATATGCAGCGACCCGAGGCCTGCGGCGTCCACTGTCATCCCCGTCGCATCCGACCCCGTCACACGCCCGTCAAAGAAATTCATGGTGCCGATGAACGACGCGACCTCCCGGCTGACCGGGCGTTCATAGAGCCCGGTGGGTGTATCAAGCTGCAACACCTCTCCGCGCGACATTACCGCGATCCGGTCCGACAGGGTCAGCGCTTCTTCCTGATCGTGGGTCACGAAAACAAAGGTAATGCCGACCGTGCGTTGCAGCTCTCTGAGCTCAAGCTGCATCTGTTCGCGCAGCTGCTTGTCGAGCGCGCCCAGCGGTTCATCCAGCAACAGGACTTTGGGCCGCAGGATCAGCGCACGTGCAAGGGCGACGCGCTGGCGCTGACCGCCGGACAGTTCGGTGGCTTTGCGGTTTCCGTATCCGGGCAGTTTGATCAGGTCGAGCATCTCATCGACCATTGTGTTCACCTTCGCCTTTGACAGCTTTTGCCTGCGCAGCCCGTAGGCGATATTGTCAAGAACGTTCAGATGCGGAAAAATCGCATAGTTCTGAAAGACCATGTTGACCGGGCGCAGGTGCGGTGGCACGTCCGTCATCGGCTGACCATCGATCAGGATCTCGCCCGAAGAGGGGTTCTCAAAACCCGCGAGCATGCGCAGCAGCGTGGTCTTGCCGCAGCCCGACGAGCCGAGCAGCGAAAAGAACTCTCCGTGCCCGATATCGATTGAGACGTTGTTGATCGCCTGAAAACTGCCGAAGTATTTATCCACATTGCGGATCGAAATGAACGCGTCCTGCGGGGTCATGCGCCGCTCCTTTTTGCCGAGCCGGAAAGCGCACCGCGGTTGATCCACTGACCGGCGAAGACCAGCACGAAAGAGACGAAGATAATGATCGATGACAGCGCCAGAATGGACGGGAACTGCTGTGGAAAGCGCAACTGCCCCCAGATGTACATCGGCAGTGTGGGCTCAGTTCCGCTGAGGAAAAACGCCAGAATGAATTCATCAAATGAAACCGTAAAGGTGAGCATCAGACTGGCCACCACACCGGGCCCCACCATCGGCAGCGTCACGCGCCAGAAGGTCCAGAATGCATTTTCCCCCAGATCGGCGGAGGCCTCTTCGATAGAGGCGTCAAAGCCTTCAAACCGGGGGATCAGCACGGCGATGGAGAAGGGCAGGCAGACGATCATATGGCCGATCGCCACGGTATAGAGTGAGAGCGCAATGCCAAGCTGGCTCAGCAGCACCAGCAGCGCCACGCCGAAGATGATCAGCGGCACCACCAGCGGCAGCATGATGAAGGTGACCATCGGCCCTTTGCCCGGCATCCGGTAGCGGGTGATGGCCTTGGCCGCGAAAACCCCCAGCGTGGTTGAAAAAACGGCTACCACCACGCCGACACGCACAGAGTTCCACAGCGCATTCCAGACCGCGTCGCGCTGAAAAAGCTCTCCGTACCATTGCAGGGTGAACCCCTCGAGCGGGAAGCGCACATAAAGCGAGTCGTTGAAGCTGAAAAGCGGCAGGAACATCACCGGGACGTAAAGCAGGATCAGAAACACCACCGCATAGATCTGCAGGGGACGGTTAGGCCGGCGGATATAGCTTTCGCCACTCATGAAACGCGCTTTCTGACGAAGAGGGTTAGCAGGATGAAGACAAGGCTGATGGTCGCAATGCACAGCATCAGAATAATCGAAAGCGCCGCCCCCATCGGCCAGTTGTTGATCGGGCCGAACTGTTTCTGGATGAGGTTGCCGATCATCGCGCCGTCGGGTCCGCCCAGAAGTGCCGGTGTGATGTAGTCGCCGGTGGTGGGGATAAAGATCAGCAGACTGGCAGAGATCACGCCTGGCAGCGACAGGGGCAGGGTGATGCGGAAAAACCGCCGCACCGGACCGTCACCCAGATCAGTGGCCGCCTCCAGCAGGGATTTGTCGATCTTCTCCAGCGAGACATACAGCGGCAGAATGGCAAAGGCAGCCCAGGCATGGGCAAGCGTGATGATCACCGCCTGCTGGCTGTAGAGCAGAAATTCCAGCGGGGCCTCGATCAGGCCCATATTCATCAGCGCCGAATTAATCACCCCCTCATAGCCGAGCACGACCTTCCAGGCGAAAACGCGCAGCAGATAGCTTGTCCAGAAGGGCAGCGTCATCAGCACGATCCAGAGCATCTTGTGACGGTGCACGTGAAACGCGACATAATAGGCCATCGGATAGCACAGGAGCACAGTAAAGACTGTCACCATACCGGAAATGAAAAGCGACCGGTTGAGCAGCGCGGTATAGATCGGCCGCTCAAAAAACTTCTGATAGTTCGCGGTCGTAAAGTTTGTATCAAAGCCGAACCCGGACGCTGTCCAGAAACTCATCACCAGCAGAATGCCGAACGGCACAAGGATGACCACGCCGAGAAAGATCAGCGAGGGCGCAAGAAGGGCATAGCCTCTTGACGCCTCAGAGCGCTGCATCAGGCGACCGAAACGCCCCGCCGTGGCCGGTGTGGCGACCGGTGCGCTGCGCGTCTGAAGGGTCTGATCACTCATCGGGTCCGACCTGTTCAAAAGAAGTGGTGAATACCCGCGGGGCATCGCTGACGCGGGAGTGGACAGGCGACGCCGGAGGGGCCCCGGCGTCGCATCGGTCGTCAGAAGCCTGCTTTGATTTCCTCAAAGACAGTGTTCATTTTCGTCTCCCACTCCTGGGTCTGCGGAACCTGGAAGTGCCCTGCGCCGAGGATATCAGCCGGCGTGTCACTCAGGCCAAGACCTGCTAGCGTTTCCGCATCGAACTGTTCAAACGATTTGTTGTTGGAATGTCCGTATCCGTAGTCATTGATCATGAATTTTCCGGAGTCCACACTGAGCAGGCTGTCGATGACCTCATAAGCCTTGTCGATGTTCGGCGCGTCTTTGTGGATCATGAGGCCGCAAACCCATGTCAGCGCGCCTTCTTTGGGGCTCGCGAACTTCACCGGCACGCCTTCGGCTTTGAGCACGGTCGCGGAGCTGTTCCAGGTCATCGCGGCAACCATCTCGCCGGAGGCCAGGGCCTGCTCAAGGGTGGTGGTGTCATCGGTATAGGTGCGCAGCAGCGGGCGCTGCTCGCGCATCACCGCGGCGATTTTCTCAAAGGCTTCATCGGTGTGGATCTGATCCATCGGCACGCCGGCTTTGATCGCACCGCACCACCAGGCGTCGCCGCCGGAAGCAAGCGAACCAAGCCGTCCGGAATACCGCTCATCCCAGAGCATGTCCCAGCTTTCCTCGCCCTCGACCTCAAAGAGATCCGTGCGGTAGGTGATCGACGTCTGACCCCAGTCAAAAGGTGCCAGCCAAACGTTGCCCGCGTCGGCGTCATTGCCGGGCAGGGAGACCAGTTCCGGCATCACATCTCCCCAGTTCGTCAGCCGTGAGGTATCGATGGGCTGAAAGAGACCCGACTGCACCCAGCGGGGCAGGCCGGAGTTGCAGGGATGTGAGACATCGACGACAAACCCGCCGCGCATTTTTGTAAGCGCCTCTTCTGATCCGCCAAAGATCGAGAAGTTCGGCAGTTCACCGTTTTTCTCTTTGTAGGGCACGAAAAGCTCCGGAATGTCATATCCACCCCACGTGAAAAACGTCGCCTGATCGCCGGCGGCGGCCATGGCTTTGCGCGTCGCCAGCGGCGCGGCTGTGATGCCGACGCCTGCGGCCAGAAGATTGCGTGTAAAGGTACGGCGGCTTATCTCTCCCGCGCGCATCGATCCCAGCTGGTCCTTGATATCCATGGTTCTGAACTCCCGTGTTGTCGGGTCGTGTGAACGACCGCAGTGATTGTTTTGTCCCTGCAGAACTTCTGGTGAGCCGCAGGCCGTCCGGTTTGGTTAGGCCCGGTGAAAGACCTGATACTGTCGCACCCTGTCCTGCCGGAACCACCCGCTCCGTTTCACTGAATATTCATTCAATCAAACAGGTGTTGCGGACCATTCGTCAAGAGAAATGAGTTTCAGCAAAGAGACCGGTGCGGCTGAGCGCACATTTCTTTTGCACCCCCGCTTAATAGCGGGCAGGTGGCACAAGAGTCTGTTGTAAACAGCTGATAAGCGACTGACAGGGCTTGATTTTATGGAGTACACGGGGCACCATTCGTTCCTGCCTGAACCGATCAGAGCCGGGTCGGGGCGGCAGGGTTCGCGCCTGATTTCAAACGTTTTACTGATGATCGCATTATGATCCGCTGCCGGCCCGATGCCGCTGCAGCGGGAATTCAGTTGCACCGGACACGAATCACGGGCGTCCCCCAGGAAAACATGGACGGCACGGACAGGGTGAATGCATGACCCGGGTCCCCGCGGAACGTCGCATCTGAAGCCGTTTTGACAGCCATCCCGGGGAGGTTACCCTGCCGTTAACTCGCGCCGAAGATCGCTGCCACCGCCCGGGAGCAGGGAGCACCCGCTGGCTGCGCAGGGCATCATTATCACCCAGGAACGGGTCGCGCTGACGAAGGGGGCAGGTTATCTTACAGGAACGAGCTTTATGAACCGGTACTGCAGCTCTCAGCGCCAATCGCCGCTCCCGAGGCGAACAGGCCGTCGATCTTCGTGCTGTCATACCCCATTTCGCTCAGAATGGCCCTGGTATGCTGGCCCAGAAGCGGTGCCGCGCGGGTAATTTTTGCCGGCGTCTCACTGAACTTGACCGGATGACCGATCGTTTCGATTGTGCCGGCAGCGGGATGATCCACTTCAACAAGCATGTCTCTGGCCCGGGCCTGCGGATCGTTGTGCATCTGAAGAATGTCATTCACCGGTCCGGCAGGCAGGCGGGCGGCATCCATCCTGGCCAGCCAGTTTTCCGTGCTGTCGTGCATGAGATACCCGTTGAGAATTTCAACGAGCGCGGGCAGGTTCTGAATGCGGGCCTGGTTTGACTCAAAACGCGGATCATCATCCAGTTCCGGCGCAGAGATGACATCGAGAAACCGCAGCCAGTTGCTCTGATTTGCAGCACCCACATTGATCCAGCCGTCACTTGTCCTGAACGACTGATACGGGGCGTTCAGCGGATGTGCCGATCCCAGAGGTTCGGGTTTTTCGCCCGTGGCAAGGGCAATGGCGGATTGCCAGTAAGTCTGAACGATGGCAGCTTCAAAGAGCGAGGTATCGACCTTCTGACCGAGGCCTGTTCTGAGCATGTTCGAATAGGCCGCGGAGATGCCCATTGCGGCAAGAATGCCCGCATTGATATCGGAGATCGGTGCCGCGACCTTTACCGGGGGGCGCCCCGGCCCCTCACCGGTCACAGACATCAGACCCGACATGCCCTGTGCTATCAGATCGAACCCGCCGCGTTCGGCATAGGGCCCGGTGCGCCCGAAACCGGAGATTTCGCAATAGATGAGCCTGGGGTTTGCCCGGGCCAGGTCTTCATACCCGAGGCCGAGCCTGGCCATTGTGCCTTTGCGGTAGTTTTCGATCACCACATCGGCTTCGGCCAGCAGTTCGCGCAGCACGTCAACCGCAGCTTCATCCTTGAGATTGAGTGCGATGCCCCGCTTGTTGCGGTTCATCATCATATAGGCCGCCGACTCCCCGTTGATATCGGGCGGCACAAAGCGTCGGCTGTCGTCGCCGTCGGGCTTTTCCACTTTGATGACATCGGCACCCATATCTGCCAGCATCAGCCCGCAGACCGGACCGGCCATGATGTGAGCAAGCTCAATCACGCGCATGCCTTTCAGGGGGCCGCCGGGCGCGGTCATCTGCCTGACCAGTCAGGTTTGGTTTTTGACAGAAAGGCTTCCATCCCGGTTCTGAAATCATCGCTCATGTAGCACGAGATGATCAGATCATCGTCGTCCACTCTGGTGGCGGCTCGGTTGCGCCGCAGTGCTTCTTTTGTGGCTCTGAGCGTAAGCGGGGCCATTGATCCCACGTGCCGGGCAAGTTCGGTGGCGCGGGTCATCAGACTGTCTTCGTCTTTCAGAACTTCACTCACAAGACCGATGCGCAGTGCTTCTTCTGCGTCGAGGAGCCGCGCGGTAAAGATCATCTCACGAACCCGGCCTGCGCCCATGAGTTCAGTGAGCCGGGCCAGGTTACCTGCCGCAAGGCAGTTGCCGAGGGTCCGCGCAATCGGAAACCCGAATTTCAGGCGCTCCGAAGTGATCCGGATATCGCAGGCCGCAGCAATCGACGCCCCCCCGCCCGTGCAGGCGCCATGGATGGCCGCGATGGTCGGCACCGGACACCGTTCCACAGCTTCAAGCACGGCATCAATGCGGCCTTCGTACTTGAGCGCGTCCTGATCGGTGCTGAATGCTCTGAACTGGGTCATGTCCGTGCCGGCCGCAAAGGCCTTTCCACCCGCTCCGGAAATCACCACTGCACGAACCGATCCGTCGGTCGCCATACCGGCACAGAGGGTGGCAAGCCGCTCGTACATGGCGAAGGTCAGCGCATTCCGGGCTTCCGGGCGGTTAAATTCCAGCCTAAGGATCCCGTCGCGCAGTTCTTCCCTCAGGTCGGGTGTCTGCTCCGTCATCGGTAAAAATACTCCACAAGGAACATCGGCACTGCAGGCACATATGTGCAGAGCATCAGCACGGCCAGCAACACGCCGACAAACCAGATATTGACCTTGGACACTTCCCAGATGTTCGCCCGCGCCACAGAACAGGCGGTGATCAGGACTGAGGCCACAGGGGGCGTCTGCTGTCCGATGGCGAGGTTGAGCGTAACCACAAGGCCGAAGTGAACCGGGTCAATGCCTGCCGCAGTGATCAGCGGGATTACAATCGGAATGACCAGGATAATGGCCGCCGCGGAGTGCAGAAAGAAGCCCACGATCAGAAAGAAGAAATTCAGGATCAGCAGAATCGCCCATTGCTGTGTGGTGATCGAGAGGATGCCTTCGGCGAGCTGCTGCGGGATCTGCGCACGGGTCAGAAAGCCGCCCATCAGAACCGATGCGGCAACGAGGAGCATCACAACTGCCGTCTGGATCCCGCCATCCAGCATCGCGCGGCGCAGGTGGCCGAAATCGAGGTTTTTGTACCAGGCGGAAACCACAAGAGAGGCCAGCACCGCGAGGCCCGCAGCCTCAGTGGCCGTGACATAGCCGCCAAAGATGCCGCCGAGAATAATCACCGGCAGCGTGAAGGCGGGCAGGGCCTCGACAAATGTCTGGCGCAGGCGCTTCATGTTGAAAGCATCCTCGGTCGGGAAGTTATACCGTTTGGCGAAAAGATAGGCGACAGTCATCAGCCCCGCGGCCCCCAGGAGACCTGGCACGATCCCTGCGACGAAAAGCTGCTCCACGGAGGTGTTGGCGGAGGCAGCATATAGGATCATCGGGATCGAAGGCGGAATAATGATCGCGAGCGAAGCTGAGGACGAGGTTACGGCGGCGGAAAATTCCTTGCTGTAACCGCGCTTTTTCATCTGAGGGATCAGGATCGAGCCCATTGCCGCCACATCCGCCACAGCGGAGCCTGAGATTTCAGCAAAAAAGAGCGACACACCGATGTTCACCATCGCGAGCCCGCCCCGGATGAATCCGATGATGGCCGAGACGAAGTTGATCAGCTTGTCGGTGATCCCGCCCGCATTCATAATTGCGCCGGCCAGCACGAACATCGGAATGGCGATGAGCGAGAATTTGGTCGAACCGTCATACATGTCCAGCGCAATGGTCACGAGGCTGTCCGCGCCTTCGGTGACCAGCAGGCCGATAACGCCGCACATGGCGAGCGCCACGGCAATGGGAACGTTGATGCAGATCATCAACATAAGGGCAGCGAAAATAGCAGCGACCAGCATCAGACCCTGTCCTTGTTTTTTTCGAGTTCTGTTTCGACTTCTTCTTCGATTTCCGCGTGCTCAAGCGAAATGCCCGCTGCGGTCAGCCGCAGATAGGCCGGCAGGCTCAGCAACTGGCACGCCATGAAGAGAATGGCCCCGATCGGGATCACCGATTGCGTGAACTGAATAGGCACCCAGGTCAGCGAGATCAGCGTGTCCCCGGCCAGCACGTCGAGCACCTGAAGTCCGGCCCGGGCCATCAGAAAGAAGAAGGTCAGCACAATCAGTTCGCCCGCCAGAACGGCCAGGATCCGGTACCTGTCCGGAATGGCGAGCAGGACCGTGTCAAAGCCGATGTGGCGCCGGTGCAGTGCCGCAAGCGCCGAGCCGTAATATGTGATCCACGCAAGCATGATCGCGGCGACTTCATCGTACCAGGAAAAACTCTGGCCCATCAGGCGCGCGATGACGGCCATCGTCACCGTGAGTGTCAGCAGGACCATCAGGCTGATTGTGATCCACTCCAGTACCGTACTGATAATCCGGTTGATACGCGACAGCGTCGGGTAGGCGGAATTTTCCATGAAAGTGCAGACCTGCTCGGGACAACGCTCCGGCCCGCGCGAGCCGCGACGTATCCGGTTTCAGTGGTTGTCAGGTGGACGTCACGAGAGGGGCGGCCAGGATGCCGACCGCCCCCTGAAAGTGCGGATCAGCCGGACTGGCCAAGGCCGAGCACGGTGTCGATCATTTCCTGACCGCCTTCAACTTCGTCAGCGAACTGCTCATAGATCGGCTTGGACGCTTCGATGAACGCAGCTTTGTCGGCAGTGTTTACTTCCACACCGGCGTCCTCGATCACCTTCAGCAGGCTCGTCTCCAGCTCTGCTGCTTTTTCATAGGTAAAGTCCTGGGTCTTGCTGCCACAGTCTGCCAGTGCAGCTTTGACGTTATCGGCAAGACCGTCATACTTCTTTTTGGACATCAGCACATAGGCGGGCGTGTAAACGTGGCCGGTCACCGAGAGGTACTTCTGCACTTCCTGGAACTTGGCGGAAGCAATCTGAGCGTAGGGGTTTTCCTGGCCGTCGATCACACCGGTCTGCAGCGCTGTGAAAACGTCCGAGAAGGCCATCGGTGTCGGGTTGGCACCGTACTGCTGGAACATTTTCAGACGCCAGACGCCGTTGGGCGTCCGCAGTTTGATCCCTTCAAGGTCCGCCGGCACGTTGATCGGGCGGACGTTGTTGGTGATGTTGCGAAAGCCGTTTTCTGCAAGCCCTACAATATGATAGCCGGCGTCATTGGCCGCAGACTGGAACTTGTCCATCATCGCATCCTGAACCCGGCGCATGTGGTCGCGGTCAGATATAATGTACGGCATCTCAAAGATGCCGAAGGTGTCATCGACCGACGACATAACCGAGGACGGCAGTGAGAAATCAACCTGTCCCAGCTTCAGTTTCTGCAGAAGCTCTTTGTCTTTGCCCAGCTGCGACGAGCCGAAAGTCTGCACTTCGACCTCGCCGTCAAGCGCTGCGTTGGTGCATTCCGCAAAGTTGTTGACGGTCGCTTCAAAGAGCGAGCCGGGTGCGCCGACATGGCCGAATTTCATGGTTTCAGCCGCAGACACCGACGTTGCCATGCCGCAGATCGCGGTCGCCGCGAAAAGTTTTACAAGATGTTTCAAAGTTTTCTCCTCCCAGAGTATTTGTTTTACTTAAGATGCCGTTTTTGCACGGCTTATCTGCTTTCAGGCCAGCATCGCCATCGCCGCCTGTACGCCGCCCTCCCGGTGCGGGACATTCGCCTTTTTCAGGCCCATCTCCACACCCGCGAGAGTTCCGATGAGCATCAGATCGTTGAAGTCACCCAGATGCCCGATGCGGAATACTTTGTCCGCGACTTTTGACAGACCGTTTCCTAAAGATATGTCAAAATTCTCCAGTGTCGATGCCCGGAACGCATCCGCGCTGTGGCCTTCGGGCATAACGACAGCGGTCAGAACGCCGCTCTCCTGACCCTGCGCCGCGCAGAGCACATCGAGCCCCCAGGTCCTGACCGCTTTGCGCGCGGCAGCACCGTGACGGGCATGGCGGGCGAACACATTCTCCAGACCCTCTTCATGCAGCATATCGATCGCCTCATTGAGGCCATAGAGAAGGTTCGTACCGGGCGTGTAAGGGAAATAGCCGGTCCTGTTCGGGCCGACCATTTCCGCCCAGTCCCAGTAAGAGCGCTGCAGCCCTGCCGTCCTGTTGGCGACCATGGCCTTTTCGCTCACCGCGTTGAACGACAGCCCCGGTGGCAGCATCAGACCCTTTTGCGAGCCGGACACGGTGACATCAACCCCCCAGGCGTCGTGCTGATACTCAAGCGAGGCCAGACCGGAGATTGTATCGACCATAAAAAGTGCCGGATGGCCGGCATTGTCAATGGCCTGACGGACGGCGGCCACCGGTGATACTGAGCCCGTAGATGTTTCATTATGCACCACACAGACAGCTTTGATTTCATGCGCGGTGTCCTCTGCCAGACGGGCTTCGATCTGATCGGGGTCTGCACCGCCGCGCCAGTCGCCTTCGATGAATTCCGCCTTAAGGCCAAGTTTCTCAGCAAGCTTTTTCCACAGGGTTGCAAAATGCCCTGTTTCAAACATCAGCACCCGGTCGCCCGGAGAGAGCGAATTGACCAGAGCAGCCTCCCACGCCCCCGTGCCCGAGGAGGGATAGATAAAGACATGGCTTTGGGTGTTGAAAATGCCCTTCATGCCTTCCAGCGCCCTCAGGCCCACTTTTGCAAACTCGGGGCCGCGATGGTCGATTGTCTGACGCGAAATCGCGCTAAGT
Organism: Roseobacter ponti; assembly: GCF_012932215.1. GTDB lineage: Bacteria > Pseudomonadota > Alphaproteobacteria > Rhodobacterales > Rhodobacteraceae > Roseobacter > Roseobacter ponti. The sequence continues at coordinate 2,669,722 of NZ_CP048788.1, read as the reverse complement.
ATTCTGTCAGGCACCGAGCTGGGGCCCGGTATCTGCAGAAAGTGGCGTCCGGCTTTTCTCATGTCAGGTTTTTTTCCTCCCGGATTTCTGGTGCATGGCCGGTCTCAGCCGGCGGGCTGGCCAGAAAATTATTGATACAACGTAATTTTGAATTCATAATTATGTCAACAGAAAATCGAACGCGCGGTTGAAGCTGCACTGGAGCCTGAATGCCTAACCTTATGGAAAGTCTTGAAAAGCGCGTTGAGGGAGATCTGCTGTTTGACGACTTCTCGCGTGGGCGCTACGCCACGGATGCGTCGCTTTATCAGATGATGCCGCTGGGTGTGCTCTCGCCAAAATCAGAAGATGACATCCGCGCGGCACTGGATATCGCATCTGAACAGGGTGTGCCGGTTCTTGCACGTGGCGGAGGCACGTCGCAGTGCGGCCAGACTGTCAATACAGGCCTCGTGCTCGACAACACTCAGTATTTCAATGACATCCTCGAACTCGATGTCGAAAATCAACGCTGCATAGTGCGTCCGGGCATCGTGCTCGATGAACTTAACCGCGTGCTGAAGCCACATGGCCTGTGGTTTCCGGTCGATGTTTCCACCGCGTCGCGGGCGACGATCGGCGGCATGGCCGGCAACAACTCCTGCGGCGGTAAATCCCTGCGGTATGGCATGACGCGCGACAATGTACTGTCCATCGACGCCCTGATGGCGGATGGCAGCAAACACAGATTTGGCCCCACAGGCGGCGATCACGAGCCGGATTACACTGACCTCTGCGAAGACCTGCTGCGCCTTGGTGCCCGGGAGGCACATGAGATCGATGCCCGCTTCCCCAGGGTGATGCGGCGGGTAGGCGGCTACAACATCGACGCTTTGGTGCCGATGAACACACCGAACAACCTTGCACATCTGCTCGTCGGCTCTGAGGGAACGCTCGCCTATTCCACAGCCATTGAACTGAAACTGTCGCCTCTGATCCCGGAAAAGGTCCTCGGGGTGTGTCATTTTCCAACCTTCTATCAGGCGATGGATGCAGCCCAGCATCTGGTGACGCTCAGGCCGCAGGGCGTTGAACTGATCGATTCCACGATGATCGCTCTGGGTCGGGACATTCCGCTCTTTCGTCAGACAATTTCGGATTTCGTCACCGGCACGCCGGAAGCGCTGCTGCTGGTGGAATTTGCCGAGGAAGACCCTGGCCAGAACCTGCCAAAGCTCAGAGAGCTTGAGGACATGATGGGCGATCTGGGGTTCTCCTGGACCGGCAGCGGCAAATCCTGGGGTGGCGTGACGCCCGTGGCGGAACCCGGATTGCAGAACGCCATCGCTGAGTTCCGCAAATCCGGACTGAACATCATGATGTCGATGAAGGCAGAGGGCAAACCGGTGTCTTTTGTCGAAGATTGCGCGGTCGAACTGCCCGATCTGGCAGAGTACACGGCAGAACTGACGGATGTCTTTGACAAACACGGCACCAGGGGGACCTGGTATGCCCATGCTTCTGTCGGATGTCTGCATGTGCGGCCCGTGCTGAACCTAAAGCTGGATCAGGACGTCGGCAAAATGCGCGCGATCGCCGAAGAATGCTTTGATCTGGTCGCAAAGTACAAAGGGTCTCATTCAGGAGAGCACGGCGACGGGCTTGTGCGCTCTGAATTCCACGAAAAGATGTTTGGCGCACGCATGGTGGAAAATTTCGGCGAGGTGAAAAAGCGCTTTGACCCCGAGGGGCTGTTTAACCCCGGAAAAATCGTTGACCCGCCAAAGATGGATGACCGGACGCTCTTCCGCTATGGCCCGGAATACACCGTGCCGGGTTTTGAAACCGCACTCGACTGGTCCGAATGGCCGGGTAGTGCGGGTGGCTTTCAGGGTGCCGTCGAGATGTGCAACAACAACGGCGCCTGCCGGAAGCTGAAAGGCGGCGTTATGTGCCCGTCGTTCCGTGTCACGCGGAAGGAACAGGATCTGACGCGCGGTCGGGCGAACACTTTGCGGCTCGCCATATCGGGCCAGCTCGGGCCGGACGCGCTGGCCTCTGACGAGATGGCTGAGACGATGAAGCTTTGTGTATCCTGCAAGGGCTGCAAGCGGGAATGTCCGACGGGTGTCGATATGGCACGCATGAAGATCGAGGTGCTCGCGGCCCGTGCGGCAAAGAATGGGATCAGCCTGCATGACCGGCTGGTGGCCTGGCTGCCGCGCTATGCGCCCTGGGCCTCACGGCTGTCGTTTCTGGTGAACCTGCGCAATTCTGTGCCGGGCCTCGCGAAACTGCTGGAAAAGCCCACAGGTTTCACCGCGTCCCGGGATCTGCCTCTATGGAGTTCGAGGCCTTTTAAGGACAGCGAAGTGGCCGCGCCGGACGATCCGCAGGCGGTTCTTTTTGCCGATAGTTTCAACCGGTATTTTGAGCCAGAAAACCTGCGCTCCACTGTAAAGGTGCTTGACGCGGCCCGTGTTCCCTTTGTCGTGGCGCGGGCCCCGAAGGGCGAACGCCCTTTGTGTTGCGGCCGCACCTTTCTGTCGGCAGGCCTCGTAGAGGAGGCCCGCACGGAGGCGCAGAGGCTGGTGGATGCGCTGATGCCTTATGTTGAAAAGGGCCTGCCCGTAATAGGGCTCGAACCCAGCTGTCTGCTGACCCTGAGAGATGAAATTCCGGGGCTCCTGCCGGGCAGAGATGCTGAACTTCTGGCGGAAAAAGCGCGTATGCTGGAGGAGTATATCGCCGATCAGGAGGATAATCCGGACTTTGATCTGCCCCTGAAATCGCCGGCGCAAAAGGTACTCCTGCACGGTCATTGCCACCAGAAGGCTCTGGGCGTGATGAGCAGCATTGAAAAGACGCTGGCGCGGCTGCCGGATACGGAAGTGGGGATCGTCGAGACAAGTTGCTGTGGCATGGCGGGTGCATTCGGCTATGGTGTGGAAACGCATGAAATCTCGCGCAGAATGGCCGAAGCGGATCTTGCGCCCGCTGTGCGCGCGGCAGACAGGGAAACTCTGATCGTCGCAGACGGGACATCATGCCGCCACCAGGTGGCCGACACAGCAGGCCGGCAACCGATCCATGTGGCGCGACTGCTGGAAATGGCCCTGACGCCAAAGAGCGAGACTGATCATGTTTGAGAACGCAGCCCCCCGGGCCATCGCCCGCAAATCGTTGCACCAGGAACTGGTGGACCGGCTGCAGCAGATGCTGATCAGCGGCGATCTGTCGCCCGGCACCAAGGTGCCGGAGAAAAACCTGTGCGTGCAGTTCGGCGTGTCGCGGACGCCCATGCGTGAAGCGCTCAAGGTGCTGGCCTCCGAGGGTCTGATCCGGCTGGAACCCAACCGGGGGGCCTGGGTCACGCAAGTGACCGTCAGCGAGGTTAACGAAGTTTTTCCCGTGCTTGGCGCGCTTGAAGCCCTGTCAGGAGAGCTTGCCTGTGAGCATATCACCGACGCCGGGATCGACGCGGTCCGGTCGCTTCATAACGAGATGGTCGAAAAGTATAACGCACGTGATCTTGACGGCTATTTTGCGATCAACCAGAGGATTCATCGCGCCATCCTGCTGGCTGCAGGCAACGATACGCTGACCACATCCTGTCAGGCGCTGTCGCTGCGCATGCAGCGCGCGCGCTATCTCGCCAATATGTCCGAAGAACGCTGGCGCATGGCTATCGCTGAGCATGAAAAGATCCTGCAGTTTCTCAGTGAGAGAAACGGTCCGGAACTCGGACGGACTCTCGCCGGACATATGGAGACAAAACGCGCCTCCATCGTAAAGTGGTTGCAAAGCGCCTGACACGGACCGCAGGTGCCTCGTACCGGGCATGCGCCGGTGGACTATGCGTCACTCTTCCGGATGGCAACGGTCACTTGATCGAAGCTTCATGAAAGACCATGCTCGGGGTATGGCTTTTGACATAGACGCATGGCTGAGCGGACTGGGGCTTGCACAATACGCAGAGCCGTTTGCGCAGCATGATGTGGATGAAAGAGTGCTGCCACTGCTCACCGGCGACGATCTGCAGGAACTGGGCGTGAGCTTTGGCCACAGAAAGATCCTGCTGGCGGCGATCGCGGCCTTGCAGGGCGATAATAGTGACGGCCCTCGGGAAAACCCGCGGGCAGGGCAGGGAACGCAACCTGACAGGTCGCACACCGAGGGCCCGACCGACAGGGCCCTCCCGCCAAAGCCTGATGCGGGTGCTCTGGCCGAGCGCCGCCATCTTACCGTTCTCTTTGCCGATCTCGTCAGTTCGACAAAACTGACCAATCGTCTTGACCCCGAAGACATGCGCCTTTTGCTTCAGCGCTATCAGGATGGTGTCGCGGGAGCTGTCAGTCGCTACGGAGGATACGTGGCGAAGTATCTCGGGGACGGGTTGCTGGTGTTTTTCGGATGGCCAAGTGCCTATGAGGATCACGCCGTGCGCGCGGTCAAGGCCGGGCTGGATGCGGTGCAGCGCGTCAGCGCGATGACAACACCTGACGGAGAACCTCTCGCGGTGCGTCTGGGCATTGCAAGCGGTGAAGTGGTGGTCGGCGATACCATAGGAGAAAATACCTATGAAGAGGGGGCGATGACCGGCCCCATCGTCAATCTGGCCGCACGGATACAGGAGCATGCACCGCCCAATTCGATCGTATTGCCGGCTGAAGAAACCGAAGCCACGCTGCACAGGATTTTTGAATTTTCAGCGCTGGGTCCGGTCGACCTGAAAGGTTTCGACGCGCCGCGCACGCTGTTACAGGTGGTTGCAGAGCGCAGCGCGGAAAGCCGGTTTCGCGCGGTACACCGTGAGGATGCCGGTACCGTGCTGGTTGGCCGGAATTCCGAGAAAGGCATCCTTGAGCAGGCCTGGCAACGGGCTGGCCGTGGCAAGGGCGAAGTTGTGCTGCTTGCAGGTGAAGCCGGCATTGGCAAATCCCGCCTGACCGAAGAATTTCTGGCCGGCGCGACAATCGCCGGTAAGGCGGATGTTATCCGGCTGAACTGCTCGCCCTATCTGACCAGCAGCCCGTTTCACCCGGTCGCGGAGCGGATATCTCAGGACGCAGGGGTCGAACCGGGGTTTGATGATGATCGCGTTCTGGAACAGGTGCGCGCGATGCTGACGGTACGCCCCGGGATCGATCTGGCCCAGGTCCTTCCGGTATTCGCCGCTCTTGTCGCGCCGCGCAGCGCGGTTGCGCAGCAGATCATCGGAATGACCCCGCAGGAGCAGCGTGACATAACCATCCGGACACTGATTGATACGGTCAAAGCACGCTCAGGTGTCTGTCCGGTGATCCTGTTTGTCGAAGACGCGCACTGGATCGACCCGTCAACACATGCTCTTATTGACCGCTTCACGGCCATCTGTGCGGACCTGCCGCTGATGATCCTGATCACGCACCGGCCCGGCTGGGTCCTGAACCGGGATGATGGCGATGCCCACGTGCAGACCCTGCAACTGCGCCGGTTTGATTCAGAGCATGTCGCCGACCTGGTCCGCAACATTTCCGGACGTGAGCCGGACGAGGATCTCGTGCGGACCATCATTGAAAAGACCGATGGCGTTCCGCTCTTTGTTGAGGAACTGACCCGGGCGATTGTGGCGTCGGGTGAACAGGGTAAACTGCATGTCCCTTCCTCTCTGAAGGGCACGCTGATGGCCCGGCTCGATGCGGTTTCACCGGATGCCAAACAGGTCGCACTCACCGGATCAGTGATCGGTCGCGAATTTGAACCTGATCTCCTCGGCGCGGCCATGGGCAGGAACGCAGCGGATATCCATACGCCACTCGAAGAGCTTTGCCGGTCAGGCCTGATATTTGAAAGCGGCCATAACCGCGGTCACTATGTTTTCCGGCACGCGCTGATCCGCGACACGGCGTATCAGTCCATGCTGGCCTCCACCCGCCGGGATCAGCATGCCCGGGTCGCGGCTGCCCTGACAGAACTCAGGTCTGCCGAAACGGAGCGGCGCCCTGAGCTTGTCGCCCACCACCTGACCGCTGCTGAAAACTGGGCTGCTGCTTTTAAGCGCTGGCGGTCTGCCACGGAAACGGCGCTCGCCCGGTCGGCGGGTCACGAGGCCATGGCCAATTCTGAAGAGGCGCTCAGGGCCGCGCGCGAACTGGGAGATGAAACAAGCCGGGAAGTGATCACCGGCAAGATCCTTATCGGGCGCGGGTATGACAGCGTCGGCAGGCTGCCCGAAGGCATCGCCGCTCTGAAAGAAGCATCACAGGCGGCGCAAAGCATCGGTGACGTTGAGATTGCCGCCGATGCGGCCCAACATTTTGCAGATTCCTGCATGATGGCCGGCCAGGCCCATGAGGAAGCGATCAAAGTCTGCCTGAAAGCGCTCAGGGCTCTGCCGCGCAAAGACGAGGTTCGTCGCTGTAAACTTATGAGCCAGCTCGCACGGACCTATATGTTCACCGGCCAGTTTGCGGAAAGTGCGGATTACAGCCAGCAGTGCCTTAAGCTGGCCGCGAAACTGGGGGACCTGAAATCCCAGTTCCACGTCATGATGGCGCGCTTTGCCGCGGCCGTTGTCGCCCGCCAGCAAAGCGAAGTGCGCGACTGGCGCAAGAATCTCGAGGCGATGCATAAGGTGGCCGAACAGCTTGGTACGATCGACCAGGGTCGTGAGCGGACACTGAGCCTTTTCGTCGGGGCGGAAATGGCGGACCGCCAGCTGATGGACCATTCGCTTGAACTGCTTAGTGACATTTCGACAAAAGACAATCACCGCCAGCTCTACTGGGTGCAGATACATGCCCGCGCCATGTTATCCACCCTCGAAGGAGATTTCGCGCGCGCCGAGACCTATGCCGGCGAGGCGGTGAAAATCGGGCGCCATACCCACGGCAAACATGTCGAGGGTGTCTACGGGGTCCAGATGTTCACCATCCGCCGCGAACAGGGCCGTCTGAACGAGGTTGCCCCGGTTATCAAACGCCTGATGACCGAAAGCCCGGGGGATGCCAGCTGGAAGCCCGGTTTTGGCGTTATCGCGGCTGAACTGGGATACACAGAGGCCGCCGCGCGTATCCTGAGCGAGATGGCTGAAACCGGTTTTGCTCTTAATCCGGACGCGATGTACTCGACCACTCTGTCATATCTGGCCGAGATCTGCGTCGCGGTGGCCAGTGAGAACCATGCCGCGACGATATACGAAATGCTGCTTCCCTACGAGAACCTTACAATCACTGCGGGTGCGACCACCGCCTGCACCGGCGCCGCGGCGCGCAGGCTGGGCAATCTTGCAGCTCTGGCGGGCGACTGGAACACATCAGAGCAAATGTTTGAAAAAGCGATCGAAATCGACACGCGCATGAAAGCGCCTCCCTGGATTGCTCACAGCAAAGCCGGATTCGCCGCCGCTCTGAGGCGTCGCGGGCGTGCAAAGGACGCGGCACATGCCTTGCATCTGGAAGCTGAAGCGTTGGCAATTGCACGTGATCTGGGTATGATCCCACTCAGAACGAACCTTGAAGGCAAGGCAACGTAAGGGCCGGTGCCGGCAACTCTGAGGCTGATGATGCCAAGATTTATTATTGAAAGACAGTTCGCTGAACAACTTGAAGTGGACGACGACGCAAAGCTTAAAATTAAAGAAGTGAATGACGAAGAAGGAATTGAATGGATTTTTTCCTTTCTGAGCGCGGATAAGCGCAAGACCTACTGCCTTTATGAAGCGCCCGACGAGGACAGCATCCGCAAAGCCGCCGAGCGGCTGAACATTCCGGCGGACGTCATCACACCCGTGGACCGGATTGACCCCGGCATTTTCGCCTGAGGGTCCGCACAGTTCGCGAAACCGGTTTTTTTTATGCCCCGTCACCGGGAACAGGTGAGACGCGGCTTTTTTCTGGTGCCAGTAGAGGCAATTACGCAAGAAGCCTTACCTTAAAACGGAAGGCTATTTCTTATGTTTGATCTCAATTCACTTGAGGGCGGTGCTGTAGCCGTCACGCAGGACGCACTTGACACCCTCGACGGGTCACTAAGGGGCGGGGTCCACCTGAAAGGCAGCGCAGAATACGATGACGCCCGCACGATCTGGAATGGCATGGTTGACCGCCATCCCGGTTTTGTGATCCGCGCACTGGGTGCCAGCGATGTTCAGAAAGCTGTTAATTTCGTTCGTGAAAACGGGCTGATGATGTCGGTAAGATCCGGCGGCCATCAGATCGCCGGTCACGCAGTGGCAGACGGAACCGTTTTGCTGGACCTGTCGCAGATGCGGTCGGTCTTTGTGGACAGAGCCGCGCAGACCGCCCGCGCAGAGCCTGGTGCAACCTTAGGCGACGTGGACCGGGAAACCCAGGCGCATGCGCTTGTCGTCCCGACCGGCGTTAATTCGACGACCGGCATTGCCGGTCTCACGCTGGGGGGCGGCTTTGGGTGGACGACGCGCAAATTTGGCATGACAATCGACAATCTCATATCCGCCGAAGTCGTAACCGCAGACGGATCGGTCGTGACCGCTTCAGCAGACAGTCACCCTGATCTCTTCTGGGCGATCCGCGGCGGCGGCGGCAATTTTGGCGTGGTCACCTCCTTTGAGTTCCGGCTGCATGCTCTGGGGCCGGAGGTGCTTTCCGGGCTGATCGTGCATCCGATCGAAGATGCGCCGGGCCTGCTGGCGGAGCTTACAGAAATAACTGAGGGCGCGCCGGACGAACTGACCGTGTGGAGTGTGCTGCGCAAAGCCCCGCCCTTGCCCTTTCTTCCAGAAGAGTGGCACGGCCGGGAGGTTTTGATTTTCGCGGTCTGTTATGCCGGACCGCTGGCGGAAGGCGAAACCGCCATGGCCGGGCTGCGTGCCCTCGGAAATCCGATTGCGGATGTCATTTCTCCGCATCCATTTGTGGGCTGGCAGGCGGCCTTTGATCCCTTACTGACACCCGGCGCGCGCAACTACTGGAAAAGTCACGATTTCGCCGCTCTGAGCGCCGATGCCGTCAGCGAACTTCTGCAGGGAATTGCCACCTTGCCCGATCCGGCCTGTGAAGTGTTCATCGCGCATGTGGGCGGTGCGATGGCACGTGTGAGTGCCGGTGAGACGGCCTATCCGGCGCGGTCCGCACATTATATCATGAACGTACATACGCGCTGGGATGACGCGCGCAAAGATGACCGGTGCATCGCATGGGCGCGCGACCTCTATGCCCGGATGAAACCCTATTCGACCGGCAGCGCCTATGTGAACTTCATGCCCGAGGATGAGGAGGATCACTTCGCCGGCGCCTATGGCAAAAACGGCAAAAAGCTTTCCGAAGTCAAAGGCAGGTATGATCCGGATAACCTCTTCAGGATCAACCATAATATCCTGCCGGCCTGATGGCAGGAGGGGCTTCGGTCTGACGGAGTATTTTCGGGCGCCCGCCGGGTGTCAGTCCGGGTACCGGATCATTCTTGGCCCCGGGTCACGGCGTGTGTCGCATCGCCTGGTGCACCCCGGCCATTGCTGGAGATAACGGATTCGCGTCGCCGCTCGCCCGGCTGATCGGGAACCGCCCGTCGAGGCGCGAAAAACGGATATCATTTCGGACCGGTCAGTAGCTGCTTCCGTAGGTACCCGTCTTTTACAACAACCGTTTCCGCATGGTCGGCATCGTCGCACAAGGTCAGGATCGGTCCGCCGGACAAGCTGGTATCAGCGGCCTCCTGCGCGAAAACCCTGCGCGTTTGGGAGGGCGCGATAGCAACAGAAGACATGAAGGGAATGGCCAGGACCGGCCAGCGCATGTGTTCTAAAGGCCAGTGTCTGGTCTGAAACCTCAGCCCGACGGAAGCCCCGTCTTTCGCGCGGCCTGATGCGGGTTTGCCGGATGAGATCCGCATACCTGAAGCAATGCCGCACCCGGAACGTCAGAACCCTCTGGTGCCCGCATGCTCACGGTATTCCCACAACCCGGTCCGGCGGTAATGGTGTGCGCAGGATGACCGGTGAACTTGTGTCCGATACCTTTCCGTGTGATGGCTACCGGGCAGGGGGCTCACATCAGGTCATATCTCCTCAGCGACAGGTTACGGTCACAGAAAGAACAAACTCAGCGGTCAGTATGCTGCAAACCGCGGTGCGATGTCGGGGGCTCTCCGTATCACTTCGCTCTTTTTTCGAGCGCCGTCAGAGGCGCAATCCGGGAGTTGAAAGCATGAGATTTTTACACAAAGCCATTCTGATCTGTTTTGCATGGCTCAGCGTTGCAGCGATGCCCGCCACAGCTCAGGAAACGGCATCCGCCACGCGCTTTGATGGTGTCTATGAAATCACCGTCAACCGCACCTGGCGCAATGAATACTGGCGGCACCTGGACAACCCGAACTATGTTCCGGGCAAGCTTGAACTGCTGCATTCCGCGAGGGTTGAAATCATCAACGGTGAGGTGATCTTTGCCGGTCTGACAAAGACCGTGCCGACCGCAGGCCCGGCTTTTGATAACTTCAGCGGCGCGTTGAGCGACGGCGGTGCTCTGGCCTTTTCTGCAGGTATAAACCTGCTGCGCGGTGCCGGAAAAGTGGCCCCTTATGACATGACAGTGGCGGTACAGCTCAGACCGTCTTCCCGTTATGATCAGGCATTTTCAGCAAAACCCGAAGGCTTCAGCAAAGAATGGGACGTCCTTGTCACGGTGACCAGCGTCGGAAGACCTGACAATGCTTTTAACAACGGGGCTCAGGGGGGCAACAGCTGAGCCCCGGCAATACACCCGTTGCCCGGATCATACCGGCCTGCCGTTTCCGGGGTGAGGCCTGATCTGCAGTTACAGTGCTGCGCAACACCGCTGGTTCATGCGCGCCACACGCCCTCCATCACTTCAAGGGCTGCACTGATATTGGGATCTTCGGCACGCTCTTTCAGGGCCACAAAGCTCAGGTTTGTGTCGATTTTGACAGCATCTGCCACCACCAGCCCGCGCGACTGTTTCTGATCGAGCGCGATCGATTCCTGGCAGAGGCTGAGCCCGACACCGCACTGCACCAGCGCCAGCATGCCCGGCTCCTGATCCACCAGCGCGACCTGGTTCTGAAGATGCCCGGCTCCGGCGAAAACCTTTTCAAGCAGCCGCGAATGCACAGATTTGGGCGGCGTGCCGATCCAGGGCAGCCGGGCGAGTTCTTTCCAGTCTTTCCCCATGACCATCCGGTCCCAGCCGGCAGGCGCAATCACCCGGTATCTGATCCGGGTCAGATCAACCTGCCGGAAAGCGCGACGGTTTTCGCGTAACTCGGTTTCATCCGGCAGCGCCGGATCATCAAGCGAGCCAAGAAAATATCCTACATCAATCTGATTGCGCAAAAGCCGGCTGATCACTTCGCCGCTCATACCGTGCACCAGTTCTGTGCGCAGGTCGGGAAAAGCCTCCATCAGCCCGCCGAGAAAGCCACCCAGGCGGATGAAGTCCGGGTCCACAATGGTCCCGATGCGCAGGCGACCGCGCACCGCGCCGTTCATCCGGCGCGCCGTTTGCGAAAAATCCGTGAGGGCGGCAAAGACCTTTTCCGCTTTCACCAGAAGCGACGCGCCGTCGCGCGTCAGCTCCATGCCGCGTGAGGTCCGGCTGAACAGCTTCAGGCCGGTATCCTCCGACAGACGTTTGAGCTGAAGGCTGATCGCCGGCTGTGTCAGATGCAGAACCTCGGCTGCGCGCGAGATACTGCCCTCCTGCGCCACGGTGAGGAAAGCCTGAAGGGTTCTGAGCTCGGCGGTCCGGGTCATATAAGCTGAGTTTATATCACATCGCATCATTAGTCATTGGATTTGTCCGGGTCGTTACCCTTAGGTAAGGCCCAGATTCAGCTATGGAGAACGTGATGACAATCAGCGAGATCGGCCACTATATCGGCGGCACCGGAACGTCCGGAAATCGCGACCGCGAACAGGAGGTGTTCAACCCCGCCACCGGTGCTGTCACGGGCAAAGTGGCGCTGGCCACAGCAGATGAAGTCGGCCAGGCCGTCGCCGCTGCAAAGGCCGCATTCCCGGCATGGGCTGACACTCCGCCCATTCGCCGCGCCCGCATCATGAACCGGTTTCTCAACCTGCTGAACGAGCACAAAGACGACCTGGCGCGCGCCATCACTGCAGAGCACGGCAAGGTGTTCACCGATGCACGCGGCGAAGTTGAGCGCGGCATCGACATCGTCGAGTTCGCCTGCGGTATCCCGCAGCTGCTGAAAGGTGATTTCACCGATCAGGTCTCCACCGGTATCGATAACTGGACACTGCGCCAGCCGCTCGGTGTCTGCGCTGGCGTCACACCGTTCAACTTCCCGGTCATGGTGCCGATGTGGATGTTCCCGGTTGCCATCGCTGCCGGCAATACCTTTGTGCTGAAACCTTCGCCGACCGATCCGACACCCTCGCTGATCTATGCGGACCTGATGAAAGAAGCAGGCTTCCCTGATGGTGTCTTCAACGTGGTGCAGGGTGACAAGGTTGCTGTCGATGCACTTCTTGAGCACCCGGATGTGCAGGCGGTGTCTTTCGTGGGCTCGACCCCGATTGCCAACTACATCTATGAGACCGGTGCACGTCACGGCAAACGTGTTCAGGCGCTGGGCGGGGCGAAAAACCACATGCTGGTGATGCCCGACGCGGATCTGGAAAAAGCTGTCGATGCGCTTGTGGGTGCCGCCTACGGCTCCGCAGGGGAGCGCTGCATGGCGATCTCTGTGGCCACGCTGGTAGGCGACGTGGGCGATAAAATCGTACCGATGCTGGCCGAGCGTGCGCGCAGCCTTAACATCAAAAACGGTCTTGAGATGGACGCTGAGATGGGCCCGATTGTGACCGGTGCCGCACATCAGCGGATCACAGGTTATATCGAAAAAGGCCTCACCGAAGGCGCCGATCTGGTCGTTGACGGACGCGGACACACCGTCGAAGGCCATGAGAACGGCTTCTGGATGGGAGGGTCGCTCTTCGACAACGTCACACCCGACATGACCATCTACCGCGAAGAGATCTTTGGTCCGGTTCTGTCCTGCGTGCGCGTCGCGGATTTTGCCGAAGGCGTCGATCTGATCAACGCCCATGAGTTCGGCAACGGTGTGAGCCTCTTTACACGTGATGGCAACGTTGCCCGCGAATTTGGCCGCAAGATCCAGGTGGGCATGGTCGGCATCAACGTGCCCATTCCGGTGCCGATGGCCTGGCACGGGTTCGGTGGCTGGAAAAAGAGCCTCTTCGGCGACATGCATGCCTATGGCGAAGAGGGCGTACGCTTTTACACCAAACAGAAATCCATCATGCAGCGCTGGCCCGAAAGCATCTCGAAAGGTGCCGAGTTCGCCATGCCTGTATCACGCTGACGCCGCGGGCAGGGGGATCTGATATGCCACAGGCACCGTTTGATTACATCATCGTGGGCGCCGGCACCGCCGGCTGCCTGCTGGCCAACCGCCTCAGCGCGGATCCGAAAAAGCGGGTTCTGCTGCTCGAGGCCGGCAAAAAGGACAACTACATCTGGATCCACATCCCAGTCGGGTATCTTTACTGCATCGGCAACCCGCGCACCGACTGGCTCTATCAGACCGAAGCGACGCCGGGCCTGAACGGCCGGACGCTGCGTTATCCGCGCGGCAAAACCCTTGGCGGGTGCTCGTCGATCAACGGCATGATCTATATGCGCGGCCAGGCGCGGGACTATGATAACTGGGCAAAGCTGACCGGCGAAGATGACTGGTCCTGGGACAAGGCGCTGCCCGATTTCAAAGCCCACGAGCAGCACTACAAACTCGATAGCGGCGCCGACCCCGCCACCGGCGACAACAGCCGGTTTTCCGACCTGCACGGGCATGACGGCGAACTCCGTATCGAAAAGCAGCGCCTGCGCTGGGATGTATTGGAGGCCTTTGCAGCGGCAGCCAATGAGGCAGGCATCGAAAGCACAGATGATTTCAACAGCGGCGACAATGCCGGGGTGGGATATTTCGAAGTCACGCAAAAGGGCGGCTGGCGCTGGAACGGGGCGAAAGCCTTCCTGCGCCCGGTGAAAAACCGCAGCAACCTGACCGTCTGGACCGAAAGCCAGGTCGAGCGTCTGGTGTTCGAGGCGGATGCCGACGGTGCGCCGCGCTGTGCAGGGGCCATCGTGCGCCGCGGTGGCGATGCTGTGACCGTGCGGGCCAGCGGTGAGGTCATTCTCTCTGCCGGCGCCATCGGTTCGCCGCAGATCCTGCAGCTGTCCGGCGTCGGTCCGGCACAACTGCTCAAAGAGCACGGGATCGCCGTGGTGAAAGATCTCCCGGGCGTAGGTGAGAACCTGCAGGACCACCTGCAGATCCGCGCGGTCTTCAAGGTTGAAGGCGCACAGACCCTGAACACGCTGGCCAACTCGCTGGTCGGCAAGGCAAAAATCGGTCTTGAGTATGCTTTGAAACGCTCCGGCCCGATGAGCATGTCCCCCAGTCAGCTTGGCGCCTTTACCCGTTCTGATCCCGGCCATGCACATGCCAATCTGGAATATCACGTTCAGCCGCTGAGCCTTGATGCTTTCGGTGAGGATCTGCATCCCTTTCCGGCGATGACGGCGAGTGTGTGTAACCTCAACCCCACCAGCCGCGGGCACGTGCGCATCCGGTCGAACCGCTTTGATGACGCGCCGGTCATTCAACCGAACTATCTGGACACCGATCAGGACCGACGTATCGCCGCCGACAGCCTGCGTCAGGTGCGCGAGATCATGTCGCGGCCGGCGATGCAGAAATACAAACCCGAGGAATGGAAACCCGGGGTGCAGTTTCAGTCTGACGACGAGTTGGCGAAACTTGCGGGCGACATCGCCAATACGATCTTTCATCCGACCGGCACCGCAAAAATGGGCCGCGACGATGACCAGGCCGCTGTTGTGGATGCGCGGCTGCGGGTCCGCGGCGTCAAAGGCCTGCGCGTGGTGGATGCCAGCGTCATGCCCGAGATCACCAGCGGCAACACCAACGCACCAACCCTTATGATTGCGGAAAAGGCCGCCCGCTGGATCCGCATGGCAGGCTGAGCAGCCCGTAACGAGATACCCCTGTTTTAACATCACCCATCATTTGCCGCGACCAGCCGGGAGGAAAACCAACAGGTCTGGTGCGGGAGGAGCAAAGAAATGCAACACCACAATTCAGGAGATGACCGGCTTGACCGGCGGGTTTTCATACCCTCTCTGGCTGTCCTCATCGCGGTCGTGGCCCCGATGATCCTGTTCCCCGAAGCGGGCCCTGCTGCTGTCAGCGCCGCTTTCGCTTTCGCCACCGGCCAGTTCGGCTGGCTTTATCTGCTCGCAGGCTTCGGCGCTGTCGTTTTCCTCGTCGGTCTTGCCATCAGCCGCTACGGCAACGTGCGCCTCGGCGGGCCCGATGATGCACCCGAATTCAGCTATTTCAGCTGGATTGCGATGATCTTCTGCGGCGGTATCGGCATTGCCATCGTCAACTGGGCGTGGGTGGAACCCATCTATTACATGCAGGGCCCACCTTTTGGCGTCGAACCGATGTCGGCGGCGGCTGCAGAATGGGCGCTGACCTATGGCCAGTTTCACTGGGGCCTGACCCCCTGGGCCATCTACTGCCTGCCCGCGATCCCGATCGCCTATTCCATGTATGTCCGCCGTCAGCCCGGCGTGCGCCTCTCGGTGGCCGCGCGCGGTGTGCTGGGCGATCACGCGGATGGCTGGGGCGGTGTGCTGCTCGATGCCATCGTGGTCTTCGGCATCGTCGGTGGTGTCGGCACCTCTCTGGGTCTCGCCGTGCCGCTTGTCTCCACCCTTGTCAGCGGCCAGCTTGGCGTTGCCCCCTCGCTTGGTCTTGACCTTGGCATTCTCGCGATCTGGACCGCGATTTTCGGTGCCAGCGTCTGGTTCGGCCTCTCGAAAGGGATCAAAATCCTGTCGGACACCAACGTCCTGCTTGCGATTTTCCTTCTGGCCTTCACGTTCATCGTCGGCCCGAAGATCTTCATCATCGAAGGCTGGGTGAACAGCTTTGGCCAGATGGCGTCGAACTTCGTCACCATGAGCACATGGACTGATCCTGTCACGCACTCCAGCTTCCCGCAGGACTGGACGATCTTTTACTGGGCCTGGTGGATTGCCTATGCGCCGATGATGGGCCTTTTCGTGGCGCGCATCTCGCGCGGCCGGACCATCCGCGAACTGATCGTGGCGGAACTGGTCTGGGGCTCACTCGGCTGCTGGGTCTTCTTTGCCGTCTGGGGCGGCTATGCGCTTGATCTGCAGGTCTCGGGCAGGCTCGATGTCTCCGCGATCCTGAGCGAAGGCGGCATTCCGGCAACTGTTCAGGCCATCCTGAATACCATGCCAATGTCAGGTCTGATCACGGCGGTGTTCGTGATCCTGTGCTTCATCTTTCTGGCGACCACGCTCGACAGTGCTGCATACGTCCTGGCCTCGGTCACCTCGCGCAAGCTCTCAGGCTATCAGGAGCCCAAGCGGTCCATCCGCCTGACATGGGCCTTTATCCTTGCCGCGGTGGGCGTGGCGCTGATCCAGCTTGGCGGGTTGAAACCGGTGCAGACATCAACCATCGTGGTGGCACTGCCGTTGATACCTGTACTGGTCATCCTCTCGCTGTCGCTGCTGCGCTGGCTCAAAGAGGATTTCGGGTCCGAAACCAGCCTGCACCACCTCGTGACCAAGCACCCGGCCGCCTGATGCGATACCGGCGGAGCGGCCTCAGTTGGCCGCTCCGCCCCCCTGAAACCCGACTGAAATACCGGATTACGAACATGAACAAAGGCACCTCATCTCTCCTGCCCCTGACAGGCGTCAAGGTCATCGACTTCGGTCAGTACATCGCAGGCCCTGCTGTGGCGATGATCCTCGCGGACCTCGGTGCAACGGTGATCCATATCGATCCGCCCGCAGGTCCGCTCTGGGAAAGTCCGGCCAATGCCACGCTGAACCGCAACAAGCTGATCGTAAACATTGATCTCAAAGACGCGGATGGCCTGCAGCAGGCCCGCGACCTGATTGATGAGGCCGATATTGTGGTCGAAAGCTTCCGCCCCGGCGTCATGAAACGCCTCGGGATTGATTTCACAGAGCTGCGCAAAAAGTGGCCCGACCTCATCACTCTTTCCATTCCGGGCTTTGCGTCCAATGACGAGCTGCGCTGCAACTGGCGCGCTTTTGAGAGCGTTATCGCGGCCCAGTCAGGTGTCTTTACCGATATGGGCCTGAACCGCGTCCTGATGGGGGTGAACCCGTCTTTCTCACCGCTGCCGCTGGCCTCTGCCTATGGCACGACGCTCGCGGCCTCTGCCGTGGTGCTTGCGCTTCAGTCGCGCGAGAAAACTGGCCACGGCGATCATATCGAAGTGCCGCTGGCCTCAGCCGTGATGGAAGGCCTGTGTTACAACTCGATCAAAGTGGATAATTACCCTGAGCGCTACAAAACCCAGCGTGAGGCCGAGATCGAGCGTCGCCGGATCGAAGGTCTGCCGATGAACGTGACCTATGACGAGCTTCAGGAACTGCTCGACCCCTTCTATCGCAGCTACAAATGCAAAGACGGGCGGATGTTCTATGTCGTTTGCCCGAGCCACAAACATCACGCCAAACGCTGCCTGAAAACGCTTGGAATCTATGATGATCTGGTGGCTGAGGGTCTGAGTGAGGAAGAAGACACTTATCTGCCGCTGAGCGAGTGGAAATCCGACGTGTCACTCGGGGTTTATCCGCTGCCGAAATTCTGGGCGGATAAGATCTCCGAGCGCATGAAAGTGGTCTTCATGACCCGCACCGCCAAGGAGTGGGAGCGCATCTTTGGCCGTGGCAAATTCCCCGGTGCACCCCAGCGCTGGCTGCAGGAATGGATCAACGACGACCATGCCGAGACAACCGGCCTGATGGTCGAGGTGGATGATCCCGAGTTCGGCCCGATGACACAGCCCGGCCCGATGGTCTGGCTGGAGGAAAGCGGCGAAGAGATGCTGGAGCCCAGAGCGCGCCGCACCGTTGAGGTGGCCGCCGCGCTGAAAACCCTGCGCGCGCTGCCGACCAAGCTGCCGAAACCGAAACCGGCGCTGGAAAAAACCGGCTGGCTCGACGGCGTGCGCGTGCTTGATATGTGCAACGTGATCGCAGGGCCTCATTCGGTGTCCTATCTGGCGCGCTTTGGCGCAGAGGTGATCAAGCTCGACCCGGCAACGCCCAACTATGACTGCTGGAACACCGTGATCTTCAGTCTTTCGCATGGCCGTGGCAAACGCTCCATCCTTGCGGATATGTCCTCGCCCGAGGGCCGCGAGGTTTTCGAAAAGCTGGTGGCCTCTGTGGATGTCATCGTCTGGAACGCGCCGGACCGCCAGGTCAAAGCCATGGGGCTCGACGTCGAAGGGCTTAAAAAGCTGAACCCTGAGGCGATCTTCTGCAAGCTCGACTGCTTTGGCGGTGTGCGCCCGGGGCCGCGGACCAACTATCTGGGCTATGACGATCTGGTGCAGGCGACCACAGGCATCATGCTGCGCTTTGGTGGCACCATGGACACGCCCGAAGAGCACGCGCACGTCGGCACCATTGACGTGATGTGTGGCTTCGGCGGCTCGCTGGGCATAGCTGCCGCACTCTATCAGAAGTACCGCACAGGCCGCATCGGGCGTCCTCGTACCTCGCTTTCCGCACTCAGCGGACTGGCGCAGATCCCCTTCTGCTATGACTACGAACGCCGCGGTCTCTTTGATGAGCCGGCGGGGCGTGAAGTGAACGGCTATGATGAGCTGACGCGCTTTTACTACACCTCGTCTGACCGCTTCGTGCTGCTCAGCGCCTATGAGGCGGACGTGCCGCGTCTGGCCGGAGTAGAAGGTTTCGAGGGACTTGAGGATCTGGCGAAAGAAGACCGCGCGGCCTTCCTTGCCGGTGTCTTTATGACCGCCCGTGCCAGCGACTGGGTCGAGCGTCTGCAATCGGCAGGCATCGGGGCTGCGGTCTGCGAGAATATTGAGACCATCCGCGCCTATTCCAGCCGGCCCGCCGATGGCAGGCCGGGCACCGATCTGGGCAGCTATTCCTTCTCGGTTTATGAGGATCACCCCAGCGGGCACGTCATTACCCAGCTTGATCCTTATGCCATCCGTCCCTCGCGCAGCACGATCTATGCGCCGGAGCCTGCGGAGAAATTCGGTAAATCCACCCGCGTTCTGCTTGAAGAACTGGGATACGGGGTGGCCGATATCGACGACATGATCGCAAAGGGTGCTGTCAGCGAGACTTGGTCCCGCGAATACCTGCCCAGCTGATCACAGCAGGCCGCAAATCGCCACATCGCCGGGACCTCCGGCGGTGTGGTGCGCAGACAAGGTGAGGAGACATCTATGGCTGAGAAAGATAAAAACCCCTTTCCGGGGGCTGCAGAGCAGGCTGAGATGGCGCAGCAGACCGCCGAAGTGGCGCGGCGCACTCAGGCCATTTTCACCGGGTTTATGGAGCGCCAGGCCGATGGCGATGTCCCGCCCGGATTTGACATGACCGCGGTGACCAGAGCCTTCTGGGAGTGGAATGCCAAGCTTATGCAGGATCCGCAGGCGCTGGTGAAAGCCAGTACCGCCTACTGGGAGCAGATGTTCCGGCTCTTTGCAGCGACCGGCCAGCGGATGTCCGGCAGGGAGGCCGAAGCAGTCGTGGCCCCCGCGCGCGGCGATCAGCGGTTCAGGCATGCGGCCTGGAGCGAGGAGCTGGTCTTTGATCATCTCAAACAGGCCTATCTGATCTATGCGGATTATGCCCAGGCACTGGCAGAAGAACCCGAAGGTCTGGATAAACACACCCGCCAGATGGTGAAGTTTTACACCCGCCGCGCGGTGGAGGCGATCTCACCGTCGAACTTTGCCCATTCCAACCCGGAAGTAATTGAACGGGCGAAGGAAACCGGCGGCAAAAATCTTGTCGATGGATTTGCCAGTCTGTTGCAGGATCTGGAGCGCGGCCAGGGCCGTCTGAAGATCACCATGACCGATCCGGATGCTTTCGAGGTCGGCAAAAACCTCGCAACCACCGACGGCGCCGTGATTTTTGAAAACGACATGATGCAGCTCATCCAGTATGCGCCGTCCACGAAAACGGTGCACGCGCGGCCACTGCTGATCGTTCCGCCCTGGATCAATAAATACTACGCGCTCGATCTGACGCCCGACAAAAGCATGGTGAAATGGCTGGTCGATCAGGGGCATACGGTCTTTCTGGTCTCATGGGTCAATCCCGGGCGTGACCTCGCGGGCAAGGGGTTTGACGACTACATGTTTGAGGGTCCGCTGGAGGCGATCGACGTGATGCGTCAGATCACCGGAGCCCGAGATGTGAATGTTGCAGGCTACTGCATCGGCGGCACGCTGGTGGCCACGATGCTTGCCTACCTCGCTGCAAAGGGCGACACGCCGGTGAATTCGGCAACGCTAATGGCCTGTATGACCGATTTTGAAGAGCCGGGCGATCTGGGTGTGTTTGTCGATGACGCACAGCTCGAAACGCTGCGCCGCGCGGTTGAGACCCGAGGGTACCATTCAGGCGAGGAAATGGCCTCGGTCTTTTCACTGATGCGCGCCAATGACCTGATCTGGAGCCATGTGGTCAACAACTACCTTCTGGCAAAACAGTCGCTGCCATTTGACATGGTGTACTGGTTTCAGGATTCCACGCGGCTGCCGCCGAAGATGATCCTGTGGTATCTCGACACGCTCTATAACAGGGATCTGCTCAAAAAACCCGGTGCCATTGAGATCGGTGACCAGAAGCTTGACCTGAGCAAAGTGGACGTGCCTCTCTATTTCATGTCCGCAGAGGAAGACCACATCTGCCCCTGGGCTTCGACCTATAAGGGCGCGCAGAACTTCACTGCCGACCGCGTATTTGTGCTGGGCGGATCGGGTCATAACGCCGGCGTGGTCAACCCGCCGACGAAAACCAAATACGGCTACCGTACCGGCGCGATGGAGGGGCATGACGCCGGCACCTGGATAACGCAGTCCACACAGCACGAAGGGTCCTGGTGGCCACACTGGAACGCCTGGCTGGCCGGGCAAAACGGTGAGAAAATGGTGACGGCCCGCAAGCCCGGCTCGAAAAAATTCCCGGTGATTGAGGCGGCGCCGGGACGCTATGTCACCGTCAGATGAGCCCGGATGACGGCACCGCAGGCAGGCTCCCGCCCGCGCCCGCGGCGCCGGACTGGTCGCTTGATGAATTTCGCCAGTCTGCTGAAAAACTTATCCGTGTGCGCTCCATCAATCCGCGCGGTTTTCACACCATCGCCTGCCAGGTGCATGGTCAGGATACCGGACTGCGCCCCGTCGTCTGTGTGCACGGTCTGACCCGGCATGGTGGCGATTTCCAAGACCTTGCAGAGGTGCTTGGCGCGCGGCGCCGGGTGATATGTCCTGACCTTGTGGGGCGCGGCGCGAGCGACTGGCTGCCCGATGCCAGCGATTACCATGTGGCGCAGTATAACTGCGATCTGACGGCTGTCATGGCGGCTACGGGGTGTGACGAGGTTGACTGGGTCGGAACCTCTCTGGGCGGGCTCTGCGGGATCATGATGGCCGGCATGCCGGGCAGCCCGATCCGCCGGCTGGTCGTCAATGATGTGGCCCCCGAGGTGCCGGTTGCCGCCCTGCGCCGTGTCAGCACCTATCTGTCAGACCCCCTGCGTTTTGCGGATTACACAGATGTGGAGCCCCATATCCGCGAGGTATATCAGGGCTTTGGCCCGATGAACGACGCAGACTGGCAGCAGATGGCACGCACCAGTGTTTACAGGGACACAGACGGCGGGTATGCGCCGCATTTTGACCCGGGCATCGGCGAGAATTTCCGCCGGTACTGGCTGCTCTATCACTTCAGTCTTTGGTCCTACTGGAAACGCATCACCTGTCCGGTCATGATCATCCGGGGCACCGGTTCCGATTTTCTGACACCCGGGCTGCTCGCACAGATGCTCGAACATCAGCCCGGCGCGCAGGTGCTTGAGCTTGACGGTGTGGGCCATACGCCGGTCACCAACCATCCGTCCGTCAGCGGTCCGGTCCGCGACTGGCTGGACGCCACCTGAGGCAGGGAGAACACGAGGCCATGCGCAATAAAATCCTCTCGGCAGATGAGGCCGTCCGGCTGGTCCGTGACGGTGACCGTCTGACCACATCAGGTTTCGTGGGGACGGGCGTGCCCGAAGGGCTCCTGCGGGCGCTTGAGAGACAGTTTCTGGAGACCGGCACCCCGCGCGGATTAAAGCTCTTTTTCGCCGCAGGGCAGGGCGACGGGAAAACCCGCGGGCTGAACCATCTGGGGCACGAGGGCCTCGTTGCGGAAGTGATCGGCGGGCACTGGGGCCTGATCCCAAAGCTTGCGCGCCTCGCCGTGGACGGCAAAATCGAGGCCTGGAACCTGCCGCAGGGGGTGATCAGCCAGCAGTTCCGCGAAACTGCGGGCGGCAGACCGGGCGTGATGAGCCGCGTGGGTCTGCGCACCTTTGTGGATCCGCGGCTGGAGGGCGGACGGATCAACGCCACCTCTCTGCGCGATGTGGTTGAGGTGACGGCAGTGGCCGGCGAAGAATACCTCTTTTATCCCGCGATGCCGATTGACGTGGCGTTCCTGCGCGGCACGACGGCCGATCCGATGGGCAATGTGACCCTTGAGAAAGAGGCGCTGACCCTCGACAACCTCGCCCAGGCCATGGCGGTGCGTAATTCCGGTGGTGCCGTGATCGTCCAGGTCGAGCGTACCGTGGCGCGCGGCGCGCTCAGTCCGCGTGATGTGCAGATCCCCGGCGTGCTGGTCGATGCGATTGTTGTGGCAGAGCCCGGTGATCATGATCAGACTTTCTCCACGCCCTTTTCCCATGCCTTCACAGGACGCTTTCGCGTCGACGCAGGCAGCATCGCGGCCGGGGCGCTGTCCGTGCGCAAGATCATCGCGCGCCGTGCGGCGTTTGAGCTGCCTGTGAACGGCATCGTCAATCTTGGCATCGGCATGCCCGAGGGGGTCGCCGCCGTTGCCGCTGAGGAAAAGCTGCTTGACCATCTGACGCTGACGACAGAGCCGGGCAGCATTGGCGGGCAACCGGCATCGGGGCTGAATTTCGGTGCCGCCACCAACACGGATGCAATCATTCCGCAGAACAACCAGTTTGATTTCTATGACGGTGGCGGGCTCGATCTGGCCATTCTCGGGATGGCCGAGGCCGATGGCACCGGGTCCGTCAATGTTTCACGCTTCGGCGCGCGGCTTGCCGGCTCCGGCGGGTTCATCAACATCAGCCAGAACGCCCGCGCGCTGGTCTTTGCGGGCACTTTCACCTCCGGCGGGCTCGATGTGGCGTTGAGCGACGGCAGGGTCCGTATCCTGACCGAAGGCAGCACTCAGAAGTTTCTGAGCGCCGTGGGGCAGATCACCTTCTCCGGCGCGCACGCAGCCGGGCAGGGACGTCCGGTGCTCTATGTGACCGAGCGCTGCGTTTTTGAGCTGACCCCGGACGGGCTGAAACTCACCGAGGTCGCCCCCGGCATCGATATCGACAAGGATATCCTCGCGCAGATGGGTTTCCGCCCGCTGATGGAGGAGCCTGCGCTGATGGATGCGCGGATATTCCGCGATGATCCGATGGATCTTCAGGTGGATCTGCTCTGGCTCGACATCAACGACCGTATCGCGATGGATCCCGGCGGCACGTATCTTTACAACAATTTCGAAAAGCTCAGGGTCCGCCGTCAGAGCGACGTAGACAACATCCGTACCCGTATCGAAGAGGTGTGCAGCACGCAGCCCGGCCGGGTCGATGTTATCGTGAACTACGACGATTTCCGCATCGATCCTGAAATCGAGCAAAGCTACGCGGCGATGGTGCAGGACCTCGAAGACCGCTTTTACCGCGTGGTGACGCGCTATTCGAGTTCGGCCTTTATGCGCATGAAGCTGGGCAGCACTTTCGAGCGGAACGTTGCACCTCATATCTTTGAAAGCGCGGAGGAGGCCCGGAAATTTCTTGCGGCAGGTGACGTATGAAAGAAGAGCCGGGGAGCGTTACCGGCACGCCACTGCGAGGTGGAAAACATCCCCGCCAGTCAACTCGACATGGTGCAGCCTGCCGCCTGTGGCATCTGCACGGAACGGTGCTGCGTCCCGCCCTCGCAACCAGACCGGGCAGGGGTATGAGAAAAATGCACCGCTGTGCCTGCCGCTGACACAGGTCTCAGCAAAACAGTTGCCGGTGTCAGGATGATTGCGCTATCTCTGAGCTGTTGGTTTTCGGTGGGGCGAAGATGTCGAGGGATCTGTTCACTGCGTTGCCGTCCTGGGCGGTGTTCCTTGGAACCGTGGCCATTATCGCGATGGCGCTGGAACTCGGATACCGATTTGCCAGATGGAAGGATACCGGCGGGAATACATCCGAGGCTGCCGGCACGGGCATTGCCACAGGCGCCATTCTGGGCCTCGTGAGTTTTCTTCTCGCCTTTACCTTCGGGATCGCTGCCAGCCACTTTGATCAGCGAAAATCAGTTGTGCTCAACGAGGCTAATGCCATCGGCACTGCTTATCTGCGCTTTGATTTTCTTGACCCGGAGCCGCGGCGCGAGGCCATTGCCCTGATCACGGAATATACCGAAGTCCGTCTGCGGGCGGCCACGGATTATATTGATGAGGCAAAGTTCAACGCGGTGGTGCGCCGCTCTGAGGACATTCAGAGCCGGATCTGGGACATCGTCGTGCGCCACGCGAAAGCGAACCCTTCACCCAACAGTGCATTGCTGATTTCTTCGGTGAACGACATCATTGATATCCATACTGAACGCGTCACCCGCGGGGTGCGCAACCGCATTCCCTGGGCAATCTGGGCCAGTCTCTATCTGGTGTCATCCCTCGGCGTTGCTGCTGCGGCCTATCGAATATCCGCAAGCTCGGGGCGCCGCTCGGAATTGCTGCCCGCGCTTACGGTGGCCTTTGCGGCAGTGATCACGCTGATCTCTGATCTGGATGACCCCAGACACGGGTTTCTGAAAAGCGATCAGGCAGCTATCGAAAGCGCCCTGGTTTCAATGAAGTCCCGCGAATAGACGCCCGCGCCGGCGCCTCGGCCGGGCGCTCAGACCCTCACCCGTCAGGTATCTGCTGATGTAACCCGGCGCCCCGCGCCCGGTTTTGCCCGGTCAGCCCGTTACTTTTTGCCTTTCGCTTCGGCAGCCGCTGCCTCCTGTTCGATCTGCGCCTGAACCGCGCCGCCTGCCGCGGCACCGACGGCGGCGCGCTGATCGGGTGTCAGCTCTTCTTCGTCATCCAGTCCGGGGATTGCCACGCGGACTTCACGGCGGGCAAACTCGATGCCGTTCGCTTTGAACTCGTTGCGCACGCGGTTGTAAATCTCCTTGCGGATCGTGAACTGCGTGCCCGGTCTGGCCATGAACTTGCCGCGCATCACGATGCCAACGTCATCAAACTGGAACACGCCCTGGCTCTTGAAGGGCTCGAGGAAATCATCCTTGAACAACGGGTCTTCAAGCATCTCGGCGCCGATCTTCTTAAAGATCTTTTTGACCTTATTGGGATCGGTGTCGAAGGGAACGGTGAACATGAGCTTCATGATGACCCAGTCGCGGCTGAAGTTGGTCACCTTGTCGATGCCGCCATAGGGGATCGTGTGCACATTGCCACGGTGGTGGCGCAGCTGCATAGAGCGGATCGAGATTTTCTCGACCGAGCCCATCGTGCCGCCAACGTCCACGTATTCTCCGACCCGGAAGGCATCATCCACCAGAAAGAAAACCCCGGAAACGATATCCGTCACCAGTTTCTGCGCGCCGAAGCCGATGGCCAGACCAAGGATACCGGCCCCCGCGAGAAGCGGCGTCGTGTCGATGCCAAGCGAGCCGATGGCAAGCAGCGTGAAAATCGTGCCGATCGCGATCTGAGCGGTAACCAGCACCAGCGGCAGAACAGTTGCAAGGCGAGAGCCACCGGCACCACCGCCTTCGCCGGCTTCCTGATCGCTGGTCATCGACGAGGACATCTCGCGCGTCAGACGTCTGTTGATCCAGAGCGAGACCAGCTCGTAAATGATGTAACCGATGGCACAGATCACCATAAATTCGATCAGATTGCCGGCAAACTGTTCTCCGGCACCGGCCGAGGCGATATTGGCCAGATCGATCTCCCAGGCGTTCGCGATGATCAGCACGATTACGCCAAAAGCCAGCACCCGTCCGATGCGGATCATGCTGCGTTTGTTGGATTTGTATGCCTGTTCCGCAACCGGCCCCTGACCGATCATCGGCGGCTGCAGATGGCGCACCAGCCCGCGGATCGCGGTGTCGATGATCGGCGCCATCAGCAGCCAGAACATGGTGGTATAGTGCGGCGCTTTGAGCAGCAGCGCCACATTGCCAAAGCCGGCAACGATCATCGCCAGCACCCAGGTGCAGGCCGACACAGCAATGGCGAAATAAGGATAGGCGCGCGCCGAAATCTCGTCATAGGCGGTCCGGTCGGGATCGGTGCCGCGCATCATCTGTGTCAGACCTTCGCGTGCCGTCCATGCGATCACCGCGATATAAATATGCATGGCCAGGTTCAGCCAGAACCCCAGCCCGGTCTCCCCGACCGGGACGCCGAACTGTGCATTGAAACCGACAATAAAGAGCGTGAACCCGCCCAGAAGACCCAGACCGATCAAATTGCGGTGCAGGTACTTTGCCCAGTGATCGCTGACGCTCATCAGGCGCAGTTCCGGGTGGTCCGGTGCCAGGGCAAAGCGCGACAGCGATGCGATGAGCCGCGGAATCAGGATCAGCAGACGCACAGCCGGGGCCAGCACGGCCACCTGTTCTGCGCTGAGAAAGGAGACACCGACGATGCGGATCACAATGTAAAAGACCACCAGACCAAGGATCTCACGCCCCAGCCTGCGGGCCAGAAATCCGAGCGTTCCGGCCAGCGTGTCCGTGGCCGGCTGTGCTGCGGCACTGCTTTTGCTCTGCACAAAGCGTTTAAACAGGATCTCGGCGGCAAGTCCGAGCCCCAGGGCCAGCACAAGCCAGCCGGCCAGCGCCATGAGGCCCCCGGGACCAAAGGCCGCGCCGAAGTTCGAAAAGGCATCGATCTGCCGCGTAAAAAGCAGCGGGACTTTGGCAATGGTATCCGTGACCGGCGTGAAAAACGCGCGCCATGTCACCGCGAGCTGATCGGCAAAGGTGACTGCTTCCGCCTCAGCGGCCCGTTCTTCCCTGATCATTGCATCGAGCTGCTCAATCAGAAGGCTTCTGACCTGATCATCGGGCATGCGCGCCACCAGATCGCGGATCGCCTCGGGGCTTTGTGGCAGCTCAGCTGTAGCGGCATCTGTCGCTTCCGAACCGGAGGCGCCCGACAGGTCCGGCACCTGCGCCATGGCCGGCGATGCGCCGAACCCCGTGATGGTGAAAAGGAGGAGTGCGAGCACCAGTTGAATACGCATATGAGCTTCCTGTCTTCTGTCCCCACGCAGATGACCGGCATACTCCGCAGGCGCGGACAGACGTCAGATGCGTATCTTTCCTCGGCTGGTCTCCGGTGGTCCGTGCGGCTTTGCGCGGGCTTGCCGGTCCCCACCGGCGATGCCGGAACTCCGGAGGCAGTCGCTGTGTCGACAATGCCCTCAGAATTCGCCAAAAGCAAAGCCTGAAGCCCGGCAACTGAGCCGTTACAGACCCCTTCGGGTATTTTGTTGCCCGCTCACAACGAGGGCGGGCGAAGCCGCCGCCAGAGGTATCGCGATGTCTTCGGCTGTTTCACGGCTGCGCGGCGGCCGGATTCTGCAATCGCTGCGGGTAAACTGCCTTAAGTTCGGGCAGGTGGCGAATTTTTGGTTTCAATAGCGGTAATATTCTTTACCGTCTGGTCAAATCGATGACTGTGACTGAATACCAATAACGGGGGAAAACTCATGTTACATACAACACGGACAAGCCGGCGCACCTTTCTGCTGACTTCTGCTGCTGCGGCACTGATGGTCGGACTGACAGGCGCACGCCGGGCTTTTGCTGCCGAACCCATCAAAACTGCGGGCATTTACACCGTGCCGGTGGAGCAGCAGTGGGTCAGCCGTATCCATAAAGCTGCCGTCACTGCGCAGGAGCGGGGCGACATCGACTATTCCTTTTCTGAAAACGTCTCCAACACGGACTATGCGCGGGTGCTGCGTGAATATGCCGAAGCCGGCAATACGCTGATCATCGGCGAAGTTTTCGGTGCCGAACAGGAAGCGCGCGAAGTGGCCGCCGAATACCCGGAAGTGGCCTTCCTGATGGGATCGAGCTTTAAGGAAGACCCGGCACTGCCGAATTTTGCGGTATTCGACAACTATATTCAGGATGCCTCCTATCTGTCCGGTATCATTGCCGGATCCATGACAGAAAGCGGCAATATCGGCATGGTCGGCGGCTTCCCGATCCCGGAAGTGAACCGGCTGATGCATGCCTTTATGGCGGGCGCGCGCGAGATGAACCCCGACATCACCTTTCAGGTCAGTTTCATCGGCAGCTGGTTTGATCCGCCCAAAGCCAAAGAGACCGCCTTTGCGATGATCGAAAATGGTGCTGACATCCTTTATGCTGAACGCTTCGGTGTGTCG
The DNA here is from genome assembly GCF_012932215.1 of Roseobacter ponti. GTDB lineage: Bacteria > Pseudomonadota > Alphaproteobacteria > Rhodobacterales > Rhodobacteraceae > Roseobacter > Roseobacter ponti. Next base: position 2,641,126 of record NZ_CP048788.1, on the reverse strand, counting down.
GATGCTGCACAGGAAAAGGGCATCCTGGCCATTGGCAACGTCATCGACACCCAGGCGGATTATCCCGAAACCGTTGTGGCCTCCGCGATCTGGCACTTTGAGCCGACGCTCGACAAAGCCATCGCTGAAGTACAGGCGGGCACTTTCACTGCTGCCGATTACGGCGTCTATTCCTTCATGAAAGAAGGCGGTACCACACTCGCACCGCTGGGCACATTCGAGGGCAAGGTCCCGCAGGAGGCGCTGGATCTGGTCGCCGAACGCGAGGCCGCTATCAGAGACGGCAGCTTCACGGTGGAGATCAACGACGAAGAGCCCACCTCCTCGTCCTGAGCTCAGCCCCGTGGGCACGCCCGGACCGGAGGTTTTACGCCTCGACAATATCACCAAACGCTTCGGCGCGCTGACCGCAAATGATGCGGTCAGCCTGTCGTTGCGGGCAGGCGAGGTTGTCGCTCTGCTGGGCGAGAACGGCGCGGGTAAAACCACGCTGATGAACATCCTCTTCGGCCAGTACACGGCCGATGAGGGCTCTGTAGAGGTCATGGGCAAAACACTGCCGCCGGGTAATTCGCGCGCGGCGCTTGAGGCCGGTGTGGGCATGGTACACCAGCATTTCACCATGGCCGACAACCTGACGGTTCAGGAAAACATCACCCTCGGCACGCGCAGCATTTTCAGCCTGCAGACCGGGCAGGCCGCAGACCGCGCGCGCATCACAGCACTCTCAGAGCGGTTCCACCTCGCGGTCTCTCCCGACGCTCAGGTCGCCACCTTAAGCGTGGGGGAACGCCAGCGCGTTGAGATCCTCAAAGCGCTCTACCGAGATGTGAAAATTCTGATCCTTGATGAACCGACGGCGGTTCTGACCCCGCAGGAGGCCACCGACCTTTTTGCGACCCTGCGCCAGGCGGTCTCGCACGGGCTGTCGGTGATCTTTATCTCGCACAAACTGCATGAGGTTCTGGCGATTTCTGACCGGGTCGCCGTTCTGCGCCATGGCCGGATGGTCGCCGAAGTAAAGACCCCGGAGACGGATAAGGATGCGCTCTCCGCCCTGATGATGGGTAAAACCGCAGAGCCGCCCGAGCCGCGCCCGGCCACGCCGGGTGCCACGCTGATGCGGCTGGAAAAGGTAAGTACGCCAGATCAGGGCACTGTGCCCGGGCTGCACGGCGTGAGCCTTGATCTGCGCGCCGGAGAGATCACCGGGCTTGCCGGTGTCTCGGGCAACGGGCAGGCGGCACTGGCCGGCATTGTCGGCGGGATGATCGCGCCGCAGTCCGGCACGCTCTTTCTCGCCGGTGAGCCGGTGACGCGCTGGTCCGCGCTGCAGGCCATCCGCAGCGGCATCGCGCGGATCCCCGAAGACCGCCACAAAACCGGAACCATCGCTGATTTCTCACTGACGGAAAATGCCGTGCTCGAGCGCTACCGCGACGGTGATTTCAGCCGCGCAGGCTGGCTGAACTGGCGTGCGGCCCGCGATTTTGCCTCGGGCATCATCGACAAATATGACGTGCGCTGCCCGGGGCCCGGCACGCGCATCCGGTTGCTCTCGGGCGGGAACATGCAAAAGCTGATCCTCGGCCGGGTGCTGGAGGCGGGACCGCGCATCATTCTGGCCAATCAGCCGGTGCGCGGGCTCGATATCGGTGCTGTGCATTATGTGCACGCGCAGCTGCTGGCTGCGCGTGACGCAGGTGCGGCCGTTTTGCTGATTTCCGAGGACCTCGATGAGATCCGGGCGCTGGCCGATGTGACCCATGTGATCGCCGACGGGCGGCTCTCGCCAGGCTTCGCGCGCGGCAGTAAGACGCCGGCTGAGCTGGGCCTCTGGATGTCAGGTCAGGCCTTTGAAGAGGGGGTGGCCCATGCGTCTTGAACCGGTGGAAAACCCCGGCGTCGCACGCCGGCTCGTGCCGCCTGCCGCCGCACTTGTCGTGACCGTGCTGATCGCTTCGCTGCTGGCGATGCTCGCGGGTGCCAATCCGTTTTCCGTCTTCGGGCTGATCATCAAAGGTGCCTTCGGGTCAGGCTTTGCTCTTGTGGAAACGCTCAAACGCGCAACACCGCTGATCTTTACCGGGCTCGCGGTTGCGGTGGCCTTCCGGGCCAAATTCTGGAACATCGGGGCAGAGGCGCAGCTTTTTGCCGGCGCGCTGATCACCGTTCTGCTGGGCACCGGCGCGCTGACCTGGCCCTCCTTTGCGCTGCTGCCCGTGCTGGCCATCGGCGCGGTACTCGCGGGCGCCGTACTGCTGCTGATCCCCGCACTGCTGAAAACCCGCTTTGGTGTGGATGAGGTCGTCACAACACTGCTGTTTAACTTCATCTTCCTGCTCTTCATCTCGATGCTGCTCGAAGGGCCGATCAAGGATCCGATGGGTATGGGCTGGCCAAAGTCGGCCCGGGTCATCCCGGAGGCCCGCCTGCCGCAGATCATCGAAGGGATCCGCCTGCACTGGGGCTTTGCCCTGTCGCTGATCTCTGCCGTCGTTGTCTGGGTGATCCAGACGCGCAGCACGCTGGGTTATGAAATGCGCGCCGTGGGGCTCAATCAGGAAGCGGCCCGCTTCGCCGGCATTCCGGTCAACCGGGTGCTGGTCAAAACGGCGCTTCTGTCGGGCGGTCTCGCGGCCCTCGCGGGCTTTTCCGAAGTGGCCGGGCTCAAGGGCAGCCTGACGCTCGATCTGTCGCCGAATTATGGCTACACCGGCATTATCGTGGCCATGCTGGCGCTGCTGCATCCGCTGGGTGTGGTGGTGGCGGCCCTCTTTGTCGCCGGCATCTTTGTAGGTGCCGACAGCATGAGCCGTGCGGCCGGTGTGCCGACCTATCTTGCAGATATTATGCTGGCCACAGCGCTGTTGCTGATGGTGCTCGCGATCATGCTGACGCGATTTCGTGTGGTACGGGGGTAGGGCGCTATGGAAATCCTCGAAATCCTCTTTACCGCCAGCTTCTGGGCCGCTGCGATCCGCATTGCGAGCCCGCTCATTTTCGCCACCCTTGGAGAACTCATCTGTGAGCGCGCAGGCGTGCTGAACCTCGGCATCGAAGGCATCATGGTCGCGGGGGCCTTTGCCGGATGGATGGCGGTGTATTCCGGCACCGGGCTCTGGACGGGGGTTGCGGTTGCGATGCTCGTCGGCATGGGGTTCGGCCTGCTGCACAGCCTGCTGACGGTGCCCTTTGGGCTTTCGCAGCATGTTGTGGGGCTCGGGGTCACGCTGCTGGCAACATCGGCCACTTATTTCGCTTACAGGCTGGCGCTGCCCGAAGTCACCAGCCCGCCCAAAATTACCGCTTTCCAGCCATACGAAATCCCGCTCCTCTCGGATATACCGCTGGTCGGGCCCGCGTTTTTCGCGCAGACCCCCTTTACCTACCTTGCCTTTATCATGGTTGGACTGGTGGCCTGTGTGCTTTACCGCACCCCGCTGGGACTGGCGGTGCGGGCAGCCGGCGAAAACCCGGCGGCGGTCGCGGCACAGGGGCTCTCTGTGACGGCGATCCGCATGGGGGCGGTAATTTTTGGCAGCGGGCTCATGGCCGTGGGTGGCGCGTTCCTGACCATGTCCGCCTTTGACAGCTTTTTCTTTGAGATGGTCAACGGGCGCGGCTGGATCTGCATCGCTCTGGTGGTTTTCGGCTCCTGGCGCCCGGGCAAAGCGCTGCTGGGCGCGGTGCTCTTTGCAGCCTTTGACGCCCTGCAGATACGCGTGCAGCAGACCTCCTTTGGCGCCAATATTCCGTATCAGATCTTCCTGATGATGCCCTATATCCTGTCCATCCTCGCGCTGATCGTCATGTCGCGCCGTGCGGTCGTGCCCGCCGCCCTGATGGTACCGTTCAACAAAGGAGAGCGCTGATGTTTGACCTCATCGTAAAGGGTGGCACGCTGACCGACGGGCGCGTCACCGACATCGGCATCGAAAAGGGCGTGATCAAAGCCATTGACGCGCTTGAGGGTGCCGAAGCCGGCGAAGTGATTGATGCCACCGGCGATCTTGTCAGCCCGCCTTTTGTCGATCCGCATTTTCACATGGATGCCACGCTGTCTTATGGCACGCCGCGCATCAATGCCTCGGGCACGCTGCTGGAAGGCATCGGCCTCTGGGGGGAACTCAAAGAGGTGATGACCCACGATGAGGTCGTCGCGCGCGCGCTCGATTACTGCGACTGGGCGGCCTCTACGGGCCTGCTCGCGATCCGCAGCCATGTGGATACCTGCGACGACCGGTTGCTGGGAGTATCCGCACTTCTGGAGGTCCGCGAAAAGGTCCGCGGATACATCGATCTGCAGCTGGTGGCCTTTCCCCAGGACGGTTTTTACCGCGATCCGACGGCTCGCGCGAATACGATCCGCGCGCTTGATATGGGCGTTGATGTGGTGGGCGGCATACCGCATTTTGAACGTACCATGGCGGACGGGGCGGCCTCGGTTACGGAGCTTTGCGGGATCGCCGCCGAACGCGGTCTGCAGGTCGATATGCATTGCGACGAAACGGATGATCCGAACTCGCGGCACATCGAAACACTGGCCTCTGAGACGCAGCGCCTGGGGCTGCAGGGCCGGGTCGCCGGCTCGCACCTGACCTCAATGCATTCGATGGACAACTACTATGTGTCCAAGCTGCTGCCACTGATTGCAGAGGCCCGGATTAACGTCATCCCGAACCCGCTGATCAACATCGTGCTGCAGGGCCGGCATGACACTTTCCCCAAGCGGCGCGGCCTCACGCGGGTGCGTGAGATGCTGGCCATGGGCATCAATGTGGGCTGGGGGCAGGACTGTGTGCTTGATCCCTGGTATTCACTCGGCACTGCGGACATGCTGGACGTGGCCTTTATGGGGCTGCATGTGGCGCAGATGACCAGCCCTGCGGATATGCGCACCTGTTTTGACATGGTGACCACACATAACGCACGCACAATGGGGCTTGAGGGCTACGGGCTGGAGGTCGGGGCGCAGGCGTCTCTGGTGGTGCTGGATGCGGGCGATCCCGTGGAGGCGCTGCGCCTGCGCGCCGGGCGGCTCTGCGTGATCGCAAAAGGGCGCGTGATCAGCCGGCGCGCGCGGGGCGATGCACAGCTGTCCCTGCCGGGGCGGCCGGCGCGCGTCACCCGCCGGCATACGCTTTAGAGACAACCGGGCAGGGGCCGCAGGACCGGCGCAGGGAACGCAAAGCGCAGGCAGGACACGGCCTGACCGGCACTGAGACCTTGATTCTTTGCCGCGGAGTTCTGACAGTGATACCGGTGCGGCAGCGGGCTTCGCGCGATCCGGCGCATCTTCTGCGCCGCTGCAAACCAGACAGGAGAGGCCTGATGAAAGACGCCGTTGACGAACTGCGCGAGAACGTCTCCCGCCCCTTTGAAGCAGCTCGGGCGATGCCGCCTTCGGTCTACACCAGCGATGCCTTTCTGCAGCGCGAACTCAACGACATCTTCGCGCAGGACTGGTTCTGTGCCGGACGCGCCTCATCACTCCTGGGTGCGGGCGATTACCTGACGCTGGATCTGGCGAACCAGCCGGTGATCGTGCTGCGTGATGGCACAGGGGATTTGCGCGCGATGGCAAATGTCTGCCGCCACCGCATGTCCACGCTGCTGGAAGGGCGCGGCACCGTGCGCCGCATCGTCTGCCCCTATCACGCCTGGACTTATAACCTCGACGGGACTCTGCGCGGCGCCCCGGCGATGGAGCAGAACACCGGTTTCTGCAAATCTGAAAATACCCTGCCGGAGATCCGCTGCGAGGAATGGCAGGGCTGGATTTTCGTCACGCTGAACCCTCACGCACCGCCCGTCGCGGCACAGCTTGCCAGGCTTGAAGAGATGATCGGTGATTTTGGCATGGCCGAATACACCGAGACTTTCACCGAAACGCATGTGTGGGACACCAACTGGAAGGTGCTGGCTGAGAACTTCATGGAAAGCTACCATCTGCCGGTCTGCCACGCGGGTACCATCGGCGGGCTGTCGAAGCTGGAGGAGATGGTCTGCCCGCCGGGAGAGGCCGCGTTCAACTACCATACGATCCTTAAAGACGACACGCTGAAGATCGCGCTGGCGCATCCCGACAACACCCGACTGACCGGTGACCGGCGGCGCATGACCTATCTGATTGCGATTTATCCCAGCCTGATGATCACCCTGACGCCCGGCTATTTCTGGTATCTCTCGCTGCATCCGAAGGGCCCCGGCCAGGTGCATATCAGCCACGGCGGGGGCATGTCGCCGGAGTTCATCAGTGACCCGGAGGCAAAGGCGCAGCTGGATCAGCTCAGAGATCTGCTTAAGCGGGTGAACGAAGAGGACAGGGGCTGTACGGAAAAAGTGTTTCGCGGGCTTTCCTCCGCCACCGCCCGGCCAGGGCCGCTCTCGCATCTGGAGCGCCCGAACTACGATTTTGCACAGTATATCTACGGGCGCATTGCCGCAGCGGCAGACGGCGGCGGGCAATGACACATCGCCGGATCCGCCCGTTCAACACCCGCGAGACCTATCCTGAGCAGGCGCTCGACAATGACCTCTGTCAGGCCGTGGTGACCCGCGGTGGCAGCACCGTCTGGATGCGTGGCCAGTGTCCGCAGAACCTTGACGATGCGGGCAGCATCGACAGCCACGATCCGGCAGAGCAGACCCATAAGGTGATGCAGAACATCCGCCAGCTGATCGAAGAGGCCGGCGGCGAGATGGGGCACCTGGTGAAACTGGTGGTTTACATCACCGACGTACGCCACCGCGAGGCTGTCTACCGCACCATGGGCGAATACATCAAAGGGGTGCATCCGGTCTCGACCGGGCTGGTGGTGCAGGCGCTGGCGCGTCCGGAATGGCTGGTGGAGATCGACGCCACCGCGGTGATCCCGGAATGACGTTTTCGCTGGTCGCGCGCTGTGCTGAGACGGGCATGTTCGGCATGGCGATTGCGTCATCTTCGCCCGCCGTTGCCGCGCGTTGTGTCTATACCCGCGCGGGCACGGGGGCCGTGGCGAGTCAGAACGTGACAGATCCGCGTCTTGGCCCTGCGACACTGGATCTGATGGCGGCGGGACTGAGCGCCTCTGAAGCAGTGGCCCGCGTCATCGCGGAAACGGAATTTGCAGATTTCCGTCAGGTGCTGGCGGTTGATGTGCAGGGGCGCGTGGCGGTGCATTCCGGACCGGAAGCGCTCGGGGTCTTTGCCGATGCGGCCGGGCGTAATGTGATCGCGGCGGGCAACCTGCTGGCGGATAAAGCTGTCCCTGCGGCCATGGTCGCAGGCTTTGAGCGCGCCGCCGGTCATTTCGGTGACAGGCTGCTGGCCGGGCTGCGCGCCGGTCTCTGCGCCGGCGGCGAGGCGGGCCCCGTACATTCAGCGGGCGTGCAGATCAGTGACGCGGTCAGCTGGCCCGTGGCAGACCTGCGGTGCGACTGGACGGAAACCTGCCCGGTCACAGCGCTGGAGCAGGCGTGGCGGGTCTATAAACCGCAGATTTCAGATTATGTGCAAAGGGCGCTGGATCCCCGCGCCGCGCCCTCTTACGGGGTGCCGGGCAACGAATAGACAGCTACCGAACAGAACGGCCCGCGCGTGCGGGGGCCTGCCTTCTTGAGACCGCTAACCCTCAGGGTACGCCACCGGCAGGCGTCGTGCCTCCCCGGATGTTCCGCCGGCGATATGCGCCGAGAGATAGTCCGCATCTTCCCAGACACCCCAGATAAAGGACGAGCCGCGCATCGAGAGCCAGGGCAGGCCCAGAAAATACACACCCGGCTCTGTCGATACCCCGCGGCTGTGTGATGGTCTGCCCTCCGCATCAAAGGCGTCCACCTGAAGCCAGCCGAAATCCTGCTCGTATCCCGTGGCCCAGATCACCGTCGAAATACCCGCCTGCGCAAGATCGAGCCTTGCAAGCGGCCGGGTGAGGCACTCCGGATCGGCAGGCAGCACGCGGGCATCCGGATCGGGGGGCAGATCGGCACCACCTGCCGCCACATAAGCATCGGCTTCATCAAGAAGCGCCAGATAATCTGCGTCCCCGCGCGCGATGTTTCCGGCCAGGTCAGGGGCAATCTGAACCACCCCGTCCCGGCAGCCCTGCGTCATTCCCAGAAGTGTGATTCCGGCATGCGCAAAACGCCGGAAATCCACTGTTCGACCGCCACGCGCGCCGCTGACAGCTATCGTCACATGCTCTGATCCCGCGGGGGGTGTCTTCATCTGCCACTTGCCGAGGCAGCCAAGCCACCAGACAAAATCCTTACCCCGGTAGCGGCGGGGCGGCCGGTCGTGCGGGCCGACTGACAGATAAACGCGCCGGCCCGCGAGCGATAGTTCTTCGGCGATCTGCGCCCCGGAAGATCCGGCACCGACCACCAGCACAGCGCCCTCCGGTACCCCGCCGGGATCGCGATAGTCAGAAGAATGGATCTGCAGCAAACCGGCAGTCTGCGGAATAACCGGCGGGATTGCGGGCAGCTGAAAAGGCCCGGTGGCTGCAACCACATGATCGGCTGTCACAGGTCCCTGCGAGGTTTCCGCCCGGAACCCCATGCCCTGCGCCGCGCGCCGGACGGACTGCACCTCGGTGCCGCAGCGCACAGGCGCACCGGTCTCCCGGGCGAACTCTTCAAAATAGGTGACGACGCTCTGCGCGGAGGCAAAATCATCCGGCCCGGTATCGGCGAATTCTTTGGCTGGGAACCTGTCGTGCCAGGCCGGACCGTTGGCCACAAGCGATGTCCGGCGGGCGCTGCGCCACGTTTCTGCGATCCGGTCACGTTCAAGCACCAGATGCCCGATGCCCCGTTTGCTGAGATGCGCACTCATCGCGAGCCCGGCCTGGCCGCCGCCGACAATCAGTGTATTCACATGCTCTGCCGCCATCCTGCCCGTTCCTGACCCTTTGGTGATGTGCACCACCCTAGGACAGCATTTCCCGGCGCAACACTGTCAAATAGCGGCAGCGGGACGTCTCACAGAGAGTTTGCCGGCTTTCCGGGCAGGGGCGGTCACGCAGCGCTTGTCTGCTGGACAGCCCGCTCTGCGCCTGTATCCTGATCCCTGCGCGGGCGCCAACAGGGCGGATAAGGCCGCTTGCGGCCGGCTCAGACAGCGCGCCGCAATAATCAACGCCGGAGGCGGGGCATGCATGGATCAGAGTGACGGCCGGGAACCTGTGCGGGGCCTCTCGCAGGATCCGCACAGGCTCAGAGACAGCACCGAAAAGGTTCTGGAGGTTGCCATCGGGCGCGAGGTGCGCGCCTTTCGCCACCAGCATGGTATGACCGTTGCCGATCTGGCTGCCGGAACCGGGCTGTCATCGGGCATGCTCTCAAAGATCGAAAACGGCAATATTTCACCCTCGCTGACGACCCTGCAGGCGCTGGCGAACGCGCTGAGCGTGCCGCTTACCGCATTTTTCCGGCGCTTTGAGGAGCGGCGCGAAGCCGTGCACACCAGGGCCGGCGACGGGGTAGAGACCGAACGGGCCGGTACGCGCGCAGGCCACCATTACACGCTGCTTGGTCATCTTGATGCGAGTTCCGCTGATGTGATTGTCGAGCCCTATCTGATCACGCTGAGCGAAGACTCCGACCGCTTCCCGGCGTTTCAGCATGAAGGGGTCGAGACCATCTACATGCTTGAGGGTGTTGTGGAATACCGCCATGGCGACGCTGTGTACCGTCTTGGCCCGGGCGATACGCTGCACTTTGACGCCGATGCCCGGCACGGTCCGGAAACACTGCTCGACCTGCCGGCGCGTTATCTGTCGGTCATTGCCTACCCGCGCCCGTCCTAAAGACCAGAACTGCCGTTGAAACAGGCAGATCAGCCAGGCGTTATTCTTCTCAGGAAATATTTGTTCTTTTGGGTGGAATATTCCATCCGGTCAGCTATGGTTTCTGGCGGACCTAATGAACGGGCAGCGGAATATGTGTGGGATTGTCGGGCTCTTTCTGAAAGACGCGTCACTGCAACCGGAACTGGGCAGTATGCTGACGCAGATGCTGGTCACCATGACCGACCGTGGACCGGACAGCGCGGGCATTGCGATTTACGGGACCGAAGTGCCCGGGCAGGCGCGGCTGACGGTGCAGTCCGATAACGCACAGCACGACTTTGAAACGCTTGCTGCTGATCTGTCCAGGGCGCTCGATACGCCGGTGACCGGGCGCGTCAACGGCTCGCATGCTGTCCTGTCTCTCAGCCGTGATTATTCCGGGGCAGCGCGCGACATGATCCGTGCTCTGCGGCCGGATATCCGCATTATGTCCGACGGTGATGTCATTGAGATTTATAAAGAAACTGGCCTTCCCGAAGACGTGGCCACACGTCTGTCGCTGGCGCAGATGGGGGGCACACACGGTGTCGGGCACACCCGGATGGCAACCGAATCTGCGGTCACAACCGAAGGTGCGCACCCTTTCTCCACCGGCGCTGATCAGTGTCTGGTGCACAACGGATCACTGTCCAATCATAATGCGCTGCGGCGCCGGCTGACCCGCGAGGGGATACGCATCGGGTCCATGAACGATACCGAAGTCGGGGCAGCCTATCTGACCTGGAGAATGCGTGAAGGTGCCATGCTGGGGGAGGCACTGGAAAGCAGCCTTGCGGATCTTGATGGCTTTTTCACCTTTGTCGTCGGCACCAAGGACGGGTTCGGCGTTGTGCGGGACCCGATCGCCTGCAAACCGGCGGTGATGGCGGAAACCGAACAATACGTGGCATTCGGCAGCGAATACCGCGCTCTGGTCAGCCTGCCGGGCATCGACACCGCGCGCGTATGGGAACCCGAACCGGCGACCGTTTATTTCTGGAACCACTGATATGCAGCAATATGATCTCGAAACGGACGGTCTGCGCGGCCTCAATGCGGCACTTCAGGCGCAGGCGGCGGAACCGGAGCACACAGCATGGGAGGTTCTGAACCCGCGCGGCAGCCATGCGATTGCGGTGGGGCTCAATGCGCCGCTGGATGTGACTGTGCGGGGCCCCGCAGGATACTACTGCGGCGGCATGAACCAGCAGGCGAACGTGCGGGTGCAGGGCTCGGCAGGGCCGGGTGTTGCCGAAAACATGATGTCGGGCAGGGTGATTGTCGAAGGCGATGCCAGCCAGTACGCCGGCGCCACAGGGCACGGCGGCCTGCTGGTGATCAAAGGAAATGCCAGTTCGCGCTGCGGCATTTCGATGAAGGGCATCGACATCGTCGTCCACGGCAACATCGGCCACATGTCGGCATTCATGGCACAGGGAGGCTCTCTGGTGGTCTGCGGCGATGCGGGTGACGCTCTGGGTGATTCCATCTATGAGGCGCGGCTTTTCGTGCGCGGGTCAGTGAAAAGCCTTGGCACCGACTGCGTGGAGAAAGAGATGCGGCCTGAGCACCTGGATTTGCTGACCGGGTTGCTGGAGCGCGCCGAAAGCGACGCGAAACCGGAAGAGTTCCGCCGCTACGGGTCAGCGCGCAAGCTTTACAACTTCGACGTTGATCATGCGGATGAATACTGAGGGCAGGGATGAAAGATATGAATAACAAAGGCATACCGAGCACAGTTCCTGCAAAATCTGCAACTTTCACGGACCCGGTGAACGCCGAGATCCGCCGGGCTGCGGCCACCGGTATCTATGATATCCGCGGTGGCGGGGCCAAACGGCGTGTGCCGCATTTCGACGATCTGCTGTTTCTCGGAGCCTCGATTTCACGGTACCCGCTCGAAGGATATCGCGAGAAATGCGAGACCAAAGTCACGCTTGGTACGCGCTTTGCCAAAAACCCGGTTGAGCTCGATATTCCGATCACCATCGCGGGCATGAGTTTCGGCGCACTGTCAGGCCCGGCCAAAGAAGCGCTGGGGCGTGGCGCAAGTGCGGCGGGAACCTCAACGACCACCGGCGACGGCGGCATGACCGCCGAGGAACGCGCGCATTCAAGCAAACTGGTTTATCAGTATCTGCCGTCGCGTTACGGCATGAACCCCGACGATCTGCGCAAAGCTGACGCCATTGAGGTTGTGGTCGGGCAGGGTGCCAAACCGGGCGGTGGCGGCATGCTGCTGGGCCAGAAAATCAGCGACCGCGTAGCTGATATGCGCACTTTGCCCAAGGGCATTGACCAGCGCTCTGCCTGCCGGCACCCGGACTGGACGGGTCCGGACGATCTGGAGATCAAAATCCTTGAGCTGCGCGAGATCACCGGCTGGAAGGTGCCGGTCTATGTCAAGGTCGGCGGCACGCGGCCCTATTACGACGTGGCGCTGGCGGTGAAGGCAGGCGCTGATGTTGTTGTGCTCGACGGGATGCAGGGCGGCACGGCGGCCACCCAGGATGTCTTTATCGAAAATGTCGGCCTGCCGACGCTGGCCTGTATCCGGCCGGCGGTTCAGGCATTACAGGATCTGGGTCTGCACCGCGAGGTCCAGCTTATCATCTCGGGGGGCATCCGCACCGGCGCGGATGTGGCCAAGGCGCTGGCGCTGGGGGCGGATGCGGTCTCCATCGGCACCGCGGCTATGATCGCCATCGGTGACAATGATCCCAGATGGGAAGCCGAATACCAGGAGCTGGGCACAACTGCGGGCGCTTATGACGACTGGCACGAAGGGCGCGACCCTGCCGGGATCACGACCCAGGACCCTGAACTGGCCGCGCGGCTCGATCCGGTGGATGCGGGCCGGCGTCTTCGCAACTATCTCAAGGTGCTGACGCTTGAGGCGCAGACCATTGCGCGGGCCTGCGGGCACAATCACCTGCACAATCTGGAGCCTGAAGACCTTTGCGCGCTGACAATGGAAGCCGCAGCAATGGCAAAGGTTCCGCTTGCCGGCACAGACTGGTATCCGGGTAAAAAGGAAACCTGAATTTACCGGCGCAGACCCGCACAGGCAGCGCCGCATCGACGTTCAACGGGGAAAGGAACCGCAGACCATGACAACCGATCTGGCCGCCTTCGCAAAGGAAAAAGGCGTTAAATACTTCATGATCTCGTTCACGGATCTCTTCGGCGGTCAGCGCGCCAAGCTCGTGCCGACACAGGCCATCGCCGATATGCAGGAAGACGGGGCGGGCTTTGCGGGCTTTGCCGCCTGGCTTGATATGACGCCCGCCGATCCCGATATGCTTGCCGTTCCGGACCCGTCGTCGGTCATTCAGCTGCCGTGGAAGCCCGAAGTGGCCTGGGTCGCCGGTAACTGCGTGATGGAAGGCGAGGACGTGGCCCAGGCCCCCCGTAATGTGCTGCGCCGCCAGATCGAGGCCGCTGCCGACGAGGGGCTGCATGTGAAAACCGGCGTGGAGGCAGAGTTTTTCCTGCTGACGCCCGAGGGCGATCAGATCTCGGACCCTTTCGATACGGCCGAAAAACCCTGTTATGACCAGCAGGCTGTGATGCGCCGCTATGACGTGGTGCGCGAGATCTGTGACTATATGCTGGAGCTCGGCTGGGGCCCGTATCAGAACGATCACGAGGATGCGAATGGCCAGTTCGAGATGAACTGGGAGTTTGACGACGCATTGCGCACCGCCGATAAACACAGCTTTTTCAAGTTCATGACCAAATCAGTGGCGGAAAAGCATGGCTTTCGCGCGACCTTCATGCCGAAACCCGTCGAGGGTCTGACCGGCAATGGCTGTCACGCGCATATCTCTGTCTGGGATGCGCCCGGAGACGCGGCAAAGACCAACGTTTTCGCCACCGACAAAGGCGAGGGGCCTACGGGCGAGCTGGGCCTGTCGGAAAAGGGCAAACACTTCCTCGGCGGCATTATGAAACACGCAGGCGCGCTGGCCGCGATCACTAACCCGACGGTTAACAGCTACAAACGCATCAATGCGCCGCGCACCGTCTCGGGGGCTTCCTGGGCGCCCAACACGGTGACATGGACGGGCAACAACCGAACCCATATGGTGCGCGTACCGGGGCCCGGGCGCTTTGAGCTGCGGCTGGCGGATGGCGCAGCAAACCCCTATCTGCTGCAGGCGGTCATCATCGCGGCAGGCCTCTCCGGCATCCGCAGCAAGGCCGACCCCGGCAAGCGTTATGACATTGATATGTATGCGGAAGGTCACAAGGTCCGCGGCGCACCGCGGCTGCCGCTCAACATGCTCGATGCCCTGCGCGCCTATGACAAGGACAAAGAGCTCAAAGCGGCGATGGGCCATGCCTTTTCCGGCGCCTTCCTGAAGCTCAAGCACCAGGAATGGGCGTCTTTCGTCAGCCATTTCAGCCAGTGGGAAAAAGACAACACGCTGGACATCTGACGGACCGGCGCGTCACCGCCTGTCACGGAGATCTACGGCGCGCAGTGCCCATGCACCGCCCCCGTACCCCTCAGTGCCTGCGCTGCGGGGCGCGGGCCGGATGCCGCTTTCACGCGGGTAAACAGTATGCCGGACACCGGTCGCGGAACGCTCACAGCCGGCAATCTGTGATTTCGTTAAAAATCATAGCGTAACGGGCAGAAATCGTTAGCCTGTGCCCGGAAGACAGATGATCGCCCGCCCGGGACACCCGGCGGGCACCGGGGATGCAGAACACGTGGCGCAACCAGAGCTGACCGCAGAACAGGAACTCGACACGCTGCGCCGTGAGAAGGCGGATGCAGAGGCCCGTCTCGCGGCCACTGCTGAGATCCTGCAGTCCGTCAAGACTTCCCGCGGCGATGCGCAGCCGGTATTTGAAGCCGTTGTCCGCAGCGCAACCGAGCTCAGTCGCGCGAATTTCTGTATTCTCTGGCGGTATGACGGGCGGATGATCCATCTGTGTGCAAGCGATGGATTCACGGATGAATTCATGGAGACTTACAGTGCCGGCTATCCGTCGGAGCCGGTTCCCGATTCAATGACCGAAGGCGTGATCAGGACCGGGGCCACTTTCCATCTGAAAAATGCACAGTCCGACAGCTACTTCGATGTGAATACGGCGAAGGAATATGGTTTCAAGTACATGCTTGGCCTGCCGGTTGAGACCGATGAGGGGCTCTGGGGTATAATGGTGCTCGCCTGGCCCGGCGACGAAGCGCCGGACCCCGCCATTGTGAACCTGCTGGAAAGTTTCACGGATCAGGCGGCGATCGCGATTGAAAACGCCCGTCTTTTCGCCAGCACCGAAGAGGCCATGCAGCGCGAGGCCGCCAGCTCTGAAATCCTTGAAGTGATCAGTGGCGCCACTTCTGATATTCAGGCGGTGTTCGACCTTATTGCTCAGAAAGCGGCTGATCTCTGCGATGCGCCATTCTGTGCGGTCTGGCAGTTTGTCAGCAGCGAAGTTGTTGAACTGCGGGCCTATCACGGACACAGCGACGCGCAGATCGAGCGCAATAAGGAACGCTGGCAGTCGCCCCTGCCGGAAGGGTCAATCAACAAAACCGTGCTGGATACAGGCCGGCGGTTCCTGCTCGAAGATGCCCAGGTCGAAAGCTACACCGACCATATGATTGCACGCGAAATGGGGTACCGCCAGAGCATCGGCGTGCCGGTTTTTAATGGTGACGAGATCTGGGGCACGATCGTTCTGTCCTTCCCCGAAGACCGTCCCTCACGCCAGGCCGACATCGACATGGTCGAAACCTTTGCCGATCAGGCCGGCATCGCCATTGAGAACGCGCGTCTTTTTGATGAGACGCAGACGAGCCTCGCGCGGCAGACAGCGAATGCGGATATTCTCAGAGTTATCAGCAGCTCACCCACCGATGTTCAACCTGTATTTGATGTGGTTGTCAGCACCGCGGCGCGGCTGATGGGATGCAGCAACGCCATCGTGCACCTGACCGAAGGTGGCGAATACTGGTCCGCGGCGGTCGCCGATGAGACGGGCGAAGTGGTTACCGCAAAAGTCTGGGGAAATATCCGCGAGTCCGCCAGCCGGTTTGCTCCCGACGGGCGCCCCATGTTCCCGCTTGATCCGGAGGTGAACCTGCCCTCGCGCGCGATTGTGTCGGGCGAAATGCTGCATATTCCGGACTGGTCGGAGGCTGATCTGCCCCCTCAGGCGAAAAAACGCAGCAGGGAAATGCAGGTCGGATCCTCGCTCTTTCTGCCGCTGATGCGCGGCGGGCAATGCCTTGGGTTGCTGACACTGGTACACAAAGACGCAAACGCCTTTTCAGACGGCGATATCGCGCTGGCGTCTTCTTTCCGCGATCAGGCGATGATTGCGCTGGAGAACACCCGTCAGTTTATGGAAACGCGCGAAGCACTGGAGCAGCAGACCGCTACCGCTGAAGTGCTTAAGGTCATCAGCCAGTCCGCTTTCGATCTGCCGACCGTGCTGCAGGCGCTCATTGATACGGCAGCAAGACTGTGTGACGCATCAGTCTGTATTCTTTTCAACCGTGTGGGGGATGAGCTTCACCTTGGTGCCAACACCGGGTGCTCGCCCGACATGGTCACCTTTCACACAAAAAACCCGCTCACTCTGGACCGTACCAACATCGCCGGGCGCGCGGTGCTCGACCGGACCACGATCCATGTGCCGGACATCACAGAAGACCCGGAATTCGACACTCCGAAATCGGTTGAACTGGGGAACTGGCGCTCGATCATCGCAGTGCCGCTTATCCGAGAGGGCGAGGTGATTGCGGTGCTTGATCTGGCACGTCCCATGCCCGGGCCCTTTACGCCACGTCAGATCGAACTGGTGGAAACCTTTGCGGATCAGGCGGTGATCGCGATCAACAACGCGCATCTTTTCAGCGAAGTACAGGCGCGTACGGCGGAAGTGACCGAAAGCCTCGAATACCAGACCGCGACCTCCGAGGTGCTCAGCGTTATTTCGCGGTCGCCGAATGAACTGGCACCTGTTCTGGAGGCCATTCTTGAGGTCTCGGTGCGTCTGTGCAGCCCGGAAGTGGCATATGTCACACTGCTGAACCCTGAGACTGGCGTCTACGAAATCGTGGCCACTCACAATGCCAGCGGCAAGTTTCTGCAGGTTCTCTCTGAGCAGAGTTTCACACCACGGAAGGGCACCTGCACGGGGCGTGTCGCACTCACCGGAGAGACGGTCTACATCCCGGACATCGAAACTGACCCGGAGTATGACTGGAACAAAGAGGCAAAGGTCGGCGGCTTTTGTTCAACAGCGGGGGTTCCGCTGAAAAAAAACGGCCAGGTTATTGGCACGATCACCCTGGCGCATGTCAGAAAGGCTGCCTTTTCAGACAGGCAGATCACGCTGCTCGAAACATTCGCCGCACAGGCGGTGATCGCGATCAGCAATGCGCGGCTCTTTTCGGAACTGCAGAACCGGACCGCTGAAGTCTCCGAAGCGCTGGTGCGCGAAAAAGCCAGCGCCGAGGTTCTGCAGGTCATCAATGAGGCCACATCTGATCTGCAGCCGGTGTTCGATCTGATTGCCCGTAAGTCCAAAGAACTTTGCGGTGCACGGTTTTGTGTTGTTGACCGGTTTGAAGGTCAGTCGCTTGAGTTTTGTGCGCAGCACGGCTTTTCAGAAGAGACGCTGCCCGACATCATGGCGGCCTATCCGGTAACGGACACAGAGGGGCACGTGTCGCGCGCCGTGCTCGACAGTGGCGCCGTTGTGCATGTCGAGGACGCCCAGGCAGGTGGCCCTGGTGGATATTATGCACCCGAGGTCGCGAAAAAGACCGGCTACCGGCGCTTGCTCGGGGTGCCCATCCGGGTTGACGGTGAGATCTGGGGCGCCATCACGCTGGCCTGGCCGGATCTGTCGCAACCCCAGACAGGGCATGTGGAACTTGTCCGGGCATTCGCCAGCCAGGCGAGCATCGCCATCGCAAATGTGCGCCTGCTGCGCGAGACACAGGCGGCGCTGGCCCGCCAGACGGCGAGCGCCGAAGTGCTGCGGGCGATCAGTGCCTCGCCGACGGACACGAAGCCGGTTTTCGAGGAAATCGTGCGCCTGGCCACCGGACTGGTGTCCTGTGATCTGGCGATTATCGTCGAATCCGACGGCAGGGAGTTCTGGCAGGTGGCGGTTGCAACCCCGGCGGGCGTTGAGAAAGACATCACGAAATCGCGCGCCGCAATCGACCCCGAAGACAATCTGCCGTCACAGACCATGCTGAGTAAAAAGACGACCCACATACCTGACTGGAGCAAATACGATCTGCCAGCGCGGGACAGGAAAATTGGCGAAAAAAACGGTTTCATGGCATCGCTCGGACTGCCCCTGATACGCGCAGGGAAGTGTCTGGGCTCCCTCGCGCTGATCCGAAAAGCACCCGGCGCATTTTCGGCAGATGACATTGCCATCGCCGAGAGCTTTGCCGATCAGGCCGTGATCGCCATCGAAAACGTGCGCCTCTTTCGCGAAACGCAGGCAGCGCTGGTGCGCCAGACCGCCAGTGCCGACATTCTGCGGGTGATCAGCGGCGCGCAGACCGACGTGACCCCGGTGTTTGAGGCCATCGTAAAGGCGGCCCTTCCGGTGATGGATTGCGACGGGGCGACAGTCATGATCTGCGAAGGGGAATATTTCCGGCCCCGGGCGGGCATGTGGCAGGACGGTCTCATGCAGGAACTTGGCAAGAACCGGGTAAAGATCGATCCGGAACGGAATTTCCCTTCCCGCGCAATCGTCAACAGGGCGCCGGTCCATATCCCTGACTGGAATGCTATTGATCTGCCCGAAGATGAGATCGGCGTTCAGGAAAAGTTTAACATGAACGCCTGTCTGTTTCAGCCGCTGGTACATGGCAGTGCCTGTCTTGGTGTGATTGCCTTTGCACGCAATGAGGCAAAGGAATTCAGTTCCGAAGAGATTGGCCTCGCGGAAACCTTCTGCAGCCAGGCGGTGATCGCGATCCGCAATGCGCAGATGTTTGACGACACGCAGACGGCCCTCTCCAGACAGACCGCCAGTGCCGATATTCTGCGCGTGATCAGTGAAACGCAGTCAGATCTGGCACCTGTCTTCGAGGCTATTCTGAGCCGCGCGGCGCAGCTTTGTGATGCGCCGATGGCCAGTATGAACCTTGTCAATGAAACGCGCAGCCATGCGGATCTCGTGGCGCACTGGGGCGATAACCTTGATGCGCTGGAGGTGGGTAAAACCCAGTGGCCGATGGTGCCCGGATTGTCGATCGCGGACAGTATTCTGGAGAGAAAACCAATCCACTTTCACGACCTCAAGGACACCGATGCGTATCGCAACGGTGAAGAGATACGGCGGATGTCGGTCGACAAAGAGGGGATCCGCACGTTCCTGACGATACCGCTCGTCCATAACAATGTCGGTCTTGGCAATCTTGCTCTTTATAAGCGCGAGGTGAAACCTTTCAGCGACGAGGACATCGCCCTGCTGGAGAGTTTCGCCGATCAGGCTGTGATCGCGATCCGGAACGCAAAGATCTTTGAGGAAAATCAGACGGCCCTTGCGCGCCAGACCGCGAGTGTTGATGTGCTGCGGGTGATCAGTTCGTCACCCAATGACGTGACACCGGTTTTTGACGAGATCGTACAGGCCGCTGTCAGGTTGATTGCCTGTGACAGGGCGGTTGTTCTGCGGGCCGATGATAAGGAGCTCTGGCAGGCGGCCGTGGCAGATACAGAAGGGCTCAAAAAAGACTTCTCCACCGAGCGTCACAGGATCGACCCGGAGGATAACCTGCCGTCGCGTGCACTGCTGGCGCGCGAGATCCAGCACATTCCGGACTGGACCACGGCAGATCTGCCGGAAAAGGACGTCCGTATCCAAAAAGAGAGCGGTTATCATTCGTCGCTGATTGTGCCGTTGTTGCGGGGGGATGAGGCGGTGGGCATGCTGAGTTTTATCCGCATGGAAAAGAGAGCTTTCAGCCGCGACGAGATAGCCCTGGCGCAGTCCTTCGGGGACCAGGCCGTGATTGCCATCGAAAACGTGCGCCTGTTCCAGGAGGCCGAAGACGCGCGCGCCGCTGCCGAGGCAGCCAACGAGGCCAAAAGCGCGTTTCTGGCCACCATGAGCCACGAGATCCGGACGCCCATGAACGCAGTGATTGGGATGAGCGGTCTGCTGATGGACACGGACCTCAACGATGAGCAGGCCGATTATGCCCGCACAATCCGTGACAGCGGCGATGCGCTGCTGGGCATCATCAATGAGATCCTCGATTTTTCCAAAATCGAAGCCGGGCAGATGGATATCGAGAAACATCCCTTTGACCTGCGCGAATGTGTCGAATCCGCGCTTGATCTGGTGGCGGGACGGGCGGCAGAGAAACATCTTGATGTTGCTTACATCCTGGATGAAAGCGTACCGGCGGCCATCAGCACTGATCTTACGCGCTTGCGTCAGATCCTGCTCAACCTGTTGTCCAATGCGGTAAAATTCACCCATTCCGGTGAGGTCGTCGTCAGCGTGACAGCCTCCGGGGCGCAGCCTGACCTTCCTGTTGAGCTGACTTTTGAGGTGCGCGACACCGGCATCGGTCTGACGGAAAAGGGAATGAGCCGGCTTTTCCAGTCGTTCAGTCAGGCGGACAGTTCCACGACCCGCAAATACGGTGGCACCGGCCTTGGACTTGCGATCTCAAAACGCCTCGCCGAACTGATGGGCGGCACGATGGAAGCCACGAGCGAAGGCGAGGGGAAGGGCTCCGTCTTCCGTTTCACGATCCTCGCGGACCGCGCGCAGTTACCCGGCAATAAGGCCCGACGTCTCTCCGGCACCCAGGCAGAGCTTGAGGGCAAACGCCTGCTGGTTGTCGATGACAATGCCACCAACCTCAAAATCCTGTCGCTGCAGACAGGCAAATGGGGCACGCAGACACGCGCTGTGAAACATCCGGATCTGGCGCTCAGAACGCTGAAGGATGGCGCGTTCGATCTTGCGATCCTGGATATGCATATGCCGGAAATGGACGGGCTGGAGCTTGCGCGGCGTATGCGCAAAATGCGCCCCGGAATGCCGCTGGTGCTCTTCAGCTCGCTGGGGCTGCGCGACGTGGAGACCGAAGAGGCGCTTTTCGACGCCTATCTGGCCAAACCGCTGCGTCAGTCACATCTTTTTGACACGCTGATCACGCTGCTGACCCCGAAAGAGACCGTGATCACCCGCAAGCAAGAGGACAGAAAGCCTGTCACCGATCCTGAGATGGCGGCGCGTCATCCGCTGCGCATCCTGCTGGCCGAGGACAATCTGGTGAACCAGAAACTGGCGATTCGGCTGCTGGAGCAGATGGGGTACCGCGCGGACCTGGCCAGCAACGGGGTTGAGGCGCTGCAAAGTGTGGCGCGCCAGACTTATGACGTGGTGCTGATGGATGTGCAGATGCCCGAAATGGACGGGCTTGAGGCTGCGCGCCGGATCACGGCAGAGGCCGCCCGCGATGCGCGCCCCAGGATCATCGCGATGACCGCCAATGCCATGCAGGGCGACCGCGAAATGTGCCTTGAGGCCGGCATGGACGACTATATTGCCAAGCCCATCCGGGTAGACAGGCTGATCACGGCGCTGATGGACGTGCCCCAGAGAGACAGGAAATCCCATGACTGAAAGCCCCGTTGACGAGGCCGTTCTGCGCGAACTGGAAGAGGCGACAGGCGCTGATTTTGTGGCCGAGCTGGTCGCGACCTTTCTGGAGGAAGCGCCGGTGATGATCGCGGACCTCAGCGCAGCGGCCGGGGCCGGGGATGGCGAGGCATTCCGCCGGGCCGCGCATTCGCTGAAATCGAACGCCAGCACTTTCGGCGCCACGACCCTGTCGGATCAGGCGCGGGCGCTGGAACTGGGCGGTCTGCCGGAAGACGCTGGCGCGCGAGATGACGCGATCATCGCGCTGAAGGCGGAATATGACCGGAGCGCCGAACATCTGCGGGACCTGACGGATGGCTGATGCCGGGGGCCACCTGCTGATTGTCGACGACAACAAGGTCAACCGCCTGTTGCTGTCGCGCAGTGTGGAACTGCTGGGCCACAGGGCTTCCGTCGCTGAAAACGGCCGGATCGCCATGGAACGGCTGCAGGAGGAGAGCTTTGATCTGGTGCTGCTGGACATCGAGATGCCGGAGATGGACGGCTTTGAAGTGCTGGCCGCGATCAAGGATGATCCGCGCCTGCGCGACCTGCCGGTGATTGTGACGTCTTCGGTAGAAGGTATTGAAAACATTGTCAGATGTATCGAGCTTGGGGCGGAGGATTATCTGGCCAAGCCGGTCAACAAAACATTGCTGGGTGCGCGGCTTTCCTCGGGACTGGAGAAGAAACGTCTGCGCGACGAGCAGAAACGCCTGCTCAAACGCTTTGCCACCAGCGAAGTGGCTGATGATCTGCAGGCCTCGGGCTTTGCCATCGGCGGCAGCCGGGTGCGGGCCTCTGTGCTGTTCTGCGACATCCGCGGGTTTACCAGTCTCTCAGAAGATCAGTCACCCGAAGAAACCATCGAGCTTCTGAACGTCTATTACACGCTGATGTTCGAGGCGATCGGCAGCCACGGTGGCATCGTGACACTGATGATCGGGGACGGGCTGATGGCGGTTTTCGGTGCGCCGCAACCGCTGGAAAACCCGGCCGCAAGTGCCGTTTCGGCGGCACAGGATATGCTCGCCATGATGGGGCAGTTCAACGAGGAACGCAGCGCGGACGGGCGCCCGGCCATCGGTCTCGGCGTCGGCATCGCCACGGGCGAGGTGGTCGCTGGCTATGCGGGCACCGACCAGCGCGCGACCTATACCTGCATCGGATCGACGGTGAACCTGGCTGCGCGGCTCGAGGCGCACACCAAAGTGCTGAGCCGCGAGATCCTAATCGACGCGGAAACCCTTGCAGCGCTCGGCGGCGGGTTTCACACGGAAGAACACACAGGCGTGACGCTGAAAGGCTTTGCCGGATCGCTCACCGTGTGCTCGGTGACCTGAGCGCCCTCGGGTCAGACGGGCTGTCTTAGTCCGCGCAGCCGAGGAGCCCGTCCACATTCAGATGCGTCTCGATATGATCGGCCAGCGCGTCGAGCGTCTGCTCAACGCTCACCGCATAGGAGAAGGCTGTCCCGGTGATCCCCTGAGTGCCCAGAAACGCCTGCCGGAAGGCATCGTCCGAGAACATGCCGTGCAGATAGCTGCCGGCAATGCGCCCGTCTGCGGAAACGGCTCCCTCCGGCGCGCCACCCACACAGGCAAAGGGTCGCGCGCGGTCCGGCCCCTCCGAGCGCCCGATGTGGATCTCATATCCTGAAAAATCCGTGCCCGTGCCTGCATGTGTTGCCCGCACTTCCGTCAGGCTTTTGTCGCCGGTCATTACTGTATCGATGTCCAGCAGCCCCAGGCCCGGGGTGCTTCCGGCGGCACCTTCGATCCCTTCAGGGTCCGAGATCACACGGCCAAGCATCTGATATCCGCCGCAGATTCCGAGTATCCGCCCGCCGCGGCGGTAATGCGCAAGGATATCCGTGTCCCAGCCCTGGGCCCGCAGAAAAGCAAGATCCCCGCGCGTGGACTTGCTGCCGGGGATAATCACCAGATCGGTGTCGGCAGGCAGCGCCTCTCCCGGGTTCAGCATGCTGACCCGCAGGGCCGGATCCTGTTGCAGCGGATCAAGATCGTCGAAGTTGGCGATCCGCGACAGGCGCAGGCAGACGATATGTGCGCCTGAGCCGGCAGGGGCCTTTGCGATATCGAGTGCGTCTTCGGCAGGCAGGCGCCAGGCGCCGGTAAACCAGGGCAGCACGCCGAACCCGGGCCAGCCCGTGTGCTCTTCGACAAGCCGGTAACCTTCATCAAAAAGCGCAGGATCGCCACGGAACTTGTTGATGATGAAACCCTTTATCAGCTTTGCGTCGCCGGGGCTGATAACAGCCTTTGTTCCGGCAATCTGCGCAATCACACCGCCCCGGTCGATATCTCCGCAGAGCACGACCGGCACGCCGGCAGCTTCCGCAAAGCCCATATTGGCGATGTCGCCGGCGCGCAGGTTCACCTCTGCGGGGCTGCCCGCACCTTCGACGAGCACCAGATCATGGCGCGCGCGCAAACGTTTAAAGCTCTCCAGCACCGGGGCCATCAGATCAGGTTTCAGGGCAGCGTATTCACGGGCCTTCACGGTTGTCAGGCGCTTGCCCTGCACCACCACCTGCGAGCCCGTATCGGTCTCGGGTTTCAGCAGCACAGGGTTCATATCCGTATGCGGCGCCAGCCCGCAGGCCAGCGCCTGCAGCGCCTGCGCGCGTCCGATCTCGCCCCCATCGGTGGTCACAGCGGCATTGTTGGACATATTCTGCGGCTTGAACGGCGCCACCGACAGACCGCGACGCCGTGCGGCACGGCAGAGCCCAGCCACCAGCATGGACTTTCCGACATTCGAGCCGGTGCCCTGGAGCATGAGCGCCTGGCTCAGAGTTCAACGCCCTTCTGCGCTTTCACGCCATCGCGGAAGGGGTGTTTCACCAGCGTCATCTCAGTCACCAGATCGGCGGCCTCGATAAGTTCGGGTTTGGCATTGCGTCCGGTCAGACAGACATGCGTCATGCGCGGTTTTTCGTGCAGGAGGAAGTCCACCACCTCGTCGATATCGATGTAATCATAGCGCAGGGCGATGTTGATCTCATCAAGCATAACAAACTGAATATCCGGGTCGAGGATCTGCTCTTTGGCGATGGTCCAGCCGTTCTGAGCCGCTGCAATGTCGCGCTCGCGATCCTGGGTCTCCCAGGTAAACCCTTCGCCTGATACGAAAAAGCGGCACTCTTCTGCGTGACGCTCGCGCAGAAAGGTTTTCTCGCCGGTCTCCCAGTTGCCCTTGATGAACTGCACCACCGCACAGGGCATCCCGTGCGCAATACAGCGCATGATCATCCCGAAGCCGGAGGAGGATTTGCCTTTGCCCGGACCTGTATGCACCATGATCAGACCTTTTTCTTCGGTCTTCGTTTCCATCATCTTATCGCGCGCCGCTTTGATCTTACGCCTTTTATCTGCGTGGCGGGCGTTTACGTCTTCGCTCATGGGCCGCGTCCTCTGCTTGACAAGGTTCGGGGATTCGGCGCAACTGCCGAAACGCTGGTGCCTGTGTAAACAGGTGAAAAGGGAATGTGCAGCCGTCTTTTTGTCGGTCAATCACAGCCGCCCCCGCGACCGTAAACGGAAAGGTGTTCAGCGCCACTGGCCGCAAGGGCCGGGAAGGGTGACCACCGCAGGTGCATCGCGCACCGGGATCCGCCAGCCGGGAGACCTGCCCGCGTAACGACGACTTGACCGGACGGGGTGTTCCGGTGTCGGGGTGTGCTCTGACAAAGGGTCTTCCTCGCCACCCGTGTTCCGTTCCCTGACTGCGAGGGGCAGAGGAATGAACGATATGACCGAAATGCTGGTCTGCATTAAATGCAGGCGCGGGCGCGAGGTGCCGGAGACGGAAACACGCCCAGGCCAGCATCTTTATGACCAGCTGAGCGCCATGGATGCGCCCGAGGGTGTGCGCGTGCGCCCGGTCGAATGCCTGCAGAACTGCGATTTCGGCTGTACCGTGGCGCTGCGCGGCGGCAACCGCTGGACCTATGTGTTCGCAAATGTCGATGAGATGTCGCACCCGGAGATGATCCTTGATGGTGCGGCCCGTTATCATGCCACAGCGGACGGGCTGATCCCCTGGCGTGAGCGTCCTGAACACTTCAAACGAAACTGCGTGGCCCGTATCCCGCCAATGGAGACCGAATAATGGCTGATCTTGCAAAACTCCCCGTGACTGTGATCACAGGCTTTCTGGGCTCGGGTAAAACCACCCTGATCCGGCAGCTGATGCAGAACCCCGGCGGCAAACGCCTTGCCATCGTTGTGAATGAGTTTGGTGACGTAGGCGTGGATGGCGAAATCCTCAAAAGCTGCGCGATCCCTGATTGCCCGGCAGAAAACATCATGGAACTGGCTAATGGCTGCATCTGCTGCACGGTGGCTGATGATTTCATCCCGACGATTGAGGCGCTGATGGCGCTTGATCCGCGCCCCGATCACATTCTGATCGAGACATCGGGGCTCGCGCTGCCGAAACCGCTGCTCAAGGCCTTTGACTGGCCGGATATCCGCTCGAAAATCACGGTGGACGGTGTGGTTGCTCTGGCCGACGCCGAGGCCGTGGCGGCAGGCCGCTTTGCCCCGAATGTGGCCGCTGTAGATGCGCAGCGTCTGGCCGATGAGAGCATTGATCACGAAACCCCGCTGTCGGAAGTTTTCGAGGATCAGATCTCATGTGCGGATATCATCCTGCTCACGAAACCGGATCTCGCCGGCCCCGAAGGTGTCGCAAAAGCGCGTGCGGTGATCGCCGCCGAGGCGCCCCGTCCGCTGCCCGTGGTCGAGGTAGCCGAGGGCATGGTTGATCCGCGCATCATTCTGGGGCTGGAAGCCGCCGCGGAAGACGACATGGATGCGCGGCCTTCGCATCACGACGGCCCGCATGACCATGATCACGAGGATTTCGAGTCGATCGTGGTGGATATTCCGGAGATCGCGGACCCTGCCGATCTCGTGCATGCCATTGAGAAACTTGCCCGTGAAAACAACATCCTGCGCATCAAAGGCTATGCGGCTGTCGCCGGCAAACCGATGCGGCTGCTGGTGCAGGCAGTGGGCGCGCGGGTGCGCCACCAGTATGACCGTCCCTGGGCGCCGGGTGAGGCGCGCGCTGGCCGTCTGGTGGTGATCGCAGAGCACGATGACATCAACACCGATGTGATCCGCGCCGCTCTTGATGTGCGCCGGACGGAGGCTGCAGAGTAACCTGCCATGCATGTCGTTTTCCGCGAAAGCCACGGGCTGGAAGAGACCGAAACGCCGATGGATCCGGGGCAGGACCCTGCCGATCTGGTGGTGTTGTCGCTGTCCGATTCCGACCTTGGCGCTTTTGCGGAGGCCTGGCACACCGGGGGCGGTCCGCAGGGGCGTCTGCCCACGCTGCGTCTTGCCAGTATCGTGGCACTGAAGCACCCGCTGTCGGTTGATACCTATGTTGAAAAGACGCTTTCGGGCGCAAAGGGTATTCTTATCCGGCTCATTGGCGGCGTACCCTACTGGCCCTACGGGTTGCAGCAGATCAGGGCGCTTGCCGACCGCAACGGCATTGCTCTGGCGGTGATCCCCGGCGATGGCCGGCCTGACGACCGCCTTGATGCTTATTCGACGCTGCCGGTTTCGACCCTGCGCCGGCTGGAGCATCTGTGCAGCACTGGCGGGTCGGTTGCGGCACAGGCCGCTCTGGCGCAACTGGCCCTGGCCGCCGGGCTCTATGCGGGCCCGGTAAAGGGCCGCAAAGGTCTGCCGCCGGTCGGCGCCTGGACACCCGAGGCCGGGGCCTGCTGCCCGGTTCTTGCGATATCAGAACCCGCAGCACTCGCCGGAAAACCCCGTGTTCTGGTGGTGTTTTACCGCTCCTATCTCGTGGCCGCTGATCTGGCACCTCTGCATGCGCTCTTTGCTGTCTTCCGGGCACGGGGCTGCGATGTGACGGCGCTTTTTGCGCCGACGCTGAAAGCGCCGGAGATTGCAGGCTGGCTGCGCCGGCAGGTGGCTCATCTGCGCCCGGCAGCCATCGTCAACGCGACGGCCTTCTCCGGGAAAGGCAACGATGGCACCTCGCCCCTTGATGCGGCCGGCGTGCCGGTCTTTCAGGTGGCGCTGGCGACGAACACTGAAAAGATGTGGCGGGAGGCGGAGCGGGGCCTGTCGCCCGCGGATCTTGCCATGCATGTGGTGCTGCCGGAAGTAGACGGACGGATCCTCGCGGGCGTCGCCTCATTCAAACAGCCAGGCCAGCGCGATCCGCATCTGCAGTATTCCCGCTTTGCCCATAAGGCGGTGCGCAACCGGGTCGAAGCCATCGCCGACCGTGTGACCGGATGGATGCGCCTTGCCGACATGTCCGAAGCCACGCGCCGGGTCGCCGTCGTACTCTCGACCTATCCCGGCAAGGACTGGAATATGGGCCACGCCGTGGGCCTCGATGCTCCGGCCTCAGCACTGGCCATTCTCGATGATCTGCACGGTGCGGGCTACGACACCCCGCGCCCGGACGGACCGCTGAACGAGGCGCTGCTGGCGCGTGCCACGCGCTGGCCCCTTGCTGACTACAAAGAGGCCCTCGCGCGCCTGCCCGCGAAACTGCGCGAGGATCTGCAGACGGCCTGGGGCGCACCGGAAGACGACCCCGACTGCGATGGCGCGGCCTTTAGCTTCGCGGCCCTTGCGCGCGGCAATGTCACTGTTGCGCTGCAGCCCGAACGCGACACGCCGGAGGCGCGCGATGATACCTATCACGATCTGGCACGCACGCCGCGCCACGCCTATGTCGCCTTTTATCTCTGGCTGCAGTCCCGGGCGGATGCGCTGGTGCATGTGGGCGCCCACGGAACGCTGGAATGGCTGCCCGGCAAATCTGTCGCACTTTCTGCGGCCTGCTGGCCGGAGGCTCTGACGGGCGCGCTGCCCGTCATCTATCCTTTCATCGTTAACGATCCCGGTGAGGCGGCCCAGGCCAAACGGCGGATCGGCGCAGTCACTCTGGGGCATATTCCGCCGCCTCTGCGTGACAGCGGCACGCCCGAGCGCCTTGCGCGTCTGGAGGCGCTGCTCGACGAGTTCTCCAATGCCGACGGGCTCGACCCGCGCCGCCGCGACCGGCTGCAGGGCGATATCCGCGACGAGGCGCAGGTACAGGGCGTGGAGCAGGATCTGGGGCTCGACCGTGCCGCCTGCAGCGCCGAGGCGATCACGCGGATCGACCGCTTTGTCTGCGACATCAAGGAAAGCCAGTTCGGCGAAGGGCTGCACATCTGGGGCCGTGCGCCCCGGGGGGACGCGCCGGCAGAAACCGCAGGCTCGCCCGCCGCTGAACGGCAATCACTTCTGGATGCTCTGGCGGGCCGGCGGATACCGCCGGGGCCGTCCGGCTCGCCGTACCGGGGCCGGCGCGATGTGCTGCCCACCGGGCGCAATCTCTTCACGACCGATCCCCGGGCGGTGCCGACGCGGGCGGCCTACGCTCAGGGTGTGCGTCTCGCGGATGAGCTGATCCGCCGCCACCTGCAGGAAGAAGGCGACTGGCCGCAGGGTCTTATCGTCGATCTCTGGGGCTCGGCCACTATGCGCACAGCGGGCGAGGAGTTTGCCATGGCGCTGCACCTGCTGGGCTGCAGACCGGTCTGGGATGCGGGCTCTGAGCGGGTGTCGGGCATTGAGGTGCTGCCTGTCACCGAGCTTGAACGTCCGCGCATAGATGTGACACTGCGTGTCTCCGGGCTTTTCCGCGATGTTTTCCCGACGTTGTCGGCGCTTTTCGGTCAGGCCGTGCGGGCACTGGCCGCGCGCGATGAAGCACCCGACTGGAACCCCTATGCGGGCCGCGCCGATCTCGCGCGGGTCTACGGCCCGGCGCCCGGCCAGTTCGGGCTCGGGATGGGCGACGCAGTTGACCAGTACACCGACACCGCCCGGCAACGCGCCGGAGAGGCCTGGCTGCGGGCCAGTTCATGGGCGCTGGATGGCGATGCCGCGCGGGAAGACAACGAGGGTATCCGCGCCCTTGTCGGGGCCGCCGACAGCTTTGTGCACCTGCAGGATCTCCCGGAAACCGATCTGCTGCTGGCGGGCGATTACGCGACCCACGAGGCGGGTTTTGCCGCAGCCCAGGCCGTCGCCGGCGGGCAGGCCACTCTTTATCACCTCGACAATACCGACCCTGCGCGCCCCAGGGCCCGGGGGCTGACCGAGGAAATTGCGCGCGTGGTCCAGGCCCGCGCGGCGCATCCGGGCTGGATCGCCGGCATGAAGAGCCACGGTTTCCGCGGCGCCGCGGAAATCGCCTCCACCCTTGATCACATGGCCTCTTTCGCGCACCTGGCCGCCGCCGTACCGGCACATCTCTTTGACCTTTATCACGACGCCACCCTGGGCGATCCGGCCACAGACGCCTTTCTGCGCGATGCAAATCCTGAGGCCCATGCGGCCATGCAGGCGCGGTTTGCGGCCCTTCTGGAGGCTGGTTTGTGGCAGACGCGGCGCAACTCGGTGCTGGCCGAAATGGGAGCTGCAGAATGATCGCCGTGCCCCAGGTCAGAGGCTGGTGCCCCGGTGCATGGCGGCCCATGGCCTCGGGCGACGGTCTGGTTGTTCGCGTGCGCCCCGTTCTGGCAGAGCTTTCCCTGGCCCAGGTGCTGGGGCTTTGCGATCTTGCTGACCACTATGGCAATGGCTTTATCGATCTGACAAGCCGGGCAAACCTGCAGATCCGCGGCGTGTCCCGGGAGGGCCATGAGGATCTGCTGCAGGGTCTGCACGATATCGGGCTGCTGGATGTCGACCCTGCATCGGAACGCAGGCGCAACCTGCTTGTGAGCCCGTTCTGGCAGGAGGGGGATACGACCGGTCAGCTGGCCCGGGCGGTACTTGCACGACTGGGTGACCTGCCTGATCTGCCGGCCAAGGTGGGGATCGCTGTCGATGCGGGTGCAGCACCTGTTCTGACAGAGGACCCTGCCGATTTCCGCTTTGAGACAGGTGCAAGCGGCCTCATTCTGCGTGCAGACGGCATGTGTCGCGGCCTTCGGGTGACACCGGAAACCGCCGTGGATGCGCTGATCAGGATGGCGCAGTGGTTCTGTGCGCATCAGACACCGGATCTGCGCCGGATGGCCCCTCTTTGCGCCACGCGTGAACTGCCCGCCGCCTGGTGCGAGGTTCCGGCAACACCGCCCGCAGGTCCCGCACAGGTTGGCACCGGCGCGCAGGGCACTCTGGCCGGCGTTGCATTCGGACAGATCCGTGCGCGCGATCTCAGGGACAGCATAAATGCCAATGACATCCGCGCAGTGCGCGTCACGCCCTGGCGGGCATTTCTCTTTGCCGGTGATACCGTACCGGATCATCCGGCGTTTATAACGGATCCTGCCGATCCGCTCCTGCGGGTCGATGCCTGCCCGGGGGCGCCTGCGTGTCTGCAGGGCAGCGTCGAGACGCGTGCACTGGCCCGCAGGCTTGCCGGGAACATCCCAGGCACGCTGCATGTGTCGGGCTGCGCCAAGGGCTGCGCACGGGCGCGGGCAGCAGATATCACGCTGGTGGGGCGCGACGGCCGCTTTGACCTTGTCAAAGACGGGCGGGCAGGGGATACGCCCCTGCGCAGGGGGATCGCGCCGGATGATCTGCCGGCAGCCGGGCGCGATTGAGGGACAATGACATATACATACGAAACCAACGGGGCTGAGATTTACCGACAGTCCTTTGCCATGATCCGGGCCGAGGCTGATCTGAACGGATTTACCCCCGACGAAGAGCCCGTTGTCGTGCGCATGATCCATGCCGCCGGCATGGTGGGTCTTGAGCACCATGTGCGCCTGTCGCCGGATTTCGCCCGGGCGGCCCGTGCGGCACTCGCAGCGGGCGCGCCCGTCCTGTGTGATGCACGCATGGTCAGCGAAGGCGTCACCCGCGCGCGCCTGCCTGCCGGAAACGAGGTGATCTGCACGTTGCATGACGAGAGAGTGCGCGACCTGGCGGCAGAGATGTCCAACACGCGTTCGGCAGCGGCGCTGGAGCTCTGGCGTCCGCATCTTGCAGGCGCTCTGGTTGCGATCGGCAATGCCCCCACAGCCCTCTTTCACCTTCTCAACATGCTGGAAGACCCCGACTGCCCGCGCCCGGCGGCGATTATCGGCTGCCCGGTCGGCTTTGTCGGCGCGCGCGAAAGCAAAGATGCGCTCTGGGCGGACCAACCGGTGCCCTGCTGCATCGTTGAGGGGCGCCTCGGCGGGAGCGCCATCACCGTGGCCGCGATCAACGCTATCGCGAGCCGTGCGGAATGAACTTCGGTACGATCTATGGTGTCGGGCTCGGCCCCGGAGATACGGATCTGATGACCCTGCGCGCGCACCGGCTGCTGACAGGTGCGCAGCACGTTGCCTATTTCCGCAAGGCCGGACGGCCAGGACAGGCGCGCAGGATTGCACAGGACCTGATCCCCGAAGGTGCCGCAGAGATCGCGATGGAGTACCCGGTCACAACCGAAATCCCGCTCTCGGATCCGCGGTATAATGAAATCCTCTCGGCCTTTTATGCTGATTGCACCGCGCAGCTCAGGGCCCTCGCGGAGAGCGGTCAGGACGTTGTTGTTCTCTGTGAGGGGGATCCGTTTTTCTATGGCTCTTTCATGCACTTACACAGCCGTCTTAAGGAAGTGGTTCAGGTTGTCGTAGTGCCTGCGATTACCGGAATGTCCGCGGCCTGGACCGCGACGGACCAGCCGGTGACCTGGGGTGACGATGTACTGAGCACGCTCATGGGCACACTGCCCGAAAACGAACTGGTGCGGCACATGAAGGCCGCCGATGCGATTGTGATCATGAAAATCGGTCGCAATATCGGCAAGGTGCGCCGCGCTCTGCAAAGTGCAGGCCGCTATGAGAACGCATGGCTGGTTGAATATGCCAGCATGCCGGGCCAGACCGTGCAGAAGCTGAGCGAGACCGGTGAAAAAGTGACCCCGTATTTCTCGATCGTGATCGTGCATGGTCAGGGCCGCAGACCATGAACGGGTGGGTGAAAATTGCGGGCCTGGGTCCCGGTGACCCTGATCTGGTGACACCTCAGGTGACGGCGGCGCTGGCAGAGGCGACGGACGTCGTGGGCTATATCCCCTATGTGGCACGGGTCAGCGCGCGCCCGGGGCTGCGCCTGCATCCCAGCGACAACCGGGTTGAACTGGACCGGGCGCGCCATGCGCTTGAGATGGCCGCTGCAGGCCGGCGGGTGGTGATCGTTTCCTCAGGTGACCCGGGTGTTTTTGCAATGGCAGCAGCGGTTTACGAGGCTGTTGAGGCCGGCGGCGCGACCTGGAGTAAGACACAGATCGAGGTTCTGCCCGGCATTACAGCGATGCTGGCCGCCGCCGCTCGGGCCGGTGCGCCGCTGGGGCATGACTTCTGTGCGATCAACCTCAGCGACAACCTCAAACCCTGGGCGCTCATCGAAAAGCGCCTGCGGCTTGCGGTTGAGGGCGATTTCGCCATGGCGTTCTACAATCCGCGTTCAAAATCCCGGCCCGAAGGGTTCGGGCGCGCGCTGGACCTGCTCAAACAGGCCTGCGGTGACGACAGGCCGGTGATCTTCGCCCGGGCGGTCTCGACCGCGGAGGAGCAGATCCGTGTCGTGCCCCTGTCACAGACCCGTCCGGAGATGGCGGATATGCGCACGGTTGTGATCGTGGGCGCATCCGGCACCCGGGTGATTGATCCCACCGGGGCACCGGTGGTCTATACGCCCAGATCGGTGCCCGAATGAGCCAGCCAGGCGATCACCTCTTCGGGGCTGTATGCCTCGCGCCGCAGAGGCAGGGGCGGACGGTCGATCATAAGTACGGGCAGGCCCAGCTGCCGTGCTGCCGTGAGTTTGGCGCTGGCGCCGGTACCGCCGGAGTTCTTGGACACCACCAGGTCGATCCGGTGCTCACGCATCAGCGCAAGATCGCCCTCGACCGTAAAGGGACCCCGGTCGAGGATGACCTCACAGTCGGGAAAGGGCAGTTCGGCATCGGGCGGGTCCACGAGTCGCAACAGGTAAAAATGCTGTGGGTTCGGAGCAAATTCGGCCAGATGCATACGCCCGACGGCAAGCATGACCCGGCGGGCAGGGACCTGAAGGGCTGCGACTGCGGCCGCGATATCCGGAACATGCTCCCAGCGGTCACCATCGCCGGGCGACCAGGGCGGGCGGGTCAGCGCAATCAGCGGCACCTTCGCTGCAGTACAGGCTGCGACGGCATTGCGGCTCATCTGTGCGGCAAAGGGGTGTGTGGCATCGACGACATGGGTAACAGCGTGGTCGTGCAGGTATTGCCTGAGGCCTTCAGCACCGCCGAAACCGCCGCTGCGCAGGGGCAGGGCCTGGCGCACCGGACGGGCCACACGTCCGGCAAGCGATACCGTGCCGGCGATGTCCGCCTCGCTCAGCGCGCGGGCCAGCGCTGTCGCCCCGGTGGTCCCGCCGAGAATGAGCAGGTTGGGTGCCATGTCTGATACCACGCCTGATGCTCCCTGGCTGACGATCATTGGTCTGGGCGAAGATGCGCCGGACGGGCTGTCGGGTGCAAGTCTTGCCGCGCTGAAGGCCGCAGAGATTATCATGGGGCCGCCGCGTCATCTGGCGCTGCTGCCGGATCTCGCAGCGGAACAGATCGCCTGGCCTGTGCCCTTCAGCGCTGGTGTGCCGGTGCTTCTGAGCCTGCGTCGGCGGCGCGTCGTGGTGCTGGCCTCGGGTGATCCCTTCTGGTTCGGTGCGGGCAGTACGGTCTGCAAAGAACTGGACGCGGGCGAATGGACGGCACTGCCCGGGCCCTCGACCTTTTCTCTGGCCGCCGCGCGCCTCGGCTGGGCGTTGCAGCACACCGCCTGTTTCGGGCTCCATGCAGCGCCCCTGTCGCGGCTGCGCCCGGCACTGGCGCCCGGCGCGCGGATGATCGTTCTGCTGCGCGACGGCGAGGCTGTGACAGAAATCGCAGGTTATCTCACGGACGCCGGTTTCGGGGCCTCGGATCTGCATGTGTTTGAGGCACTGGGCGGCCCGCGCGAGCGGCGCGGCGATCTTACCGCCCATGCCATCACCGGCAGCAGTTTCAGCCATCCGGTATGCTGCGGCATCCGTGTCCGGGGCGAGGGCGCCGTGCTGACACGCGCCTCCGGGCGCCCCGACGACTGGTTCGAAAGCGACGGCACCATGACCAAACAACCGGTGCGCGCGCTGACACTCTCCGCGCTGGCGCCGCGCGACGGTGAGCACCTGTGGGATATCGGCGGCGGGTCAGGGTCGGTCTGTATCGAGTGGCTGCTCTCGCATCCGTCGCTGACCGCGGCGACGATAGAGCCGCGCGCCGACAGATCAGAGCGCATCCGTGCCAATGCCGACCGGCTTGGCCAGGACCGGCTGCAGATCGTCACCGGTGAAGCTCCCGATGCACTGGCAGGTCTGCCGCCGCCGGATGCGGTCTTTATCGGCGGTGGCCTGTCTGAGGATCTGCTGGCCTGGCTTGCCGGCAATCTGGCGCCCGGCACACGGATCGTTGCCAATGCCGTGACGCTGGAAAGCGAAACGGTACTGGTACGCGCACATGCCGCCCGTGGCGGTACGCTGTTGCGGTTCGAGATGTCGCGCGCCGCACCGCTGGGTAAGAGGACGGGATGGAAGGCGGCTTATCCGCTGGTGCAGTGGAGTGTGGCGCTATGATCGTCGCGGGTCTCGGGTTCCGCACGGGCGCCAGTGCGCAAAGCCTGCGCAGCGCTTTTGAGCGCGCATCAGCAGGGAAGACTGCCACAGCGCTGGCGACTGCCGCTGAAAAATGCGACAGCACCGCCCTCAGGGATCTCGCCACGGAGACCGGATTGCGCATCATCGCAGTCGCGGCAGATCAGCTTGCGGCGCAACCGACTGTCACACAGTCGGCGCCGTCCCGGGCAGCCCGGGGCACCGGCAGTGTCGCCGAGGCGGCAGCGCTGGCCGCCGCAGGACCCGGCGCCCGGCTTTGCGGCCCGCGCGCGGTGTCGGACGACCGGATGGCAACCTGCGCTTTTGCAATCGGAGAAACGATATGACAGTCCATTTCATCGGCGCGGGACCGGGGGCGCCCGATCTGCTGACCCTGAGGGGGCGCGACCTGATCGCTGCCTGTCCGGTCTGCCTCTATGCAGGATCGCTGGTGCCCGAAGCAGTGCTGGGCCATTGTCCTGAAGGCGCCCGGGTGGTGAACACCGCCGACATGGATCTTCACGCCATTATCGCCGAGATGCGCCGCGCCCATGACGCTGGCGAGGATGTGGCGCGGCTGCATTCGGGGGATCTGTCGGTGTGGTCCGCGATGGGCGAACAACTGCGGCGTCTGCGTGCGGAAGGCATCCCGGTATCTGTCACGCCTGGCGTGCCGTCCTTTGCCGCTGCCGCCGCAACGCTGGGTGCGGAACTGACGCTGCCGGGGCTGGCGCAATCGGTTGTGCTGACCCGCACGCAGGGCCGCGCCTCGACCATGCCCGCAGGCGAAACACTGCAGAACTTCGCGGCCACCGGCGCCACGCTGGCCCTGCATCTGTCGGTGCAGAACCTCGACCGTGTGGTCAAAGAACTCACCCCGTCTTACGGCGCGGACTGCCCCGTGGCCATTGTCTGGCGCGCAAGCTGGCCGGATGAGCGCATCATCCGCGGCACGCTGGCCGATATCGCAGACCGCGTCGACAGCGGCATCACCCGCACGGCCCTTATTCTTGTCGGACGCGCACTGGAAGGCGAGGGCTTTGACGAATCCTGCCTTTATGCAACCGATTACGACCGGCGCTACCGGCCGCAATCGGCTCAGAGCCCCTGGGCCGGCTGGAGCCACGGCGATGACTGATATCCCCGGCCTTCTCGTGTCCGCGCCGGCCTCCGGCACAGGCAAGACCACCGTGATGCTGGGCCTTCTGCGTGCGCTGGCAGAGGACGGCATGGTGGTCCAGCCCTTTAAATCCGGGCCGGATTACATTGATCCGGCGTTTCATCGTGCGGCCAGCGGGAGGGCTTCTTTCAACATCGATACCTGGGCCATGGGCGGGCAGTTGCTTGGTGCGATTGCCGCGCGCGCGACAGGCGCGGACATCTGTATCGCGGAAGGGTCCATGGGGCTTTATGACGGCGTTGCCACGCGTGGTCAGAGCGGCTTTGGCAGCAGTGCCGAGACCGCCGCGCGCATGGGCTGGCCCGTCATTCTGGTCGTCGATGTCAGCGGTCAGGCACAGTCAGCCGCCGCCGCCGCCCTGGGCTTTCAGGCCTATAATCCGGATCTGCCATTTGCCGGTGTGATCCTGAACCGCGTGGCCTCTCCTCGACACGAACGCCTGGCGCGGCTGGGCATGGAAAAGGCGGGCCTGACGGTGCTGGGTGCGCTGCCGCGACGCGGGGACCTGGCGCTGCCCGAGCGTCACCTCGGGCTCATTCAGGCGGTGGAGCACCCCGATCTGGAAGCCGCGATCGCGGGCTATGCCGCTTTCCTGCGCGGGCATGTTGATCTTGCAGCCATCCGGGGGGCGGCGCGCGGAGCGCCGGGCGGGCAGAGCACGGCGCCGCTGCCGAAACCACCCGCTCAGCGCATCGCACTTGCACAGGATGCGGCCTTTTCCTTTACCTACCCGCATCTGGTCGAAGGCTGGCGCGCGGCAGGGGCCGAGGTTCTGCCGTTCTCCCCGCTTGCGGACGAAGCACCTGACCGGGACGCCGATCTGGTATGGCTGCCGGGGGGGTATCCGGAGCTGCACGCCGGCCGCATTGCCGCCGCTGCAGGTTTCCGCGCGGGCCTGCATTCACATGCGCAGACACGCCCGGTACACGGCGAATGCGGTGGCTATATGGTTCTGGGCGCCGGCCTCATCGACAAGGACGGCCAGCGCCACGAAATGACCGGCCTGCTGGGGCTTGTGACCAGCTATGAAAAGCGCAAATTCCATCTGGGATACCGGCAGGCACGGCTTCTCGCGGACCTGCCGGGGCATGCGGCGGGGTCGCGGTTGCGCGGGCATGAGTTCCATTATTCCAGCATCCTGGAGCAGCCCGACGACGCCCTCGCGGAGGTCGCGGACGCAGACGGCAACCCGGTCCCCGAAACAGGTTCGCGCCGGGGACGTGTGACGGGCACATTCTTTCACCTGATCACCGCCGAGGAGACCGCATGACCGGTTTTGTGAGCTTTGTAGGCTCCGGCCCCGGCGATCCGGAGCTTCTGACCCTGAAGGCAGTGGACCGCCTGAAACGCGCGGATGCGGTGCTTTTCGACGATCTTTCCTCAGGGCCGATCCTCGGCTATGCGCACCGGGACGCTGATCTGGTGGGCGTCGGCAAGCGGGCCGGGCGCGCCTCGCCCAAACAACATCACGTCAGCCGGCTGCTG
The DNA here is from genome assembly GCF_012932215.1 of Roseobacter ponti. Taxonomy (GTDB): domain Bacteria; phylum Pseudomonadota; class Alphaproteobacteria; order Rhodobacterales; family Rhodobacteraceae; genus Roseobacter; species Roseobacter ponti. The sequence continues at coordinate 2,603,288 of NZ_CP048788.1, read as the reverse complement.
GTGGATTATGCGCGTATTGACCAGCGTGTCGTACGGTTGAAATCCGGCGATGGCGGTCTCTTCGGGCGGCTCGAAGAGGAACTCGACGCGCTGCGCGACGCCGGGATCCCCTATGAGATCATCCCGGGCGTACCTTCCGCCAACGCCGCCGCCGCCGCCGCTGGTATTCCGCTCACGCGCCGGATGACCGCGCGACGGGTTCAGTACTTCACCGGGCATGATGTCACCGGCAATCTGCCCGCCGATCTCAACCTCGACGCCCTTGCGGATCCGGCGGCCTGCACCGTGGTCTTCATGGGCAAACGCACATTCCCGCAACTGGCGCGGGCCCTGATCGCCAGGGGCCTGCCGCCTGGGACGCCGGCGATTCTCGCCGAGAACGTCAGCACCCCCGATCAGCAGATAACCCGCACCGATATCGCGGCACTGGCCGCTAAACTCGAAGCCGGGACCGGCACAAACCCCGCGCTGATCCTGTATGGGCCGCTGGCAGAACCGTGAGGGTCGTTTTTTAACTTGTGCGGTCTTTCTGACATACCGTACTGTCAGGCTACGGTGTCACATCTGTGGCTGAACAGGGAACCGGGTGAAACTCCCGGACTGCCCCCGCAACTGTAAGCGGAGAGCGCGACGGAAAGAACCACTGGGAAACCAAATCCGGGAAGGACCGGCGCGCTGCGACACGCAAGTCAGGAGACCTGCCGTACTAACGAAATCCTGCTCACGAAAGTGGGCACCCGCTGCCGGAGGGGCAGTCACATGAAAGGGACTATCAATGCATATCGAACCGGGCGTCGTTGACGGCGCAAAAATGGTGCTGGCGTATGGCACAGCCGCCGGTGCGGCGGGCTATTCCGCCAAACTCGTCATGGGCGATCTGGCCAAAAGCAACATTGCGTCTTTCGCCGCCCGCACGGTGCTGGCAACGGTCGGTGTTTTCGCCTTTTTCGAGGTCCTGCCGCACTTCCCGGCCGGGATTTCCGAAGTACACTTTATCCTTGGAACGACGCTCTTCCTGCTGCTTGGTGCAGCTCCTGCGGCCCTTGGCCTGGCGTTGGGCCTGCTGATCCAGGGCACATTCCTCGCGCCGACCGATCTGCCGATGTTCTTTGTGAATCTGACGACGGTTCTGGTGCCGCTCTTTGCGGTCGATGCGCTGGCGCGACGTTATATCCCGCGGGACCGGGCCTATGTTGATCTTGCCTATTCGGACGTTCTGAAAATGTCCGCGGTCTACCAGGGCGGCGTTGTGGCATGGGTCGCGTTCTGGGCGTTTTACGGCCAGGGCGTGGGTGCTGAAACATTCGCGGCAGTTGGTGCCTTTGGTGGCGCCTACATGCTGGTCGTTCTGATTGAGCCTCTGGCAGATCTGGCGGTCCTGGCGGCAGCGAAAAAGCTGCGTACAACCTCTCTGGGCGGTCTTTTCACGCCGCGCCTTTACGCAGGCGCATAAGCGCTGAACCATCCGGCCCGGACCTGTCGTCAGGTCCGGGCCTTTTTTTTGGGAAACCGCAGTGATCGGGCACCTCTGGCTCATCGGTATCGGCACGGGCAGCCTCGCGCATCTGACCTTTGAGGGGCGCGATGCCTTGCGGAAGGCGGCGGTGATCCTTCTGCCGCAAAAGGGCCCGGGCAAAGATGATCTCGCGGGGATCCGCACCCGTCTGATCCGCGACAGCGGATCCACCGCCCGGCTTGTGCGTTTTGATTATCCCGAGCGGGACCCGGCGCTGCCCTATCAGATCCGTGTTTCCGCCTGGCACGACGAGATTGCCCGCCGCTGGCAGGCAGCCCTTGCTGAGCGCCCGCCGGAGGGGCCGGTGGCGCTGCTCGTCTGGGGGGACCCGTCGCTTTACGACAGCACCATGCGCATCGCGGCGCGGCTGGATCCTGCACCCGTGCTGCGGGTGGTGCCGGGCATCACCGCAATTCAGGCGCTGACGGCCGCCCATGCCATCCCGCTTAACACCGTGAACGGTCCGGTGGAGATCACAACCGGCCGGCGTCTTCGCGATCACGGCTGGCCCGCGGGGGCGGAGACGCTGGTGGTGATGCTCGACGGGGAGGCGGGGTTTCAGCATCTCGACCAGGACGGCTTTGACATCTGGTGGGGTGCGTTTCTCGGCATGCCGGAACAGATTACTGAACACGGGAGACTGCGCGACGTTTCAACCCGTATTGTTGAGCGTCGGGCGGCGGCACGTGCAGAGCACGGCTGGATCATGGATACCTATCTGCTGCGCCGCCTGCCCGACGGGGTCCCCGCAGTCTGAGCCGGCTCAGATCACCGGCAGCGGCGGATGGGCCGCCTCAATGACTGCGCCCGCCGCAAGCAGAATATCCTCACGGAACCGGTCGCTCACAAGCTGCACACCCACGGGTCTGTCGCCCGCCATGCCGGTTGCCACGGACAGTGCCGGCACGCCCAGTGAAGGCAACCCGCGCTGGGTCAGCTGCGCCTCAAAAATGCGGTAAAAGTCTTCCTCCGAACGCACGTCGGACTGCTGATCGAACGGCAGCTCGCCAGAGACAGGGCAGAGGAGCAGAGGATACTTCTGAAAAAAGAGCGCCCATTCACGGACCAGCCCCGCGCGGCGCTGCAGCGCCTTCATAACGGCCTCGAGATCAGCGGGCTCTGCATCCCGGCGCATGAACTCAAACACGGTTTGCGCATCCTGGTCGCCTTCATCGCGGATCATGGTCTCTGCGGCGAACCGGGTTTCGGCCATCCACAGCGTTGCATTGATGCGGGCGGCCTCGCGCATCGGCGGGCAGGGGACTTCTTCGACCGTCCAGCCCTTCGCTTCAAGTGCCTGTGCTGCGGCCTGCACCGCCGCTGTCACCTCCCTGGCCACAGGCATCCCGTCCGGGGCCGGCGTCAGGGCCGCGGTTTTCTTAAAGGGTTGCGGCGCATGGCTGACCGGCACATGCCAGGGATCGCGCGGATCCGGGGCGGACATGGCGGCAAAGGCAAGCCCGATGTCTTCGATGGTGCGCGCCAGCGGCCCTGAGACGGCCATCAGCTGCGCACCGATAAACCGGTCCCCGCCCGTGGCGTTAAAAGTCGGCACCCGCCCGAAGGTCGGTCGCAGACCGTGTATCCCGCAGGCGTAAGCCGGATAGCGCACCGACCCCGCGATATCCGTGCCATGGGCCACTGCACAGATGCCGCTGGCCACCGCCGCCGCCGCCCCGCCAGAGGAGCCACCCGGCGTGATAGCGTGATTGCGCGGGTTCAGCGTCTGGCCGTACAGGTTATTTTTTGTGAACCACCGCAGCGAGAAAGCAGGTGTATTCGTGCGCCCCGTGATCACGCCGCCCGCTTTGCGCAGATTTGCGATCACAGGGCTGTCCTCCGCCGCCACGGCATCTTTGAGCAGCGTCAGGCCGTTGGTGGTGGCAAAGCCCTGCTGATCCACATTGACCTTGGTCGTGCAGGGCACGCCCGCAAGAAGCCCCGGATCCTCTCCCGCTGCAATCTCTGTGTCGATAGCGCGGGCGGTCATCAGAGCCTCGTCCCGGGCATCCTGCACCACCGCGTTGATCCCCGGGTTTACCGCGTCCGTGCGGTCGATATGCGCCTGCGCGACCTCAACCGCCGAGACGGTCTTTTCTCTGATCATGCGGGCCAGCGTGGCGGCGGACTGGCGGAAAAGGTCTGTCATGTGGGTGTCCTTCGCTGTTGACGGGCGGCGCGCCTCAGGTCCGCAGATGTCGGTTGCTGTGGCGGGCCGGCAGGCAGGCGCTTGTTCCCGTGAGGCGCTCTGTTCAGCCACGCTCCCAGGTGATCTCGCCGTCACAGATGGTGACCTGTGCTGCGGCCTCAGTGATATCCTCAGGGGCCAGCGCCGTGAGATCACGGTCCATCACCACCACATCGGCCAGCATGCCTGGTCTGAGACGCCCCTTGCGATCTTCGCGGAACTCCACCCAGGCGTTGTCGCGGGTATAGCTTGCCAGCGTATCGGTCAGGCTCTGCGTCTGGTCGCGCCATTTTTCACCCATGTCCAGCGGTGCAATCGCGGCTTTGATATTGGGCATCACATCGACGGGCATCACCGGCCAGTCGGTCGAAAAGACGACCCTCGCACCGGCTTCGCGGATGTCCTGTGTGGCATAAGCCCCGGGGATCTGGTGGTCATGCAGGTACTTGCTGACGCCGGTGGGCGGGAAAATATGCCCCTTTGGCGAGTGCCCGGGCTGAATCGAGGCCACGATATCCAGTTCGGCAAGGCGCGGGATATCGTCTGTATGCATTACCTCAAGATGTTCGATCCGGTGCCGGCTGTCGCGTTTGCCGTTGGTTTTCAGCGCAGTCTCATACGCATCGATGGTGCGGCGCACACCGGCATCGCCGATGGCATGCACGGCGATCTGAAACCCGAGCCGGTCCGCTTCGACACAGGCGGCCACGAAGTGCTCTTGAGTAAAGACCTCATCGCCCGCATTCCCGTTCGCCCCCATCGGTCCGGGGTAGGGTTCGAGCATCAGTGCGGTGCCACTTTCGACCACACCGTCGATGAACATCTTCACATGGCTGCACCAGACCTTTTCGCCGGTGTAATCGGCGTGCATTGAGACGGTTTCTTCGGTGAGACGCTCAACCTGGTCAGTGCCTTTGAGATGAAAGGGCACGGCCACGCGGCAGTGCAGGCGGCCCTCGCGTTCCAGATCGCTCAGCAGTTCCAGCTGATAGCGGTTGCCGTCCATGCAGTGCAGTCCGGTAATACCCTGTTTCGCGCAGTGCCTGAGGCCTGCAGCAATCACATCCCTGTCGGCGGCCCGCTCGGCCTCAGAGGGTGTGGGTAAAGGATCGCGACCGGTCACGAGACCCGTCATCTCGCGCCCGCCGTGGTTTGTCAGCGCAAGGATCGGGCCGTAGGCCCCGGGCTCCAGCAGCTCGCCGCTGGCAAGGCCATCCTCGCCCATGACGATCTCTGATCCGGCATCAACCTCGCCGCCCTGCAACAGGCCGGCAGCTTCCAGCGCCGGGGTATTGGCCCAAGCGGTATGGTGATCAGGCGCAAACATCGCCAGAGGCCGGTCGGGCAGGATAGTATCGAGGTCGTGACGGGTGAGGTTTTTGCCCGTGCCGAGGATCGCATAATCGGCCATGACGCAGAAAATGAGCCTGTCGTCGGGGTTTGCCGCAGCAAAGGGGCGGATTTTCTCTGCCATCTCATCGCGTCCGTGCACGCCGTAAAGGTTCAGACAGCTGAGCTCGAACGAGCCACCGAAAAGATGCACATGGCTGTCGATAAACCCGGGCAGCACGGTTGCACCCTTTGCATCGATCACCCGCGTCTGCGGCCCGGCCATAGCGCGGATCTCATCGTTGCTGCCGACCGCCGCGATTGTATTGCCGGTGATGGCCAGGGCCTCACCGCCCGGCTTCGCGTCGTCAAATGTGATCAGGGCCCCGTTGAGGACCACGATATCGGGGGCGCTGGTCATATTTGACGTCTCCATAGTGGTGTGCGGCCCCGCGCTTCGGGCAGGGCCGCAGGCTGTTTACTTCTGAAGCTCGGTCCAGATGGCGGTGTAAAGCTTGGTCGCCTCAGGCGGGCAGGTTTTAGCCACATAGGCCGCCGCTTTGAGATCGTCCGGCACAACCACTTCGGGCGCGGTCTTCATGTCGTCGGGCATGAATTCCTCGGAGCCTTTGATGCCGTTGGCATAGCGCGCAAAGGACGACAGCATCGCCGCATTCTCAGGCGCCATGATAAAGTTGAGGAAGGTCTTGGCCTCTTCCACGTTCTGGGCGTCCGACAGGATGGCCGCGTTGTCCATCCACACGGGGAAGCCCTCCTGCGGATAGCCAAAAGCGATGTCCTTGTTCTGGTTGCGCGCGCGGAAAGACGCACCGTTCCAGTTCACACCGGCGGCAAGGTCACCCTTGGCGTATTTCTCGATGTTGCCGTAATCCATCGACAGCCAGTTGGGTTTGGCGGCCTGCAGAACGTCGCGGACCTGCTTGAGCACCTCTTTGTCGGCTGTGCACTGATCACCACCGACATAGTGGATTGCCATGCCCATCACGTCGTTCATCTCAGGAACCACGTTGATCTTGCCTTTGAGCTCTTCGGGCGGGTCAAATACCACAGCGGCGGTGTTGATGTCGCCGTCATAAACGGCGGTGTTCACGGTCACCCCGACGGTGCCCCACTGCCATGGCACGGTGTATTTCCGGCCCGGATCGAATTCCACATCGATCCACTGCGGGTCCATGTTTTTGAAGTTTTCCATCTCGTTGGGGTTGGATTCCATCAGCAGGCCTTCGCCCACGAAAATCGGGATGTAGGTGCCGGAGGGCACAACGATATCAAACCCGTGGCCACCGGCTTTGATCTTGGCAAGGGCAGTGTCGTTGCTGTCGTAATCGGTGATCGTCACCTTGATGCCGGTCTCGGCCTCAAACTTTTCGATCATCTCAGGGCTGGTGTAGTTGCCCCAGTTATAGATGTTGAGCTCTCCCTCAGCGAGCGCGGGCGTCACAAAGCCCAGCGTAAGCGCGGTGGTTATAAGTGCCTTTTTCATTCTTGTACTCCTGTTGGTTTTTTGTTGTTTCGTTCAGTTCTTCATTTTGCTCAGCACGGTAAAGGCGATGACCATCACAACCGAAATGGCGAGCAATGCCGTGGAGATGGCGTTGACCTCGGGTGTCACCACGCGGCGCAGCTGGCCGAGCATATAGGTGGGCAGCGTATCCTGGCCTGCGGATTTCACAAACTCCGTGATGACCACATCATCAAGCGAGATCACAAAAGCCAGCATAGCGCCGGCAAGAATGCCGGGCCAGAGCTGCGGCAGGGTTATACGCCGGAAGACCTGGAAGGGCGTAGCATAAAGATCGGCTGCGGCCTGTTCCAGTGACAGATCCATGCCCTGCAGGCGCGCGCGGATCGGCAGATAGGCAAAGGGAATGCAAAAGGCCGAATGCGCGATGATGAGATACATCAGCCCGGTGTAACCGGTGGCGACCTTGATCATCGCAAAGAAGATCAGCAGCGCCACGGCGGTCACAATCTCGGGCACCATCAGCGGCTGGTTGATCATTGCGAAAACTGCCGACTGGCCTTTGAATTTTCGGGTGCGCGTGGTGGCAAGCGCTGCCAGCACCGCCACAGAGGTGGAGATCACCGAGGCCCAGAGCGCGATCACAAGGCTGCGCACCGTGGCTTCCTGCACCTGCTCGTTTTCCCAGGCAGACTGATACCAGCGCCAGCTGAATCCTTCCCAGATCGCGATCGACGTGCCGGCGTTAAACGAATAGATGACCAGCAGGATGATCGGCAGATAGAGCAGCACAAAACACAGCATCGCAATGGCGGTGAAGCCCGGCTGGCGGTGGATGCTGAAACCCGCGCGCTCAGCCATGACGCACCTCGTCCTCACCCGCGGTGCGCACGTAGACCATCAGCGCGATCATCACGATCGCCAGCAATGTGATCGACAGTGCCGCCCCGAGGGGCCAGTTTCGGCCCTGACCGAACTGCAGTTCGATCAGATTACCGATCATCAGCTGGTTGCCGCCGCCCATCACGCGCGGCGTCACATAGGCCCCGAGCGAGGGTACAAAGACGAGGATGGAGCCCGCGATCACCCCCGGTTTCACCAGCGGCAGGATCACCCGGCGCAGCACCTTCAGGCGGTTCGCATAGAGGTCATATCCTGCCTCAACAAGGCTGAAATCCAGCCGCTCCATCGAGGCATAAAGCGGCAGCACCATCAGCGGCAGATAGACATAGACCATGCCCACCAGGATCGCGAATTCGGTGAACAGCATCTGTATCGGTTCATCGATAATGCCCAGAGCGATCAGTACCGTGTTAACCGTACCTTCGTTGCGGATGAGCTCGACCACGGCAAAGGTGCGGATCAGCAGGTTGGTCCAGAACGGGATGATGATCAGCAGCATCCACAGATCGCGTTGCTTTTTCGGACGCGTCGCGATGAAGTAAGCGGTTGGAAAGCCGAAGAATATGCAAAAGAGCGTCGTCATCAGCGAGAGTTTGACCGAGCGCCAGAAGATGCTCAGATGCGCGTCGGAAAACCCCAGCGTATCCTCAAAGATATCCCGCTCGAAAACCACGTTGAACCAGGCATCCCAGGAGAACTGCCATTCCACGCCGCCGTAGGCACCCGCCGTCAGAAAAGAATAGACCAGCGTGATCAGCAGCGGACCGCTCGCAGCAAAGACCAGGATCACCAGCGCCGGCGTCAGCAGCAGCCAGCGGGTGCGCCGGGCAAGTTTATCGGCGGCTGAGGAGAGATCGCTCATCGCATCAGTCCCGCAGAACCTGGCCCGTCAGCGGCGGGAAATCCACGCTGACACGGGCGCCGGCCTGCAGATCGGAGGCCACATCAGGCCGGTTCTGGCGGCGCACCACAAAGGCCGTGCCATCATCGAGGGCCACGTGAAAATGGGTGTCTGTGCCGAAGTAGACGACCTCGCGCAGATCCCCGCTCAGCAGCCCGTCACTGCCCGCGCTGATGCCCGCGTGCTCGGGCCTCACGGCGAGTGTGATTTTGCGCCCGCTCTGTGTCTCTTCCGGTGCGGGGGCGGGCACGGTTTTGCCCGACGTCAACCGCACCTCAGCATGGCCGTTTTCCGTCGAGACAATCTCGCCGGCGAGAAAATTGGTATCGCCGATGAAATCGGCCACGAACCGCTCGGCGGGGTGGTCATAGATATCACGCGGCCGCCCGATCTGGCGCACGGAGCCTGCATTCATCACCGCAATGCGGTCCGACATGGTCAGCGCTTCTTCCTGATCATGGGTGACGAAGATAAAGGTAATGCCGGTCTCGGTCTGCAACCGTTTGAGTTCAAGCTGCATTTCCTTGCGCAGCTTGAAATCCAGGGCACTGAGCGGCTCATCCAGGAGCAGCACCCGGGGGCGCGGCGCCAGCGCACGGGCCAGCGCCACGCGCTGCTGCTGACCCCCGGAGATCTGACTGGTCTGGCGGTCGGCCATCGCCTCCATCTTCACCAGCGCCAGCATCTCATCCACTGTCGCTTTGATCTCATCCGCCGGTTTACCCAGCATCTCCAGACCAAAGCTGATGTTTTGTGCCACAGTCAGATGCGGGAAAAGCGCATAGCTCTGAAAGACCGTGTTCACCGGGCGCTTGTGCGGCGGGCTGTCGAGCAGATTGTCGCCATGCATCGACAGCGTGCCTGCGGTAGGGTGTTCAAAGCCCGCAATCATGCGCAAAAGTGTTGTCTTTCCGCAGCCCGAAGGACCCAGCAGGGTAAAGAACTCATTGTCTCTGATGTCTATGCTCACCCCGTCGAGCGCCACAACGGGCGGGTCGCCAGGATAGACTTTGCGCAGATCGCGCGCACTGATCGCAGGTGTCACGTCATTAGCCCCCGGTTTGGGTGTCGATACTCGGACCGGGATCCGTATTCGTCCACCCGCTTGTGATCATTGCGTGGATGTTTTACCAGAAAAATACCCCCACAGGGGTATAGACTGCCTGATTTGGCATCATTCCGGGGTAGAAATACTGGAAAAGCTCAGACCAAAAGACGTCGCGCGCCTGCAAACGGCTATGGCACATACTGCGGATTCGACGTTTTTCGGGCATTTTCGCAATCTGCTCAGAGCGCGGCTGAAGTTTGACACCTTTCTGATCCTGCGCTTTGGCCCGGAAGGCCGCCCCGAAGCCCATGACTACTGGCTTGCCGATCCGTCGCTCAGACGTAAATACCCCGATCAGTATCTTGATGGCGCCTACCGGCTCGACCCGTTTTTCCGGCACCGTGACCAGGTGGCGGCGGATGGTATGTTCCGCCTTGCCGATATCGCACCCGACCGGTTTTTTGCCGGCGAGTATTATCTGCAGTATTATCAGCAGACACGGATCCGCGATGAGGTGGGCTTTCTGGCCCGGACTGCCGACGGGTCCGTCGCACATCTGTCGATGAGCAGGCTGGATGGTTCCGGGTCATACCGCCGTCGCGAACTGCAGTGTCTGCGCCATTTCAGCCCGCTGATCTCAGAGCTGTTGCGCCAGTACGTATCCTCGCGGGCGTCGGGGCAGGTAGCCCGGCCTGTGACCCGTGCCCCGCGCCCGCTCGAAGAGCTTATCCGCGCGCATCTGCGCTCCACCCGTGCCACCTCGCTGACGCCGCGTGAGGCGCAGGTGTCGGCGCTGATCCTGCAGGGGCATTCGAACCTGTCGGCCGCCTTCGCGCTGGGGATATCGCGCGAGACCGCTAAGGTCCACAGACGCAACATTTACCGCAAGCTCATGATTTCATCGCAGGCCGAGCTTTTCGCACTGCTGACTGATCTTTTCTGATACCCGGACCGGCACGAAAAACCCGAGCAGCTTTGTCAGCAACGCGGGCTTTGACCGTTTTCATCCCCGTTCAGATCAGCCGATGATCCCGTTCAGCGCAGAGGACGGGCGCATCACGTTTTCGGTTTTCTCCGGATCAGTGTGGTAGTATCCGCCGGTATCTGCCGGACGCCCCTGGACGGCTGCGAAATCCGCCACGATTGTCTCTTCGTTCTCTGCCAGTGCTTTGGCAATGGGTGCGAAATGGGCCGCCAGATCAGCATCTTCGGTCTGTGCCGCCAGAGCTTCGGCCCAGTAAAGCGCAAAGTAATAGTGGCTGTCGCGGTTGTCAGGCTGGCCCACGCGGCGACCGGGCGATTTGTTGTTGTCCAGAATGCCCTGTGTCGCCACATCGACAGCCTTGCCCAGCACGCGCGCCTTGGGATTGCTGCGCACGTCCGCCAGAAACTTGAGGCTTTCCCCGAGCGCACAGAACTCGCCAAGTGAATCCCAGCGGAGGTGGTTTTCCTCCATCAGCTGCTGCACGTGCTTGGGCGCAGAGCCACCGGCACCTGTCTCGAAAAGCCCGCCGCCGTTCATCAGCTTAACAATCGACAGCATCTTGGCCGAGGTGCCGAGCTCAAGGATCGGGAAGAGATCGGTGAGATAGTCGCGCAGCACGTTTCCGGTGACCGCAACCGAGGTATCACCCTTGCGGATCGTCTCCAGCGTGGCGCGCGTGGCCTCACGCGGGGCAAGGATCTGAAAGCGGTCGGCAACACCCTTTGCATCGAGGATCGGGCGGACATAGCGGATCAGTTCCGCGTCATGCGCGCGGGTCTCATCCAGCCAGAAGATCGCTTCGCAGCCTTCCGCCGCCTGCCTGTCAATCGCCAGTTGCACCCAGTCTTCGATGGGCGCCTTGCGCGTTGATGCAGAGCGCCAGATATCGCCTTTTTCAACGCTGTGCTCATGCAGCACATCGCCATTGGCAAGCACCATCCGTACCGTGCCCGCAGCTGCGATTTCAAAGGTCGTTGGGTGGGAGCCGTATTCCTCGGCTTTCTGCGCCATCAGGCCGATGTTCTGAACGGTGCCTGCGGTGGTCGGGTCCAGCGCACCGGTTTCTTTGAAGTAGCGGATCGTCTCATCATAGACCGCCGCATAAGAGCTGTCGGGGATGACGCAGTTGGCATCCGCCTCTTTGCCGTCCGGGCCCCAGCCCTTGCCGCCTGCGCGAATGAGCGCGGGGATTGAGGCATCGATGATCACATCCGAGGGCACATGCAGGTTGCTGATGCCCTTGTCGGAGTTGACCATATACATCGGAGGGCGCGCTTTCATAACGCTGTCGATCTCTGCCAGGATCTCACCCGATTTCGGCGCGTCCTTCACAGTGTCGAGCAGGGCGCCAAGGCCGGAGTTGGGGTTGACCCCCGCCGCCTCAAGCTCTGCGCCGTATTTCTCAAAGACCGGCTTGAGAAAGGCTTTGACCGCGTGGCCGAAAATGATGGGGTCGGATACCTTCATCATCGTCGCTTTGAGGTGAATGGAGAAAAGCGTGCCCGCGTCTTTTGTTTCGGCGATCTGCTCTTCGAGAAAGGCGCTGAGTGCTGCCGCCGACATGAACGTGGCATCCACCACACAGCCTTCGGGAAACTCCACGCCATCTTTCAGCACGGTCACAGTGCCGTCTGCGGCTTCATGCTCGATGCGCACCGGGCCGGCCTGATCTGCTGTCAGCGTCGCGGATTTTTCATTGGAGCGGAAATCACCCGAGGACATGGTCGAGACCACGGTCTTGCTGTCCGCGCTCCATGTGCCCATGGAATGCGGGTTGGACTGCGCGTAATTTTTGACGGCCACGGCGGCGCGACGGTCGGAGTTGCCTTCGCGCAGCACCGGGTTCACCGCCGAGCCTTTGATGGCGTCATAGCGCTTGCGGGCCTCTTTTTCCGCATCTGTCTGCGGCGTCTCGGGATAATCTGGGATGTCATAGCCCTGCGACTGCAGCTCTTTCACCGCCGCCGTCAGCTGCGGCACTGAGGCCGAGATATTCGGAAGTTTGATCACATTGGCATCGGGCGTTTTTACCAGCCTGCCCAGGATCGCCAGATCGTCGCTCTGGCGCTGCGCTTCCGTCAGCCCCTCGGGGAAGGCGGCGATAATACGTCCGGCCAGCGAGATATCGCGCGTGCCCACGGTGACACCTGCCGCGGCAGCAAAGGTCCGGATGACCGGCAGCAAAGACGCTGACGCCAGTTCAGGTGCTTCGTCCACTCTGGTGTAAATGATATCCGCGTTGTTTTGATCCGACATGTTCTCTGAGCCTTTCCTGATGCTGCCCCCGGATTAAACAATTGCCTGGCCGGGGTCCACAGGAGAGCGGGGATTTTCGGTTCCGTGCCCGCAAATTGCCGCCGAGCGGCCGTTCCGTGCCGTGGGATCTCTGCGGGCGCCGCGCAGGGATACCGGCAAAGCTGTGCCGCGGGTGTCTGACTATGGCGACCGGCACAGCCTGACGGGCAGGTTGCAGCATTGTATGAAGGCCGGGAACCGGCCAGGGGTGTCCGGGTGTCGGTGAGAATACCAGACCGGAACACCGGTCGCATTTCTTTGCGTTGTTAGTTACAAAAGTAACTGTTAGGCCATCACGTAAACGGGAGGATCTCATGAACACACTGGCTGATTTTTCAGGTCTCACCCAGGCCCCGTCGCTGCCCGGCCCGCACGCAGGCTATATGCCCGGCTTCGGCAATGATTTCGAGACCGAGGCGCTGCCCGGGGCGCTGCCGCAGGGCATGAACAGCCCGCAGAAGTGTAACTACGGCCTTTACGGCGAGCAGCTGAGCGGCACGGCTTTCACCGCGCCCGGCCATCAGAACGAACGCACCTGGTGCTACCGGATCCGGCCATCCGTAAAGCATTCGCACCGCTATGCCCGCCTCGACGTGCCGCACTGGAAAACCGCGCCACATGTGGTGGACGATGTGACCAGCCTCGGACAGTACCGCTGGAATCCGGTGCCGCACAGCGATCAGCCGCTGACCTGGATCACCGGCATGCGCACGATGACCACCGCCGGCGACGTGAACACGCAGGTGGGCATGGCCAGTCACATCTATCTCGTGACGCAGAGCATGAAAGACGCTTATTTCTTCTCTGCGGACAGTGAAATGCTGGTCGTGCCACAGGAGGGGCGGCTGCGGTTCTGCACCGAGCTTGGCATTCTCGATATCGCGCCGGGCGAGATCGCCATTCTGCCGCGCGGACTCCTTTACCGTGTGGAGGTCACCGAAGGCCCCTGTCGCGGTTTTGTCTGCGAAAACTACGGCCAGAAGTTCGAGCTGCCGGGCAGGGGCCCTATCGGCGCCAACTGCATGGCGAACCGGCGCGATTTCAAAGCGCCGGTCGCGGCCTTTGAGGACCGCGACGTGCCCTCGGTGGTGACCATCAAATGGTGCGGGCAGTTTCACGAGACGCAGATCGCACAGTCCCCGCTCGACGTGGTCGCCTGGCATGGCAACTATACCCCGGTGAAATATGACCTTTCGACCTATTGCCCGGTCGGGGCCGTACTTTTCGACCACCCCGACCCGTCGATCTTTACGGTGCTCACGGCGCCGTCGGGCCAGCCCGGCACGGCAAATATCGATTTTGTGCTCTTCCGCGAGCGCTGGATGGTGGCCGAAAACACTTTCCGTCCGCCTTGGTATCACAAGAACATCATGTCTGAGCTGATGGGCAACATCTACGGCCAGTATGATGCCAAGCCCAAAGGCTTCGTGCCGGGCGGGATCAGCCTGCACAATATGATGCTGCCGCACGGACCCGACAAAAACGCTTTTGAAGGCGCATCCAGTGCAGATCTGCAGGCGGTAAAACTCGACAACACCATGTCGTTTATGTTCGAGACCCGCTTCCCGCAGCATCTGACGGCGTTTGCGGGCAGGGAGGCGCCGCTTCAGGATGATTACATCGACTGCTGGGAGAGCTTAGAGAAGAAATTCGACGGGACACCGGGCACAAAATGAAACTCTGGTCCTTCTGGCGCTCGACCACATCGTTCCGGGTACGTGCCGCCCTCGGGCTCAAGGGCGTGCCCTTTGAGACCCTCTCCGTCAATCTGATGCAGCATGAACAGCTCAGCGATAGTTTTGCTGCGATTAATCCCGGGCGTGGCGTGCCGGCGCTCGAGCCCGGCGACGGGCGCATCCTGACCCAGTCGATGGCCATTCTCGACTATATCGAGGCGACCTGGCCCGAGCCGCGGCTGGTGCCCGCTGACCCTGTGCTGCGCGCGCGCGTTCTGGCCGCCGCCCACACGGTCGCGCTTGATATTCACCCGGCCAACAACCTGCGCCTGCTGGCAGAGCTGCGCAGCCGTTTTGGCGCAACAGAGGACCAGATCCGCGACTGGATGCACCACTGGATGCGCGAGGGGTTCACAACGCTTGAGGCGCAGCTGGACCCGGACACAGCGTTTTCCTTCGGCGCCACGCCGGATATCTGTGACCTCTGTGTGACCGGCCAGACGATCAACGCGCATCGTTTCGGTCTGGATCTTGCACCCTGGCCCGGGGTGCGCCGCGTTGAGGCCGCCTGCCTTCAGGTGCCTGCGATTGTTGCGGCGCTGCCCGAAAACCAACCCGACGCTGAGCCCGCCCCATGAGCGGGCTGATCCGGTCTTTTGTCGCCACGGCCAATTCAGCCGGGACGCAGTTTCCCCTCAACAATCTGCCCTGCGGCGTTTTCTCCGACGAAAAGCCGCCGCGCTGCGGGATGGCCATTGGCGACAGCATTCTTGACGTGGAGGCGCTGGAGGCTTGGGGGTTTTTGCAGTTCGGTGGCACGCTGCAGACCAGCGACTGGACGGCTTTTATGGCGCTTGGTCCGGAAGCCTGGAGCAGGCTACGCCGCGATGTTACAGCGCTTCTGGCTGAAGGGCGTGAAAATCAGGATGAGGTGCGCCCGTTCCTCTGCCCGCAGGAGGGCGCCGTCCTGCACATGCCCTTTCGCGTTGCGGAATACACTGATTTCTACGCCAGCCGTCATCACGCAACCAACGTCGGCACCATGTTCCGGGGGGCGGAAAACGCGCTGCCGCCCAACTGGATGCATATGCCGATCGGCTATAACGGTCGGGCGTCCTCAGTGGTCATTTCGGGCACAGATGTGCGCCGCCCCTGGGGCCAGGTGAAAGGCCCCGACGAGAGCGCGCCGCGCTTTGCCCCATCTGCGCGCTTTGACATTGAACTGGAGCTTGGCGCTGTGGTCGGTCTGGCCAGCGACCATCCGCTGAGCGTCGCAGAGGCGGATGCGGCCATCTTTGGCTATGTGCTGCTCAACGACTGGTCTGCGCGCGATATCCAGGCCTGGGAATATCAGCCGCTGGGGCCCTTTCAGGCCAAGGCGACCGCCACCTCAATCAGCCCCTGGATTGTGATGAGCGGGGCCCTCGCGCCGTTCCGCTGTGACACGCCGGCACGCGGGGTGCCGCTCCCCGACCATCTGCGCGACGCGGGGCCGATGCTCTTTGACATCGATCTTGAGGTGTCGCTGGCCCCTCAGGGAAAGGCCGGAACAGTCATCACCCGCACGAATTACAGTGAGATGTATTACTCTGCCGCCCAGCAGCTTGCGCATCACACGACCTGCGGCTGTCCGATGCGCACCGGCGATCTGCTGGGCTCCGGCACGATCTCAGGGCCGCAAAAGGAAAACCGCGGTTCTCTGCTTGAACTCAGCTGGGGTGGAAAAGAACCGCTGACGCTCGACACCGGCGAGCCGCGGAGCTTTATCGAAGACGGCGACCGGCTGACCCTGCGGGGTGCGGCGACAGGGGACGGCTACTGCGTGGGCTTTGGCAGCTGCACGGGCCGTGTGCTGCCGGCCGTGAAAGACCCGTATGCCCGGAACGAAACATAAGACACGCCCTGGCGGCGGAAAAGGAGACTGACATGGCCAAAGCCTTCGCCTCACAGGGGGATATGACGGAAAAAGCGATCACTTTTGACGAAATCGGCGAGGGGCTCTGGGCCTTTACCGCCGAGGGTGATCCCAACTCCGGCGTAATCATCGGGGATGACAGCGTCATGATCATCGAGGCCCAGGCGACACCACGTCTGGCCGGAAAGGTCATCGAAAAGGTGCGCAGCGTCACTGACAAACCGATCACCCACCTGGTGCTGACCCATTACCACGCGGTCCGCGTGCTGGGCGCGTCAGCCTACGGGGCCGATCAGATCATCATGTCCGACACCGCGCGCGCGATGGTGGCAGAACGCGGCCAGGAAGACTGGGACAGCGAATTTCAGCGCTTCCCCCGCCTTTTTGAAGGTCATGAAAGCATCCCGGGCCTCACCTGGCCCACGACGACTTTCAGCGGGTCGATGACGGTTTATCTCGGCAGGCGCCGGGTCGACATCAGCCACCCCGGGCGCGCCCATACGGCAGGTGACGCGGTGGTCTTTGTGCCCGATCAGAACGTCATGTTCACCGGTGACATCGTCGAGGACCGGTCGGCCTGCTATTGCGGTGACGGGCATTTCAGCGACTGGGGTCGTACGCTCGACGTGATCGCGGCCCGTGATGTCGATGCCATCGCGCCGGGCCGCGGCGGTGCTTTGACCGGCAGAAAAGACGTCGCACGCGCCATCACTTCCACACGTGACTTCCTCGACAGCACCTATGCGCCTGCTGCCCGCGTCGCGGCCCGGGGGGGCAGCCTCAAAGACGCCTGGGACGCGGTGCGCGCCACCTGCGATCCGAAGTTTTCGGATTATGCCATCTACGAGCACTGCCTGCCCTTCAATGTCTCGCGCGCCTACGATGAAGCCCGCGGTATGGATACGCCCCGCATCTGGACCGACAAGCGCGATCTGGAGATGTGGGAGCAGTTGCAGGGATGAGCCGGGAGACTGCACGGACGGATGATGCGCAGGAACCGGCGTTTCGTCTGTACTCGTACGAAAAACGCAGCACACCTGGCGCAGGACCGGAGCACCACCCGGTGGTGGTTGTGGGCGCCGGGCCGGTGGGCCTTGCAACCGCGCTTGATCTGGCACGGCGTGGCACGCCTGTTCTGGTGCTGGATGCAGGTACTGGTCCGGGGCAGGGCAGCCGGGCCATATGTTTTTCGCAACGCACCCTGCAGATTGCGCAGCGGCTCGGCGCGGGAGACGCGATGCTGAAAAAGGGTGTGGTGTGGAATACGGGCAGGGTCTTCCACGGGCCGGACCGGATATTTAAGTTTAACCTGCAGCCTGAAGAAGGACACCGGCATCCGGCTTTCATCAACCTGCAACAGCCGTATTTTGAGAAGTTTCTCGTCGAAGCGATCCGGCGGGCGCAGAAGGAAGGCGCGCCGGTGGAGATCAGGGGCGGCAACAGAGTGACGGGTATTTCAGTGCAGAAGGACGGTGTGTCGCTCGGCGTTGACACGCCCGACGGTGCGTATGACCTGCGGGCGGACTGGTGCCTGGCCTGTGATGGTGCGCGCTCAGCCCTGCGCGAAATGACCGGCCAGAGCTTTGAGGGGCGGGTCTTTGAGGATAATTTTCTGATCGCCGATGTGCGGATGAAGGCTGATTTTCCGACCGAGCGGTGGTTCTGGTTCGAGCCGCCTTTTAAGGACGCGGGCCAGTCTGCGTTACTGCACAAACAACCCGATGACATCTGGCGGATCGATTTTCAGCTGGGTCGGGACATTGACCGCGACGCAGAGCTTGATCCGGCGCGCGTGCGCGCGCGCGTTGATGCCATGCTGGGTGAGGGGGCGGAATACGAGCTCGTCTGGACCTCGGTTTACAGATTTCAGTGCCGGCGCATGCACACATTCCGCCAGGGTCGCGTGCTCTTTGCCGGTGACGCGGCCCATCAGGTTTCTCCCTTCGGCGCGCGGGGGGCCAATTCGGGTGTGCAGGATGCGGAAAATCTTGCCTGGAAGCTGGATCTCGTGGTTCGGGGGCAGGCGCCGGAAAACCTGCTCGACAGCTACTGCGCCGAACGCGAACACGGGGCCGATGAAAACATCCTAAATTCCACGCGGTCCACGGATTTCCTGACCCCCAAAACACGGATGAGCCGGGTTTTCCGGGACGCGGTTCTGGAGCTTGCGCGCGCGCACAGCTTTGCTCGTCCGCTTGTCAATTCGGGGCGGCTCTCGGTGCCCTGCGTTTATGACGGCCTCGCGCTGAACGGCTCTGATGCGCTGAACGGCCCGGCCAGAACCCGCCCCGGCGCGCCCTGTCCTGACGCGCCGCTCCGCGAGGGTTTTCTGCTCGACCGGCTCTCGGTGGGTTTCACTCTGCTTGCGATCAACACGCCTCCGCCTGATCCGGGTGACGGGGCGGGCGTGGACGTCGGCACCCTTGTTCTGAACACGCAAACCGATGATCCTTCAGGTGCGCTGCGGACGCGCTATCTGGGTGAGGCTGAACAGGCCATTTATCTGATCCGGCCGGATCAGCACGTGACAGCACGCTGGCCTGCGGTGCAGACGGCGGATATTGCCGCTGCGCTGCGGCGCGCAACAGGCAGGGAGAAATGACCGGTGGACCTTAATCTCACCCCCAATATACCGGATCCTGACGGGTTTTATGACGCGCTTCTCGCTGCGCATGAAGGCCGTACAGATGATGAAAGTGATGCGCTGAATGCGCGGCTTATTCTGCTGCTTGCCAACCACATCGGCGACCCGGAGGTATTGAACGCTGCGCTTGTTGCTGCCCGCGCAGTTGAGGGCTGAGCACCAGGCCAGCCGGCACCCTGCAGGATCAGGCGGGCGGTGCGTCAGGGGCCGCGCCCGTGGCCCCGCCGCTCAGAGATGACGCACGGGATAACCGCAGGCCCCCGTTTCATGTCCGGTGCATGCCCTCCGTCGGCGCGGGCAGCAATCAACCGGCTCTATCTGACGTCGTCCGTTTCAGCCGGCGCCTTTTTCCAGTTTCAGCAGCATGCTGCGCAGGCTTGAAACTTCCGTGGGTGACAGCACGCTGGTGATGTCGCGTTCATACTGCTCTGCGGCGGCCTGCAGATCTCGGAACACCCGCTGTCCGGACGGCGTGAGCGCCAGCGTCTCGACACGCCGGTCCTGCGCGGACGTGGTGCGTCTGAGATAGCGTTTCACTTCGAGCGCCCGCACAGCACGGCTCACCTTGGTTTTGTGGATCGAGGCCAGCCCGCAGATGCGCCCGGCTGTCATTTCGCCGTAACATCCCAGATGAAACAGCACCCGCCACTCTGTGCGCAGCATGCCGTAGCGGTCGCGGTAATACCCCTGAAAATCCCGGCTGACAGCTTCTGCGGCCTGGTTGAGCAGATAGGGAAGGAACTGCGGCAGAACGAAGGACATGACATCTCCGGAGACTGGGCAATGAATTGTTGCGGATGTAACTGACGCACCCCGTTCTGTCTATCCTGCGCAGCACTGCGGGACTGCGGATGGTGCAAGCTGACTGGCGGCAGAGGGAAAGAGTCGATCCCGCAGGTCTCTGCGGCTAAGGTAAGGCTGCGCCTGACGGGCGCGATTGCCGCCGGGTCCGATCTCTATGAACAAACACATCCTGAGCCCGCTTCACGCCGCCCTGCTGATCCTCGCGGCGGGTTGTGCCGTCTTTGCGGTTATCGCCGGGTTGCGCGCGGCGGGGGCGTTGCAGCGGATCGAACTGGTGCAGTATGACCGGACGGTTGCGCGCCTGGCCGATAACGCACCCGCCGGGGATGTGGTCATTGTCGCAATCGGCGAAGAGGATCTGGCCCGCTGGGGCTGGCCTTTGCCCGACGAAAAACTGGCAGAGCTTCTTGAAGCGTTGAAGGAGGCCGGGGCCACAGCCATCGGCGTGGATATCTATCGCGACAACCCTGTGGCACCTGGCAGCGCGGCGCTGACGCGGGCCTTTGACGACAGCAGATCTGTCTGGATAACGATGCTGGGCGCGTCGGGCGCCAATGCGATCCGCGGTCCGGCCTTTGCCGAGAGCACAGACAGCACGGGATTTGCCGATGTGCCGGTCGATCCTGACGGTGTTGTGCGCCGCGCGCTGCTGCTGACCAGTGACGGCACCGGCGTTTCGCTTTCCTTTGCGGCGCGACTGGCGTTTCTGGCAACCGGGCAGGCAGGTTTGAAACCCCTTCCTGACGATCCTTCGGTGCTTCTTTTCGGCGACACACCGGTGCCGCGCCTGCGTGACGGCTCCGGCAGCTACCGCGGGATCGATGACACCGGATATCAGATCGCGGTTGCCTGGCGGAACGGCCCGCCCGTGGCACAGGTGATTTCCGCCGCAGACCTGCTGGAAGGGCGCGCCGGCACCGCGGAGATTGGAGGCCGTGTCGTTGTGCTCGGGCTGACCAGCATCTCAATCAAGGATAATTTCCGCACCCCGCTGAACCGACCTCCGCACCCGCCTTTTTCCTATGGTGTCGCGGTGCATGCCGCCGTGGTCCAGCAACTGATCGACATCTCGGCGGGCAGACTTCGCCCCCTGCGCTCACCGCCGGCCCCCGTGCATCTTGTGATGATCCTTGCCGCGGCACTGGCCGGGGCGGGTGCGGGGTATTTCGCGAGGTCGCTCGCGGGCGGTATTTTCTTTGGCCCCGGTCTGGCGCTGGCTTTCGGCGCAGCCGCCTCGGTGGCGCTCGCACGCGGCCTCTGGCTGCCCGCGGTGCCGGTCGCCTTTGCCTGGTTTGCAGGCTTTCTCGTCGTCTTTACCATCATCAGCGTGCTGGCGCGCCAGCAGCGGCGCACCATCGCCACGCTGTTTTCCGATCATATGTCGCCTGAGCTTTCGGCTCAGATCTGGCAGAGCCGCGATGTCCTGCTGTCGGGCGGCAAACCTGTACCCATGCGGCTTTACACCACCATCCTGTTTGCCGATCTGGCCGGTTCCACAACCGTGGGCGGTACCGCAGAGCCCGAAGCTTTCATGACATGGGCCAGCACGCTTCTGGATGAGATGAGCCGGATTTCCCGCGCGCAGGGCGGATTTGTTGAAAAATTCACCGGCGACGGGATCCTTGTGGTCTTTGGCGCGCCGGTGCCCTCGGAGGCGCCCGGTGCCAGATCACGCGATGCCTCGCGCGCCTGTCAGGCCGCCTCGGAAATTGTCCGCGCGGTGGAACGTTTTAACGCTGACCCCGGCCTGCTCGCACCGTACCGGGTGCGGATCGGTCTGCACAGCGGCGAGGTTCTGAGCGGGACTCTCGGGACAACCGGCAGCCTGCAGTACAATGTGATGGGAGACACCGTGAACATCGCCGCGCGCATCGAAGCTTTCGGCAAAACGCTGGGAGATCGACAGCAAAGCCCTGTTGTCATATGTTTAAGCGATACCACTGCACAGCTCTTACCGTCGCGGGAGAGCCTCCGACCGGCGGGGCGGATGGCGCATGATGACGGGCAGAGCGCGTTTGAGATCTATGAACTGACGGGCAGGCCTTCCGCACCGGGCGGAATGCCGGAGGATCACATCTGATGGGACAGAACCGGCAATACGCTATGATGTCCCGGGGGGTCGCGGCCCTGCTGTCCCTGGCCGTTCTATGTGCATCAGCGGCGCGCGGTGAGCAGGCGACCGGGAGTACAGACGCCGCACCAGGCGAGGTGGTCTTTGTGCCCCCGGACGCCGGAGCCCCTGCCGACCGGGTGGGCGCAGGCACGCGCGATCTTGCCCGGGACCACGGTGCGCTGGTGTTGCTGGCCCCCGAGGGTGGCGGACTTACCCGCTCTGCGCAGCCAGCACTGGTCTGGTATCTGAGCGAGAACTTCAAAGGCTCAGTGCAGGCGCAGATCGTTCCGGTGGAGGGTACCGGAACCGGTGTGGCCCGCATGAGCGAGGGCCCCCTGCGCAAAGGATACTACGCCCTTGACCTTGCCCGGTCTCAGATGACGCTGGAGCCCGGGAAGATTTACGAATGGAAGGTGCTGCTGCTGACGGGACCGGACGGCGACGTGATCGCAGATGCGCGCACCTATGTGGAACGGCAGCCCGGCGGGCTTCAGACGGGCGATGACCCTGCGGCCCTTGCCGCGGCCGGATTGTGGTTCGACGCGCTCGGGGCATTCGTGCGCATCGGGCTTTCAGGCAGGGTGCGCATTGAGCCGGGCCCCGGCTTTGCCGGGCTCGTGTCTTCGGCGGGCATAACGGGACTGCCCGGGGCAGAGTGATCTTAAGGGCGCCCTGTGCGCCGGAAAGGGGATGCAGATGAAACGCAGAGCAGCGCAGACCGCACGCGCATTTATCTCGCTGATTTCGTTCATCGTGATCTTCAGCACTGGCGCCGCTCCTGTGTCTGCGGCCAATGGCAAACGCGTGGCCCTTGTGATTGGAAACGCGGATTATGAACACGTTTCCACGCTGAGCAACCCTGCCAATGATGCGGCGGATCTTGCCCGCAAACTGACCGGCATCGGGTTTGAGGTCACCTCCGGGCTTGATCTGGATTACACCGGTATGCGGCTTGCGGTGCGGGATTTCACCGCGGCGGCTGTGGGCGCCGATGTGGTGCTGATTTATTTTGCCGGCCACGGGATTGAGATCGAAAACACCAACTATCTGATCCCGGTGAATGCCACCCTGAAAAGCGACAGAGACGTAGAATTTGAAGCCATCCGACTGGATTCTGTGGTGAATGCGGTGGCGGATACCGGGGGGCTGAAGTTGATCCTCGTCGATGCCTGCCGGAACAATCCCTTTCTGTCACAGATGAGCCGCGCGGGGGCCACGCGGTCCATCGGGAATGGTCTCGCGGCAATCGAGCCCGGGGGAGTTGTTGTCGGATACGCCGCGCGTGGCGGCACGCTGGCGCAGGACGGCGACGGGCGCAACAGTCCCTATGCCGCAGCACTGCTGGAGTATATTGATGAGCCCGGACTGGAGCTTGGCAAACTGTTCCGCAAGGTGCGTGACCGGGTCTATCAGACCACGGACGGGTTTCAGGAGCCCTTTACCTACGGATCTTTGCCGGGCGAGGATATCTTTCTGGTGCCGCCCGTCGAAAAGGTGGCGATGCCGGCACCCGCCCCGGTAAGCCGTGCCCCGGTGCCCGGGCAGGCGGCACCGGCCACCCCCTTAGAAGCGGCCGCGAAAGTGAACACGCTGCGGGGCTGGTCGCTCTATGCCCGCACCACCGACGAGCGCGCTTTCTCCGACCCGGCAGCGCTGGAGCACATCCGCGGGATGACCCCGAAATGGATCGCTGCCGGAAATGATAAGGTGATGGAAGAATTCCTGCTGCCTGACAGAGAGGCGCGCCGCGATTTTCAGGCAGCACTGAACCAGGCGGGGGCAGACGTGGGGACACCGGACGGTGTCTTCGGCCCGAAAACACGCGCGGGCATCCGCATGGTTCAGAGTGGCGCGGGCCTGCCGGAGACCGGTGTCGCCGGTCCGGCGCTGCTCGCGACACTGAACATCGCACTCGCAGAGGACCCGGGAGGGAGTTTTATCTCGGCCCCCTTTGCCACCCGTCACAACCCGGCCGCATTGCGTATGATCGGAGAGGACCCGCAGATCACTGATATTCTCGGCTGCCTGGGGCTGCGCAAAAGCGTGTACGGTGTTTACCAGGGCCGGCTTTACGTTGCTGTCGTACGGTCCGGCAGTGTTGCATCGGCGCGCGCCGATGCTCAGAAATGCGGTCTTGATCTCGCCTCTGTCACGTCAGCGGCGGAAAACGCGTTCGTGGTGCGTATGTTCAGTTCTGATCCGGGTTTTGTCAGCATGGGTTATGACAGCAACACAAACACCAGCTATAAATCCGGCCCTTATTTCGGCCTGCGCAAAGATCGCGGTGAGAACAATGCGGTGATCGGCTGGCGCTGGTTCAGCGGCGAGCCTTTGCGATATGAAAACTGGCTGCCCGGCAAGCCGGACCAGCGGCACGGGCGCGGCGACAAACACTACGCGCAGTATCAGTATGAGCGCCGGGGCCGCGCGGATCTCTCTTCTGTGCAGGCCACACAGTGGTTTGACGGCGCCGGTATTCACGGTCACGCCGTTATTCTTGAGGGTGATTTCTGAACCTGTCGCCGGTGGGGCGCGGCTCTGCATCATCCGGCGTGGTATCGCGTTGCTAAAACCCGGCCCGCGTCCCTCCACGCGGCAGAGGTCTGCCTGCGGAGGGCAGAGACTGTTCGGGCCGGCACCTGTCACAGACGATCACGCCCGGGTGCGTACCGGGTTGACTTGTTCCGCCATGCGCTGAACGATGGCGGCCTCGACACTCAGCCCCGGGGGGATGGCAGCGATGACGGATAACTCAATTCGGACCACAGACGGACGCGGACGCCTTTACGACAGCGTACTGGACACCATTGGCAACACGCCTGCGATCCGCATCAACAACCTCGCACCCGAGGGCGTCACGATCTACGTCAAAGCGGAATTCTTTAACCCGGGCGCATCGGTCAAAGACCGTCTTGCCGTCAATATCATCGAGGCGGCCGAACGGTCCGGAAAGCTGAAACCCGGCCAGACCGTGGTTGAGGCGACAAGCGGCAACACCGGTATCGGGCTTGCCATGGTCTGCGCACAGAAGGGCTATCCCCTGGTGGTGACCATGGCCGACAGCTTTTCGGTCGAGCGCCGGCGTCTGATGCGGATGCTTGGGGCAAAGGTCGTACTGACCCCGCGTGCTGAAAAAGGTTTCGGCATGTACCGCAAAGCGGCAGAACTCGCGGAAAAACACGGCTGGTTTCTCGCCCGGCAGTTCGAAACAGAGGCCAACGCGAATATCCACGCGGCAACCACTGCGCGCGAAGTGCTGGGTGATTTTGACGGGCATAAGCTCGACTATCTGGTTACCGGATACGGCACCGGCGGCACGGTCACCGGTCTCGGGCGGGTGCTGCGCAAAGAGCGCCCGGAGATAAAGATCATCCTCACTGAGCCTGCCAACGCGCAGCTTGTCGGCAGCGGTCATGCACAGGAGCGCACCGCAGAACACGCCCCGGCGTCAAGCCATCCGGCATTTGAACCGCATCCCATCCAGGGCTGGACACCTGATTTTATCCCTGCCGTGTTGCAGGAGGCCATCGACGGCGGTCTCTATGATGATCTGATCCCGGTGGCAGGTGCCGATGGTATCCACTGGGCACGCGAACTGGCCGGCAGGGAGGGGATTTTCACCGGTATTTCCGGCGGATCAACCTTTGCGGTATCGCAGAAAATTGCTGAAACAGCCCCTGCGGGATCGGTGATCCTGTGCATGCTGCCCGACACCGGCGAGCGTTATCTCTCGACACCGCTTTTTGAGGGCATCGCCGAGGACATGAACGAGGATGAGATGAAAATCTCGCAATCCACACCCGGATATCAGATGGGCTGACGCGGCCGGGAGGCGGGCGTCATCATGAACGCAGGCCGCGGCAGCGCACGTGAAGGGCCGGCCCCGGTCGCCGGGCCACGAGATCAGACCATCAGAGCGGAATACAGGAAAGAGCATGCCACCAAAATTCGGCACAAGTGGCCTGCGCGGTCTGGTGACAGAGCTGACCGCCGGGCTCGTGGGCGACTATACCGCGGCATTTCTGGGGGCCTGCGATACCGGCGGCGCGATCTGTCTCGGCCGTGATCTGAGACCCTCGTCGCCACAGATTGCACAGGACGTGGCCCGGGCGGCAGTGGCCTGCGGGTTTACGGTCATTGACTGCGGTGCAGTGCCGACCCCGGCACTGGCTCTGGCGGCACAGTCGCGCGGGGCAGGGGCGGTTATGATCACCGGCAGCCATATCCCGGCCGACCGCAACGGGATCAAGTTTTATTCCCGCGCCGGTGAGATTTCAAAATCAGATGAGACGGCGATCAACGCGCATCCCGGTGCCGTGCAAGGTGCTGCTGCACCAGGGTCTGTGGAAACTGATGACGGGGCCGGCGCACGGTTTGCAGAGCGGTATCTGAGTGCCTGCGGTCAGGACGCGCTTGCGGGCATGAAGATCGGCCACTACACACATTCCTCCGTCGGTCGCGACCTGATCACCCGGGTGCTGAGCGGGCTTGGGGCTGAGGTTGTGGAACTGGGGCGCTCGGAAAACTTCATCCCTGTGGATACCGAAGCTGTGGCACCGGATGTGCGCGATATGATCCGTAGCTGGTCATCAGAACACGCACTGGATGCGCTCGTTTCATCGGACGGCGATGCGGACAGGCCTTTGCTGGCAGATGAAACGGGGGCGATCGTGCCGGGCGACATCCTGGGACAGATCGTGGCCGAAGCACTGGGGGCGGAGACTGTCGTCACCCCGGTCTCTTCCAACAGCGGCGTGTCGCGCAAAGGCTTCGGCACGGTCATCCGCACGCGGATCGGGTCTCCTTACGTGATCGCGGCCATGCAGGAGGCCACCGGCAAGGTGGCCGGATATGAGGCGAACGGCGGCTTTTTGCTCGGATATACTGCCGAGGGCCGGACGGGTCCGCTTGCGCCGCTGATGACGCGCGACTGCGTTCTGCCGCTTGTAATCGGGCTCATTGCTGCGCGCGGCGGCACGCTTTCGCAGCGGGTAGGGCAGGAGCCGCCGGTGGTTGCCATGGCCGACCGCTTGCAGAATGTGCCACAGGCTTTTTCCACCTGGTTCGTCGACGCCCTGGCGGGGCAGGAGGCCGTGCGCGCGGAATTTCTGCGCACTCTGGGCGCGCGTGAGGCCGCACTCGATCTTACCGATGGTGTGCGTATGACGCTGACGGACGGCTCAGTGCTGCATGTGCGCCCGTCGGGCAATGCGCCCGAACTGCGCCTTTATACCGAGGCTGAAAACAGCACAGCCGCGCAAAAGCTGCTGGCCGGCGGGCTGGCGGAAATCTCGCGCAGGCATTCAGAATGGGCGGAAAGCGCTGGCTAGAAGGCAGCAGGGTTCATGTGTCGCGCGCCAGTCTGCGACGCGCGGCGGGGCGGATCAGATATTCGTTGAAGATCATGCCCAGAGCCAGGCCCAGCAACGCGCCGAATGCATCAGCATAAACATCCGCAAGCTCGCCGGAACGGCCGACATGCGGCTGAATGAGTTCGATCACGACGCCGTAGAGCAGAGCCAGGGGCGCCACCCAGCGGCAGGCGCGGCGATAGATCAGCGCGGCGGGAAAGGTCAGCGCAGCAAAGGCGACCACATGCCAGAACTTATCCGAGACCGGCATACCCTGTGGCATGTTCACTGGTGTCAGCGTGAAGTACCCGATCAGCACACCCACCGCGAGCGTGGTGCCAAGAGCAAGTACGCGCCG
The DNA here is from genome assembly GCF_012932215.1 of Roseobacter ponti. Classification (GTDB taxonomy): domain Bacteria; phylum Pseudomonadota; class Alphaproteobacteria; order Rhodobacterales; family Rhodobacteraceae; genus Roseobacter; species Roseobacter ponti. The sequence continues at coordinate 2,575,779 of NZ_CP048788.1, read as the reverse complement.
CTGGCGGACATAAGGAAAGGACGTGTCTTCACGAGGCATTTGCAACCGGGTTTCCTGTGTTGTTGGTAAGACGGTCTTACCGGACAGAGGCACGGTGTCAAAGCACTTGCGCGGACCTGCGGATGGAGTGCGTATGCGCGATGGCCACCGGCAGGGATTTCTGTGCGAAACAATTGCGTTCGGGCGTTTCTTCCGAACGATATCCGCGGTGGAGCATTGTCTGGCGCACGGGGTTTGCTGCTGGCTGAAAAACGCCGGTGCCACAATATGTCTGACGTGCCGGGCACTTCCGCCGCAGCGCCGTGCAAGAGAAAACATTCAGAGATAAGCACCCACATGACATGCCTTCACCGCAACGGACATGCATATATACACGCAGGCCGGGAATTACCGCGCCAAAGTGAGTCTCCGTCGCAACAGTTATCACCCTTCGGTCAAAAATTTCAAAAAGATCAGAATGATAATGGGCGGACCGGTCGCGTTTCCGGTACTCTGCTTCCAAGAACTCTCCAAAGGTTCCCGTATATACGAGTACCGGATATCCGGTTCTGGTTCATCTCCCGGCCGGCGACCACTGCGCTGTTTCTACTCTCACTCAGCGCTGGTCGGCCGGGCCTTTTACCCCACGTACATCCTGAAACCGCCTTCGTGGCGTCAGTTCAGACGCTGCAGAAGCTCCTGAGAGGGGTCGCCGGTCACGGGCAGACCCTGACCGGACTGGTAGGCGCTGATCGCCTTTCGCGTGTTCGGCCCGATCACCCCGTCTGATCCTCCGGTGTCATAGCCGCGTCTGCTCAGGCCTTCCTGCAGAGCGATACGATCATTTTTTGTCAGCCCGTCGGCATCCGGCGGAAAAGCGGTGCGCAGAGGGCCCGCACCGCCGATACGGTCCGCCAGATGGCCAACTCCGATCGCATAGGCGTCAGAGTTGTTGTAACGCTTGATCACGCGGAAATTGGAGGTGGTCGCAAAGCGTGGCCCGCCCGCCTGTGGCTGCAGCGTGCCTCCGGAAGCACCTGGCGCGACCTCCCGGCCCCAGCTTTGCCCCCTTGTCCAGCCGTTGCGCTGCAGATATGCGGCCGCTGACGCCAGCGCATCAGACGGATCATCTGACCAGATGTCACGTCGCCCGTCACCGGTGAAATCCACCGCAAAGGTCTGATATGAGGTCGGGATAAACTGCGTGTGCCCCATGGCACCGGCCCAGCTGCCGGTCATGCGATCTGCGGTAATGTCACCGTTCTGCAGGATACGGAGCGCCGCAATCAGTTGTTTTTCAAAGAATGCCCCGCGCCGCCCGTCAAACGCGAGCGTCGAGGTTGCCGAAATGACCGGAACGCTGCCCCGGCGTGCGCCGTAAAAGCTCTCCAGCCCCCAGATCGCCGTGACGATTTCCGCATCCACGCCGTACTGGCTTTCGATGGCGTTCAGAACCCCGCGATGGCGGCTGAGTGCGGCGCGGCCCTGGCTGACCCGCTCGTCTGAAACGGCGATCGACAGGTAATCTTCGAGGCTGCGTTTGAACTCTGTCTGGTTGCGGTCACGTGTCACCACACCGGGCAAGTACCCCGCGCCGCGAAAGCCTGCCGTGAGGACCTGATCTGAGATCCCCTGCTGCGCAGCTCTGGTACGAAACGACGCGACCCAGGCGTCATATTTACCGTTGGCAGCAGGCACAAGGTCAGAGGAGACGCCACCTGATGCGCCGGAACTTCCCGTGATGCCACCGGCACAGGCAGAAAGGCTCAGGGCGGCGGCACTAAACCCGAAATGGCGACGTGTCAGCAGCATGATATCTCCTTTGGAAGGGGGGTGTTCAGGTGTCATGATTGCCGGATGCAATTGCCCGGAGCAACGCAATTCGCCGTGCAGCCGCCTGCCGGGTGGAAGCGGAGCAATAAAACGCCGACGGTGCAGGGATGTCGGGAAACTGCTGTCGGCAAGGGGCCCGGCGCCCGGATATCCTGCGGACCGGACGTCGCACCGCCGGTGTGATCCGTCATGACATCGATGCGAGGCGATCCCGTGTCGGGGGGTGTCCGGGCAGCAGAGCCGCCCGGACTGATGGTTTTTAGCAACCAGGTGTTTTAAGCAACCAGGTCAAAACGGTCGGCGTTCATCACCTTGTTCCAGGCCGCGATGAAATCGCGCACGAACTTGCCTGCGTTGTCATCCTGAGCATAGACCTCGGCATAGGCGCGCAGGATCGAGTTGGACCCGAACACCAGATCGGCACTCGTCGCGGTGAAGCGCACTTCGCCGGTCTTACGGCCTTTGACCTCATAGTGGTTGCCCGCTTCGACCGGCGACCACGTGTTGGCCATATCCGTCAGATTGACGAAGAAGTCGTTGGTCAGCTGGCCTTCGCGGTCGGTAAAGACACCGTGCTTTGACCCGCCGTGGTTAACGCCCAGGACCCGCATGCCGCCGAGCAGCACAGTCATTTCCGCAGCCGTCAGGCCCAGAAGCTGCGCACGGTCGAGCATCATGGCTTCGGGACTGATGTCGTAATCGTCCTTCTCCCAGTTGCGGAAACCATCCGCCAGAGGCTCGAGCACACCGAAACTGCCGGCGTCTGTCTGTTCATCCGTCGCGTCACCGCGGCCCGGCGCGAAAGGCACCGTTGCATCATGACCCGCGGCTTTTGCCGCCTGTTCGATGCCGACATTGCCGGCCAGAACGATCACGTCAGCCACCGACGCACCTGAGGAGGCCGCAATCGGTTCAAGTACCGCGAGCACCCGCGCCAGACGCTCAGGCTCGTTGCCGTCCCAGTCTTTTTGCGGGGCCAGACGGATGCGCGCACCATTGGCACCACCGCGTTTGTCAGAGCCGCGGAAGGTCCGCGCACTGTCCCATGCCGTGGCGATCATGTCGGCAGCACTCAGGCCACTGTCCGCGATCTGCGCTTTGACCGCATCGACGTCATATGACGTGCTGCCTGCCGGGACCGGATCCTGCCAGATCAGATCTTCGGCTGGCACATCAGGACCGTAATAGTTGGCTTTGGGCCCCATATCCCGGTGCGTGAGCTTGAACCAGGCGCGTGCAAACGTATCCGCGAAATACTCAGGATCCGCACGGAATTTCTGGCAGATCTCATTGTAGACCGGGTCAACCTTCATCGCCATATCCGCATCCGTCATCATCGGGTTCTTGCGCTTTGACGGATCGGAAGCATCAACGGGTTTTTCGTCTTCGGGCATGTCCACGGGCTGCCACTGGTTGGCGCCTGCGGGGGATTTAGTGAGTTCCCACTCATAGCCGAAGAGATAGTCGAAATAGCCCATGTCCCACTGCGTCGGGTGCTTGGTCCAGGCGCCTTCGATGCCGGAGGTGAAGGCATTTGCCGCCACACCGTCATGGCCCGGGTTGGCCCAGCCAAAGCCCTGTGCGTGCACGCCTTCGGATTCGGGCTCGCCGCCGATCTGATCGTGCGCGCCGCCGCCACCATGAGCCTTACCCACAGTGTGACCACCACAGGTCAGTGCTGCGGTCTCTTCGTCGTCCATCGCCATACGTGCGAAAGTCTCGCGCACGTGCAGTGCTGTGCGCGCGGGATCAGGCACGCCGTTCACACCCTCGGGGTTCACATAGATCAGTCCCATGTGCACCGCTGCCAGCGGGTTATACATCGTGCCCGGATCGTCCAGATCACCGTAGCGGTTTTCGGATTTCGCCAGCCATTCGGTCTCGGAGCCCCAGAAGACGTCTTTTTCCGGTCCCCAGATATCTTCGCGGCCAAAGCTGAAGCCAAAAGTCTTAAGGCCCATCGATTCGTAGGCCATGTTGCCCGCCAGGATGATCAGATCGGCCCAGCTCAGCGCATTGCCGTACTTTTTCTTCACCGGCCACAGCAGGCGGCGCGCTTTATCGAGGCTGGCGTTATCGGGCCAGGAGTTGAGCGGTGCAAACCGGATGTTACCAGAGCCTGCGCCGCCACGGCCGTCGCCCATGCGATAGGTACCCGCAGAATGCCACGCCAGCCGGATCATCAGGCCACCGTAGTGACCCCAGTCCGCCGGCCACCAGTCCTGGCTTTCGGTCATCAACGCCTTCACGTCGGCCTTTACGCCTTCGAAATCAAGCGACTTGACGGCCTCGCGGTGATCGTAGTCCGGATCCATCGGACTGGTGCGGGCACCATGCTGATGCAGGATGTCGAGGTTGAGCGCATCGGGCCACCATTTGGTCACGCTGTCATTGGTGCCGGTGTTGCCGCCGTGCATTACGGGGCAGCCGCCGCCGGGGCTCACATTGCTTCCGTCCATCAGAAGATCTCCTGTTCATGAGTGGAATCTGCAGTTCTGCCCCGGGTTTTAGAACGGTTTAAACATAAGTACCAATTTGAAATTCAAAAAACGGTGATAAGTATAGCAAATGATAGGACTGACCCTGAAACATATCCGTTATTTCGAAGCGCTGGCGGCGCACGGGCACTTCGGCCGCGCAGCGGCGGCCTGCAGTATATCGCAACCTGCGCTCTCTTTGCAGGTCAAAGAGCTGGAGACACTGATCGGCGCGCCGCTGGTTGAGCGCAATGCGAGGCAGATGCGGCTGACCGCACTTGGTGAGGATTTTCTGGCGCGGGCGCGTGAGATCATTGTCCGGGTCGATGAGCTTGAAAACCTGGCCCGCTCATCGGCGGGGCCGCTTTCCGGCAGGTTGCGGATCGGGGTCATCCCGACCGTCGCACCCTATCTGCTTTCCGGTGTGATACGGGCGCTGTCGGACCGTTTCCCCGGCCTTGATCTGCAACCCAGAGAGGCGGTGACACAATCGCTGGTGGACAGTCTGCTCTCTGCGCATCTCGATGTGGCACTGGTTGCTCTGCCGGTGTCTGAGCCTGCGCTGCGCGAGTTTGCGCTTTTTGACGAAGACTTCCTGCTGGTGCGCCCGGCGTCCGAGGCGGAGACGCCTGTGCCCGGGGTCTCGAGCCTGAAGCAGATGCGTCTGCTGCTGCTCGAAGAGGGGCATTGTTTTCGGGAACAGGCGCTGTCCTTTTGCCGGATGACCGGGTCAAAACCCCGTGAGCTTATGGAGGGCAGTTCGCTGTCCACGCTGGTGCAGATGGTCGGTGCGGGCATCGGTGTGACGCTGATCCCCGAGATGGCGCTGCCGCTTGAGACGCGCTCTGCGGATGTCTCAGTCAGCCGCTTTCCGCCGCCGGGCCCTGCGCGAACCATCGGTATGGTCTGGCGCAGATCCGACCCCCTGGGCGAGAAATTGTTGCAGATCGGTGAAATCATAAAATCTGTGGCTCAAGAAAAACGTGAGCATTTTCAGACGGCTGTGTGACAGAATCCCAACGAGGGTAACCGCAGGTCAGGCCGGTTCGCGGTACGTCACGCCCGCGTGTCCGGCGGCACAGAGTGCAGGCAGGCGCCATAGCGTCGATGAGGTGCGCGGCGGGGATCGGTCGCTGTGCGCGAAAGTCAGCACAACCGCGCCAAAGCCTGTATCGAAACCCCAAAGGTGCACTGCCGGCGCATCCGGGAAGGCAGTCAGGGCAGGGGCAGGCAAAGATCGCTATGGGCGGGATTTGCAGAAAGTGTTAGCTCATAGCCGTGCAGAGCCAAACCATACCATATACCCGCGATCTGGTGCTCATCGGGGGCGGGCATACTCATGCGCTGATCCTCAGACGCTGGGCGATGGACCCGTTACCGGGGACGCGTGTGACGGTCATCAACCCAGATCCGCGCGCGGCTTACTCCGGGATGCTTCCGGGGTTTATCGCGGGGCACTATACCCGCGAAGAACTTGATATTGATCTGGTAAGGCTGGCGCAGCATGCCGGTGCGCGGCTTGTGACGGGCAGGGCCTCGGGGATCGACCGCGCGCGGCGCCTCGTTCAGATCGAGGGGCATCCTGCCGTGGGATACGATGTTCTCTCGGTCGATGTCGGGATCACGAGCGAGATGCCTGATCTCGAAGGATTTTCCCGTCACGCGGTGCCGGCGAAACCACTGAGCGCTTTTGCCAGCGCCTGGTCGCAGTTTGCGCAGGAGAGCGGCCCTGCAGAGGTGGCTGTCCTCGGAGGCGGGGTCGCAGGGGCGGAACTTGCAATGGCGATGGCGCACCGGTTGCGCACATCCGGACGTGAGGCTGCGGTCACCATCATTGAACAGAGCGTCGCACTGAGCGCGCTGGGAGACAGCGCGGCGCAGCGCATCCGGGATACTCTGAACGCGCAGGGCATTCGCCTGATGGAACACTGCAGGGCCACAGAAATTCACAGCGACCGCGTGGTGCTCGACACCGGCGCCGTTGTTGCCGCAGGGTTCGTGACGGGTGCTGCGGGCGCGCGGCCCTGGGACTGGCTGGCCCGCACCGGGCTTACGGATGAGGCCGGATTTATTCCGGTCGATACGCGCCTGCGCAGCCGCGATCCGGTGATTTTTGCTGTGGGTGACTGCGCAGAAATGACCGCATCGCCACGGCCCAAAGCGGGTGTCTTTGCCGTGCGCCAGGCGCCGGTTCTGTTGCAGAACCTGCGCGCGGCGCTTTCAGAGACTGGCGGGATGAAACCCTATCATCCGCAGAAGGACTATCTGAAGCTGATCTCTCTGGGGCGGCAATCGGCGCTGGCCGAACGCTTCGGGCGGGCCTTCGCCGGCCCGTTGCTGTGGCGCTGGAAAGACCACATCGACCGCAAGTTCATGGACCGGTTCGACCGTCTGACACCGCCGGCCGCCGCGGCTCTGCCCTGGCCGCGCGCTGCCGGCGCAGGGGCCACAACAGGCGAACAGACCGTGTGCGGGGGCTGCGGGTCAAAAATCGGGCCGCAAACCCTGCAGAATGCGCTTGGCACCGGGCAGACCGGTGATGATGCCGCCGTGTTGCAGACCGGCAATCAGAAGCAGGTGATCAGCACCGACCACCTGCGCGCCTTTGTCAGCGACCCGGTGGTGATGACCCGCATCGCCGCGGTGCACGCGCTGGGAGATATCTGGGCCATGGGGGCGGATCCGCAGGCGGCTCTGGCGTCGGTGATCCTGCCGCATCAGTCACCGGCACTGGCCGAAAGACAGCTCGCCGAAATCATGCAGGCAGCGCAGGAGGTAATGCAGGCGGCAGGTGCTGAGATCACCGGCGGTCACAGCACCCTGGGCGCAGAGCTGACCATCGGGTTTACGGTGACAGGGCTGTGTTCGCGGGATCCGGTGACGCTGGCCGGTGCCAGACCCGGCGACCGGCTGATCCTGACAAAACCTCTGGGCAGCGGTGTCATCATGGCCGCCCATATGCAGGGGCGGGCGGCGGGCGCCGATGTGATCGCAGCGCAGGCGGAAATGATGAAACCTCAGGGCCCCGCGGCCCGCATCCTTGCCCGCGCCTCTGCGATGACGGATGTCACCGGCTTCGGGCTGGCGGGGCATCTGCGCAACATCTGCGCGGCATCCGGCACGGGCGCGCGGATTGATACAGCAAAGATCCCGCTGATGAACGGCGCACTGATGCTGTCGGAACAGGGCATCCGGTCGACGCTCTGGCCCGAGAACCGCGCAGGTTTTGCCGATGTGCCGGATCATCCCCGCGCCGCACTACTGTTTGATCCGCAAACCGCCGGAGGGTTGCTGGCAGCTGTCCCGGGCGATGCGGATGCTCTCTGCGCGGAGCTCCGCGCCGGAGGATTCACCGCTGCCGTGATCGGTGAGATCACCGGGCAGGCAGGTCAGATCGTGGCGGACTGAAGCCATCCGGCGATACGGTCGGCCAGCCTGTCCTGCGCGGCAGGTGTGAGATCAGGGGTGTCAAAGCGCGCGGCAATGAATTCTCTGAATGCACCGGCGGATTTTTCATAGGACGGGTCATAGTGATCGGCGGCAAGCGACCGGCAGAGCGCCACCCGGTCATCGCGGTCGATCAGGTCGCTCCAGAGCTGCATCAGTTCCCTGCTGCGGTGCGCACTTAGCGGAGAGAGTTTGTCTTTCAGCGCCTCACCGTCCCTCAGAACGCTTTCATAAGCCTGCGCGAGATAGCGCGCCCTGGCCTCCAGCGGCGCGGAGATTTCGATCACGGGCGCGGATTTCATCGCGCCCCAGAGCGCGGGGGGCAGGGTAATGGCGCCGATCTTACTGCTTTCCGCCTCCACAATCACCGGCTTTGACAGATTCAGCCGGTCGAGCGCGGTGATCAGGTCTGTCTCGAATCCTTTCTGGCTGGGCTGCGGCACATCAAGCCCGCCCAGAAGCGAGCCGCGATGCCGGGCCATGGCCTCAAGATCGATCACCTGAATTCCCAGAGCGCTGAGCCGCCCGAGGATTTCCGTTTTGGCGGTGCCGGTATAGCCGCCGATGCGGATCAGCCGGACGTTCAGATCGCCCTCGTAGAGCGCTTTGACGATCAGCCGGCGATAGGTTTTGTATCCCCCCGCAATCGTCTCGGCCGGCCAGCCGATCTCGCGCAGCATCCATGCGAAAGCGCCCGACCGCTGCCCGCCGCGCCAGCAATAGACGAGAGGCTTCCAGCCCCCTTCATACCCGGCCAGGGCCGTGTCGATATGCGTTGCGGCATTGCGGAAAACCAGGGCCGCACCGGTCTTGCGCGCATCAAAGGGCGAGACCTGCTTATAAAGAGTGCCGACACGCGCACGCTCCGCATCGTCAAGTACCGGAAGGTTGATCGCGCCCGGCACATGATCTTCGGCAAATTCCGAAGGGCTGCGCACGTCGATGATCTGGTCAAAGCCAGTGTTGCGCAGATCGGTGAGAGAGGACGGAGAAAACATGCCGCCCCATACCGCACTTCTGTTCAGAGAGGAAAGACGAAGCTGCTCTGTCTGCACCGGTTTGCGGTGCGATCAGGGTTTATCCGTCATGCCTTCCGCGGCCTGTGCTGCCTTGAGCAGGCTGCGCTTCCAGTTGGTGATGTGGTTATATGTCAGGCCGTGGGATTTGAGATATTCCGCTCCCTGGCCCTTTTCTTTCGCCTTCTCAAAGTCTGCGAGAAGTTTCTTTTTGACTTCCGGTGACCAGCGCCGCTTTCTGCCGTTCTTATTCTTTGCTGCGCCAAAAGCGTTTTTCAGACTGTCGCCATAGATTTCGGCCAGCAGACCGGGTTTTACATCGGGCTCGCGGTCTCTCAGGTAGCCTCTGAAATCATCCTCGAAATCGCTGAACCTGTGCAGCAACTCGTCTGCCGTTTCCTTGAACCGCTCAAGAGCAGGTCTGATCCTGTCTTCCCAGACTTCGTGGAATTCTTCCTGAAGCGTCTCTTCGATGTCTTTGTCGACCTGCCCGATTTTCTTTTCGTGCTCTTTGCGGATTTCGAGCAGTTCCTGAACAGATTTCTTCACCGCTTCGTCACCGGTGTCTGAAGCGCGTTTTCGCTTGGCCATGATGCGTCTCCCTTTATTGCGCACATTATAGCAGAAAGCATCACATGCGTTGATCTGTGACAAGGTCGGCGGTAATCCGGCGTACAGACTGTCAGGTCCGGCACGCGCCTCATACCGAAAGGTCGGCAGTCAGTTTGTTCTGCGGTGACCGGTGGCAGGAGGTTCAGTCCTGTGCAGGGCGCGCAGCAGGTGAGCTGCACCCATCGGGAAAAAAGCTGCCGGTCCGCCCGGTCTGGCGATAGGCCAGTAAGCCGATCCATTCTTTGACGCCTGTGTTCAGCGCGTGCAGGTGGCCTGCCAGATCCCAGCCGATGTTTTCCAGCAGCTCACCCCCACGATAATCCACGGGCCAGGGCGTCAGGTTGCGCCAGCCCGCGGCACAGAAAGATCCGAGCGCCCGGGGCATATGAAAGGCGCTGGTTACCAGCAGCCAGGGCCTCTCGTCCTGATCGGGCACAAGCGCGCGGGAAAAGGTGGCGTTCTCCGCCGTCGAGCGCGACCGGCCTTCGACAAGCAGCCGGTTTTCGGGCAGGCCAAGACGGCGCAGGATATCAGGGCCGATCTCGAACGCTCCTTTATCCACAGGGGCCAGTGCCAGCTGCCCGCCGGAATACAGCACAACCGCTTCCGGGAACCGACGGGCAAGCTCAGTCGCCACAATCAGCCGTTCACCTGCGTCGTTCACCTGCGCCATCCGCCCGGTGTATGCGGGCGACAGATCCTCCATGCCGCCCAGCACGATGATGCCTGCGGGGTTGGCAACCTGAGGACGGGCGGGATAGGCCCGTTCCAGCGGATTGAGAACCAGATTGCCGACCGGAACTGCGCCTGAGATAATCGCGGCGCAGAGACCGACCGTCAGCCATCGCCGTGCGCCGGCTACGCGGCCGCGCCAGAGCAGAAAGAGAGGAAGTGCGAAAAGCAAAAGCAACAGCGTTTCCGGCCGCAGAAAAAACCAGACCGCCTTGCCGGCAATAAGAAAGAGCGTGTCCAACGTTTTTACTTTTTGCAGATGACTGCGGATACCCGGGCGTCCGGAGATCCGCTTTGTGCCGTTCCGATGACCGGATCTGCCTGTGTCTCAGACAGTGTCATTGCACGGGTCGGAAAGGGTCAGCCGCCGATCTGTTTGTCGTTACATTCGCGGGCCATTTCCATTGCCTTTTTTGTGCCGCTGAGATCGACGGTAAAGCCGTAATCCTTCTCGGGAAAAACGGTCATGACGTACTGCTGCGCAAGATCCTCGGCAAACTGCGGGCTGTCGCTCAGGACATAGCCACCGGAATATCCTTTGGTGATATTGCCGCGCATACCGGTCGCGGTGCCAAGGTACATGTTGTCCCCGATCAGAATGGCAACGGCTTCTTCCTCGCCGGATTTCAGGCTGGTTTCGCCCTTGGTAAATACGCCGAGATACCCGACCCCGCGGTCTTCGGTCAGGCCCATCTGAACGACGTTTTCAGCGCCGTCGACCGCCTCGATCAAACAGGATTTCTTCTCCTGATCGATAAAGACTTTCCAGCCCTCGACTTCTCCGTACTTCAGGAAGGTGTCGGCGCCGGCACTCAGCGACATTGCCGCCGAAATGACCGCCGCGGTCCCGGTAATGCGAATAAGGTTCATGTTGGATTTACTCCTCTGCTGTATCCGGAAAAGCCGGGAAAACCGTCGGCTGGTGTGAGTTTAATCAACCCGCTTCGACCGGTCCACCGGCATCTTTCCACGCAGGGAATCCGCCGACGTTTGAGACATTGGTGAACCCCATATCGATCAGCGTTTTACCGCTGAGAGCCGCCTGTCCGCCAGCGCCGCAGATCAGCACGATCTCGGCATCTTTTTTCAGGGCGGGATTGTGCATGGCGTGGGTGTCGTCGGCCCTGAATTCGATCATGCCCCGCGCAATCCGCTCGGCACCGGCAATCGTACCGGAGGCCGCGATATCGGCGCTGTCCCTGACATCGACAAACAGCGTGCCACCGGATTTATGTTTCGCGATGCCCTCTTCGGCGGAGATTTTCGGCACGACGGCATTGGCTTCTTCGAGGTAGTCTGTGGCGGTTTTCATAAGGCAACCCTTTTTATCTGATACATGCTGTCCCCGGACCCGTGGCCGTGGAAGCCGGCCGGTGTCTGTGCCGGCGGCGCTGATCAGCTTCTCAGGAATTCCCGGGGCTGTACAGAGGGCCGCGGCGGGCATCGGGGTGCGCCGGATGCAGACCCTAGCGGGCGCGATAAGCCAGAATCAGACGGCCCCCGAAACTGCCCCTGCCGGGGTGCTGCGCGTTCAAATTCCGCGACGGCACCCATTGTGACTGCATCGTCCGACGGACGCGGACGCCGCGTGCAAAGGTTCCGTAAACAGACCCGAAGAGCGATCCGTACCTGTCGCACAGATGACGCAAACCGGAGTTAGGAAAGGGATGATCGTCGCGCCTTGATAATCTGAGGATCAGGTGTATCGTCGCATCGTCGAACAATCTGCGCGGGTCTCAGGATACTGCGCTTCAGGACAAAGCACCAAAAAAGGTGCAAGGGAGGACTAATGCAAAAATCTATACTCGGCGCTCTCGCCGTATCCACAGTGCTGTCGCCGGTCGCGGCGATGGCAGAGACCGAAATTCAGTTCTGGCACGCCTTCACCGGACGGCTGGGAGAGCTGGTCGCCGCACAGGTGGACGCGTTCAATGCGGGCCAGAGCGACTACACCGTCGTGCAAAGCCACAAGGGCAACTATTCCGAAACGCTGAACGCCGGCATCGCGGCATTCCGTGCGGGCGAACAGCCGCACATTCTGATGGTTTTTGAGGTTGGCACGGCGACAATGATGTCGGCTGAAGGTGCCACGCGTCCCGTTTATGAAGTCATGGCCCAGAGCGGCGCAGAGTTCGATCCGGACGCCTATATCGGATCGGTAAAAGGCTATTACACCACTACCGACGGCGACATGCTGTCCCTGCCATTCAACTCTTCGACACCTGTTTTGTGGGTCAACCGCGATGCGTTTGAAGCGGCAGGCGTGGATCCTGACACGGATCTGTCGACCTGGCAGAACGTCGGCGAAACGCTCGACGCACTGAAAGCCGGCGGGTCTGAATGCCCGCTCGTCACCGCCTGGCAAAGCTGGATTCACCTGGAAAACCTCTCGGCCTATCATGACGTACCGTTCGCCAGCCAGGACAACGGGTTTGCCGGTCTCGACACCGAGTTGATGCTGAACGGCGAGGCGCAGGTCGCACATCTGACCGCGATGGGCGAATGGGCACAGGACGGTAAATTCATCTATACGGGTCGCCGCAACGAAGGCGGTGCAAACTTCCGCTCCGGTGAATGCGCGCTCTTCACAGAAAGCTCTGCAGGCTATGCCGGGATCAAAGCCGAAGCGGAGTTTGATTTCGACGTACGGCCGCTGCCCTACTGGGAAGGCGTCGGTAATGCGCCGCAGAACACCATCATTGGCGGTGCATCGCTCTGGGTGATGGAAGGCCACGAGGATGAGGAATACACCGGCGTCGGTGAATTCCTCGCGTATCTGTCTTCAACCGATGTGCAGGCACAATGGCACCAGGATACCGGCTATCTGCCGATCACGACAGCCGCGGGTGAAGCGACACGCGAGGCCGGGTTCTATGACGAAAACCCCGGCACCGATATCGCCGTGATCCAGATGACCGCGAAAGAGCCCACAGCAAACTCCAAAGGTCTGCGTCTGGGGTCATTTGACCAGATCCGGGGCATCATCGACGAAGAGCTCGAGGCGATCTGGGCCGGTGACAAGTCCGCTCAGGAAGCGATGGACAGCGCAAAGGAACGCGGCGACGCGCTGCTGCGCCGGTTCGAATCCGCTAACTGATAAAGCATCTGACAGGGCGGGTTTTGTGGCCTGCCCTGTCGGCAGGGGGGATCGATGGAAAAACGGGTCAGGTTTCGCGGCTGGCTGCTGCCGCTGCTGCTGATTGCGCCGCAGGTGGTGATCTCGGCTGTATTCTTTTTCTATCCCGCGGGGCAGGCAATCTGGCAATCGCTCTTCATTCCGGACCCTTTCGGCCTCTCAATGCAGTATGTGGGCCTTGGAAACTTCGAATTTCTGCTCTCTGATCCGTTCTATCGTGCGTCTTTTGTCACCACGGCGGTTTTTTCCGTTCTCGTGACGCTTTGCTCTATGGTGCCCGCGCTGTTTCTGGCGGTCATCGCCGACCGTCTGATCAAAGGGTCCGGCGTTTACCGGACACTGCTGATCTGGCCCTATGCCGTGGCGCCCGCGATCGCGGGTGTGCTCTGGCTCTTTATGTTCAATACCCGGGTGGGCGTTGTCTCCTGGTATCTGGGACAGCTGGGCTACGACTGGAACCATGTCCTCAATGGCGGCGAGGCGATGGGGCTTGTGGTAGTGGCTTCTGCCTGGGGGCGGATCAGCTACAACTTCCTGTTTTTCTTTGCAGCCCTTCAGGCCGTGCCGAAATCGGTGATTGAGGCTGCGGCCATCGATGGGGCACACTTCTGGCTGCGGTTCCGGACAATTGTGCTGCCACTTTTGTCGCCCACGACCTTCTTTCTGCTGGTCGTCAACATCGTCTATTCCTTCTTCGAGACCTTTGGCGTGATCCACACGATTACCGGAGGCGGCCCGCAGCAGACGACCACAATCCTGGTATATAAGGTCTATTCCGACGGGTTCGTGAGCCAGGATCTCGGCTCATCCGCGGCGCAATCGGTTATCCTGCTGATCGTTGTCGGGCTGCTGACCGTGCTGCAGTTCAAGTTCATCGAAAAGCGGGTGCATTACTGATGGCGCGCGAAGTCCACGGCATGGTTGAAAAGCGCGGATCGGGCCTCTGGCTCACGCATGTGTTTATGATCCTCGGTGTGCTGGTGATCTTCTTTCCGATCTGGCTGGCCTTCGTTGCCTCGACGGTCACCCAGGCCGATATCATCCGCCCGCCCATGCCCGTCTGGCCCGGTGATCAGCTCTGGACCAACTATAAAAACGCGCTTTTCTCCGGCATCAACGTGCCGGTCGGCACAATGCTTTTTAACAGCCTGGTGATGGCAATCGGCATCGCGGTGGGTAAAATCATCATCTCGCTTCTTTCCGCTTTTGCGATCGTCTATTTCAATTTCCCGGGTCGGAACCTGTTCTTCTGGCTGATCTTTCTGACCCTGATGCTGCCCGTCGAGGTGCGGATCGTACCCACCTATGAGGTCGTGGCCGGCTTCGGGATGCTGAACTCCTATTCAGGGCTGATCTTTCCGCTGATTGCTTCCGCCACGGCAACGTTCCTTTTCCGCCAGTTCTTTCTGACCATCCCGGATGAGCTGGCCGAGGCCGCCCGGGTGGACGGCGCACGCCCCATGCGGTTCTTCTGGGACATCGTCGTGCCGATGAGCCGGACCAATATCGCCGCACTTTTTGTGATCCTCTTCATCTATGGCTGGAACCAGTATCTCTGGCCGCTGCTGATCACCACCGACCCCGAAATGAACACCATCGTCATGGGCATCAAACAGATGTTTCCCAGCGGCGATGATTTTGCCCACTGGCCGACGATCATGGCGACCTCCATCCTCGCGATGATCCCGCCGGTGATCGTTGTCGTGGGCATGCAACGGCTGTTTATCCGCGGCCTTGTAGACAGCGAGAAATAGCACATGGCGACGGTTTCCCTGCAGGACATCAAGAAAAGTTTTGGCCCCACGGATGTGATCCACGGCATCAGTACCGATATTGCTGATGGCGAATTCATCGTCATCGTCGGGCCATCGGGCTGTGGAAAATCCACGCTGCTGCGCATGGTCGCGGGGCTGGAGACAGTGACAGCGGGCGACGTGATGATCGGTGGCGTGCGGGCCAATGACAAAGAACCGATGGACCGCGACATCGCGATGGTGTTCCAGAACTACGCCCTTTATCCGCATATGTCCGTGCGTCAGAACATGGGTTACGGATTGAAAATCGCAGGTCTGCCCAAAGACGAAATTACGGCCAAGGTGCTCAAAGCCGCACGGATGTTGCAGCTCGAACCTCTGCTGGACCGCAAACCCAGAGAGCTCTCCGGCGGACAGCGCCAGCGCGTTGCCATGGGGCGCGCCATCGTGCGCGAACCCGCTGTTTTCCTCTTTGATGAGCCGCTGTCGAACCTCGACGCCAAACTGCGGGTTCAGATGCGTCTGGAGATCAAAGAGCTGCAGTCCAAACTGGGCATCACGGCGCTTTATGTAACTCATGATCAGGTCGAGGCGATGACCATGGCCGACCGGATGATCGTTATGAACGGTGGCATCGCCGAGCAGATCGGCACCCCGCTCGAAGTCTATGAGACCCCGCGCACTCTTTTTGCCGCGCAGTTCATCGGCAGCCCGGCGATGAACATTCTGGACGCAGAGATTACGGACGGTTGGGTTATGCTGGGCGGAGAACGCATCGTTGAGGCCACCGGTCCGGTTGGACCTGTCAAATTCGGCATCCGCCCGGAACATCTGATTGCCGGAGACACCGGCCCCATCCGCGTGAACGCAAAAATGGCAGAACCGCTGGGTGCCAACACGTTGCTACATTGTGAACTGACCGGGACAAAAGAAAGCTTCACAGCCAGCCTGCCTGGTGTTCATACCCTGAACCGCGCGGACTCCACCCTGCGGTTTTCCATCCAGACCGGTAAATCGCATCTCTTTGACGTCGAAACGGGCCTGCGCCGCACGAAGTAACCGGCGTATCAGGCGGTGCGGAGTTCTGCTGCCTTTCCGAAGCAGAAACCGGTTGCGCAGGCTCGGCATCGCTTTCACTGTCACCGAACACAGGCAAACAACTTCTGAGGCCAATTATGAAATACCTGGCACCTCTCATCATGACCGCGCTCCTCGCGGGCTGCGCGATTCATGATCCGGCTGATGTTGCGGGAAAACTAAGCCGGGAATTCGACAAGGGTGAGCGGCTGATGATTGCCTGCCAGAAGAATGAATCCAGATGCCCCAGATATGAAGCTTTTAAGCAGGAGTGGGAGCGGGAGGTCGATTATCTCACCACTTTCGAAGCGGCACTGGCAAACCACAAGGCCCGGATCGCACGCGGGTACAGTGTGTAGCGCGAGCCACCCGGTTCACTCCGTTCTGAGCCTGCCGGACCGCAACGCTCAGAGCCGGGCACCCGGGGTAGCAGGTTAAAGTGCCGACTGAAAAGGCGGTCATCCCGCTTCGTACTGCTGTCTGCCGTCGCTTTCGGTGTCCGGTGCACCATTTTTGCACCGGCAACATCGCCTGCATTATCGTCAACTTGGTTGAAACCCGACTTCTTTTGCACGCTCAGGGACGTGTCGTTGCCCGGCGCCCGGACTGCCGGTTTCAGAGCGCCGTGCACCCCGGTCAGCAGGTGGCATCGCAATCATCAGCGAGGTTGAAATATCCACCTTGTAAATCTGTGTATTCCGGATAGCCTTTGACCTCTGGGAGGAAAATTACATGAAACTGATGAATACACTTTTGTCCGGCGCAGCTCTTGCCGCCGTTCTGACACTTGCCGGTCCGGTGGCAGCACAGGATTGCCCGCGCGGCGATCTGGACCAGCGTTTCTGCGACGTTGACGGCGACCTGATCGCGGACACGCCCACAGATCCGGCCGAACTGGTGGATCCGGACACTCTGATCTTTGCCTACACTCCGGTCGAAGACCCGGCGGTTTACAAAGAAGCCTGGTCCGATTTCCTGACGCACCTGGAGGCTGAAACCGGCAAGTCGGTTGTCTTCTTCCCCGTACAGAACAACGCGGCCCAGATTGAGGCGATGCGCTCGGGCCGTCTGCATATTGCGGGCTTTAACACCGGATCAAACCCGCTTGCGGTGAACTGTGCGGGCTTTAACCCCTTTACGATCATGGCCTCCGAGGATGGCAATTTCGGCTATGAGATGGAGATCATCACCTATCCGGGTTCCGGCATCGAAAAGGTCGAGGACATCAAGGGCAAGCAACTGGCTTTCACCTCGCCTACATCGAATTCGGGTTTCAAAGCACCGAGCGCGATCCTGAAGGGTGATTTCGACATGCTGCCCGAACGTGACTTTGAACCGGTCTATTCCGGCAAGCATGACAACTCGATTCTCGGTGTCGCCAACAAAGACTATATGGCCGCCTCCATCGCCAACTCGGTAAAGGCACGGATGCTGAGCCGGGACGTCATCACCGAAGATCAGGTCGTGACCATCTATAAATCGCAGACCTTCCCGACGACGGGTTTCGGCACGGCGCATAACCTCACGCCGGAACTGAAAGAGAAGATCAAAAACGCATTTTTCAGTTTCGAGTGGGAAGGCACATCGCTTCAGGCCGAGTTTGAGAAATCGAACGAGGGCCAGTTCCTGCCGATGACCTACAAGGAATTCTGGGACGTGATCCGCAAAATCGATGCGGCGAACGGCGTCAGCTATTCCTGCGAATAAAGACTGATCCGGCGGGTCTCCGGGCCCGCCGTTTCCAAAAAGAATAACAGAGGCGGGGGGAGCTCTCATGCTGCGTCTTGAGAAGCTGGTAAAGACCTACAAGACCGGGGATCAGGCGCTGAAGGCCGTTGATCTTGATGTGCCCGAGGGCCAGGTGCTGGCGCTGATCGGGCCATCCGGCGCCGGCAAATCCACCCTTATTCGCTGTATCAACCGGCTGGTTGAGCCGACATCCGGCAAGGTGTACCTCGGTGATGTCGAACTCACGGGGCTGTCATCGGGTGCGCTGCGCCGCGAACGCCGCCGGATGGGGATGATCTTTCAGGAATACGCACTCGTTGAACGGCTGACGGTGATGGAGAATGTGCTCTCCGGTCGCCTTGGTTATGTTGGTTTCTGGCGCAGTTTCCTGCGCAGATTTCCGCAATCGGACGTGGATGAGGCCTTCCGCCTGCTCGACCGGGTGGGGCTGGTGCATATGGCCGACAAACGCGCGGATGAGCTTTCCGGCGGGCAACGCCAGAGGGTCGGCATCTGCCGCGCGCTCATTCAGAACCCGGCATTGCTGCTGGTCGACGAGCCTACGGCCTCGCTGGATCCCAAGACTTCGCGCCAGATCATGCGGCTGATCTGTGAGCTCTGCAAAGAGCGCGGGCTTGCAGCTATCATTAACATCCATGACGTGGCCCTCGCGCAGATGTTCGTGCAGCGCGTCATCGGGCTGCGCCTTGGTGCGGTTGAGTTTGATGGTCTGCCCGAAGGTCTGACACCCGATGTTCTGACCACGATCTACGGCGAAGAGGACTGGGAAGCGACGATTGAAAAGGTTGATGACGAGAGTGAGGCCGCCGAATGAGCGAGCTGCAGACCCTCGTCGGCAGGCCGTGGAAAAAACCACCCTTTGTGCAGCGCCCCTGGCTGCGCTGGGCGCTTCTGATCGGGTTTGTGGCCTATCTGATCGCGGCTTTCATGACCATCGAAGTTAACTGGGCGCGGGTCTATGAGGGGCTTGAGCGCGGCAAACAGTTTGTGCTGGCCTTCACGAGCCCTGATTTCACCTCACGCTCAGGCGATATCTGGGAAGGCATGATCGAGAGCATCATCATGACGGTTGCCTCCTCGGTCGTCGGTATCGCCATCTCCATCCCGATCGCCCTCGGGGCCGCGCGCAACATCGCGCCATTGCCCGTCTATCTGATCTGCCGGTCGATCATCGCGGTCAGCCGGGCCCTGCAGGAGATCATCGTGGCCATTCTGCTCGTGGCGATCTTCGGGTTCGGCCCGCTTGCGGGTTTTCTGACGCTGAGCTTTGCCACTATCGGCTTTTTGTCGAAACTGCTGGCCGAAGATATTGAGAGCATGGATCGCGTCCAGGCCGAAGCGATCAAAGCTTCCGGTGCCAGGTGGACGCAGTGGATAAACTATGGAGTGCAGCCGCAGGTCATGCCGCGTCTGATTGGTCTGTCGATATACCGCCTCGACATCAATTTCCGCGAAAGCGCCATTCTGGGGCTCGTGGGGGCAGGGGGCATTGGTGCTACGCTCAACACGGCTTTCGACCGCTATGAATACGATACGGCGGCCGCGATCCTGCTAATGATTATTCTGATCGTCATGGCGCTTGAATACCTGTCGGGCATCATCCGCGAGAGGGTGCAGTAATGCCGGTTCAGGATATCAAAGGCCGTCCGCTCTGGCAAAGGCGCTCCGGTCGGGAAAGCCTCGCGCACTGGGTGATGTGGCTGATCGGCGTGGCGATCTTCGCATATTGCTGGCAGCAGATTTCCGCGGCGACCACGTGGTTTTTTGTCTGGGACGCACCGCGCATCGCTAATGACATCTGGACACGCGCGACGCCGCCCCGCTGGGAGTACATCACCCAGCTCGGAAAACCGATCTGGGACACGCTCAACATCGCAACGCTGGGCACGATTTTTGCCCTGATCCTTGCAGTGCCCGTGGCCTTTCTGGCGGCGCGCAATACCACGCCGTCGCGGTTCATCATCCGGCCCATCGCCCTGCTGATCATCGTATCCACACGGTCCATCAACTCGCTGATCTGGGCGCTGCTGCTGATCGCCATCATCGGCCCCGGTGTCTTTGCCGGGGTCATCGCGATCGCCATCCGTTCAATCGGGTTCTGCGCCAAGCTGCTCTATGAGGCGATCGAGGAGATCAACGAAACGCAGGTTGAGGCGATCACAGCGACCGGTGCCTCACGCTGGCAGGTCATGGCCTATGGCATCGTGCCACAGATCCTGCCTGCCTTTGCCGGCATCGCGGTTTTCCGCTGGGATATCAACATCCGCGAAAGCACTGTTCTGGGCCTTGTGGGGGCGGGCGGTATCGGGTTGCAGCTTTCGTCGTCCCTCAATGTCCTCGCCTGGCCGCAGGTGTCACTGATCCTGTTGGTGATCCTTGCGGCGGTTGTCATTTCGGAATGGGTCTCTGCCAAGGTCCGGGGTGCGATCATTTGAAGATGGAAGAGGCCTTTGCCGCCTACGAGCGGGTGCGCGCGCGCCTTCCGGATGTCACGCGGGAAGGGGCCTGTCAGCGGCTGGCCGATCTGGATTCCATTGCCGGCGACACGGATGTTTTCCTGCTTGACGCCTTCGGTGTGCTGAACATCGGTGACACTGCAATACCCGGTGTGCCGGAGCGTGTCGCAGGCCTGCAGAAGGCCGGCAAGCGCGTGATTGTCGTCTCCAATGCCGCCGGAAATCCGCATGCCGGTCTGATGCGGAAGTACCGGCGTCTCGGTTACGATTTTGATCCCGACGACGTTATAACAAGCCGCAAAGCCACTCTCGCAGGGCTGGCAGACATGCCCGCGACGCGGTGGGGTCTCATGGCAACTGAGAGCCTTGGCCGTCAGGATCTTGAGCATCTCGACATCACCTATCTGGCCGAAGATCCGTCCGTTTATGACGTGGCAGAGGGCTTCATCCTGATGGGCAGCGCCGTCTGGACCGGGCAGCGGCAGGCGTTGCTGGAGGCCTCTCTTCTGAGAAACCCGCGCCCGGTGATCGTGGGCAATCCCGATATCGTGGCGCCCCGCGAAGTCGGATTTTCCGTTGAGCCGGGCAAATTCGCGCATCAGCTTGCCGATGCCACCGGCGTGGAGCCGCGCTTTTTTGGCAAACCCTTCGGGAATGTGTTCGATCTGACATTTGCACGGCTGGGCCACTTTGACCCTGCCCGGACCGTGATGGTCGGTGACAGTCTTCACACCGACATTCTGGGCGGGCAGGCCGCCGGCATTAAAACAGCCCTGATCGCCGGATATGGCTTTTTTGCCGGTCATGAGATTGAAGGACCGGTCAGCGCTTCGGGCATCCGGCCGGATTATATCCTCGAACGTCCCTGATTACCTTTACGCAAGGTGCTGAAATCCCTGAACCCCGGCGGCAGCCGGGCGCTGGGGCCCGGAATGCTGCAAAATGTGGTAGACTGCGCCGCGTATCCCGGATTTGCCGGCAACAGCACGGAATTTCGCGCCCATAAGACGGGAAGGAGAATGCCAATGCCAGGAAAACACGGATCCGCTCTGCGGGCCCTGCGAGCCAGGGAAAGTGAAAGGTCTGCGGAAGAAATCGCCGTGACATTTCCCGACCGGAACTCCGATGAAGTTGCAACCCTGACATATGATCCTGCAGCAAAAGCAGTCGTCATGGATCGCGCAACGCTCCGGACTTTTCTCGGGGACATCACATTTCGTGCAGGCGATGATGCCGGTGCGATAACTAAAGCCCTGTCGCGCGCTCAGATTTATGACGAATTCCTCGAAGGGGTGAAACACGCAGAGCATGACCCCGAACTGCTTTCGGCACTGGGCGAGGCCATTTCTGCCGGCAACCCGTCGCAGACGCGAGAGGATTCAGCTTTACCCGCGGCTTATACCTACCTCGGCCAGTTCATTGCCCATGACCTCGGGCGGTTGTCTGTTGCTGAAAACGGCGGGGTCCTAAGTCTCAGAACGCCGGTTCTGGATCTTGACAGTGTGTTCGGACAAGTGGACGCGCAGACGCACGGCCTCGCCGGAACCTCCGAAACTCACGGGTGTCTGGCGCTCGGAAACACAAGTGCTGAGCACGCCGACCTGAGGGATCTGCCACGCTCTCCTCCTGGCGAAGCGCAGATTGCAGATGCCCGAAATGATCATAATCTGGCAGTTGCCCAGCTTGCGGTGGTTTTGACCCGGTTTTACTGGAAGATGCAGCAGTACCACGGGGGCAACGAACAGGCGGCAAGGCGCGCAACCGTGCGTCACCTCCAGCATGTCGTTCTGTATGATTACCTGCCACGGGTAATTGATGCGGACACCTGTGATGACGTGATGGTTAACGGGCCCGCCTGTGTGACAACCGACCCGTTCTTTGTATCCCGTGAGTTTTCCATGGCCTGCTTCAGAGTGGGACACAGCATGGTGCGTAACCGCTATCGTGACTGGAGCGATACGACCGCTGGCCTCACTGACCTTCTGGAACATGTGTATAGCAACGGAAACGGCCGGCTTGAGGCGGTGCAGATCCGCGGCGCGACCGAACACCGTCTGAGGCAGGACTGGGCGGTTCACTGGAGCAGTATGATCCCCCGACCGGGGATAAAGGATACACCGGTTAATTTTGCACATCGGGCGGGTGAACATCTTGCCGAGGGCCTTGCAGCACTGAACGCAGATGCCGTCGATGAAGTTCTGCGACCTGGTGCGCCGGCCAGGGCGGGCAACGCGGCCACCTTCAGCCTGGCCGTGCAGACACTGCTGCGGGGCGCACAGGTCGATTTACCGGACGCACAGTGCTTTCACCAGGCGCTGCAGGTAAAACTGAAAGGCGCCCTCCCGGATGTTCTGACAGGCGATCAGATTGCGGATGTGCACGCGCCGGAACTGAAAGCGTTCCTGAACGACGGAGCAGGTCAGGTCTTCAGAAACAGCACACCGTTATGGTTTTATTGCCTCCGGGAATCTGCCGTGTCTCAGAAAAAGTGCGGGAGCCTGTTCGGACCTGTGACCGGACGTGTTATAATTGAAACCATCTACGCTGCGATTGCTGAAGATCCGGACGGTATTCTGAACACGCCGTCATCCGGACCTGACGATGCTCCGATCAAGGAGCTGCAGAACGGTAGTAACGAGTTCGGACTGGTTGAACTTATTGATTACGCGACCAAAATCTAATTTTACGTTCAAAGGAGAATGAAAATGCCTTCAATTGTCTGTAAATCTAAAGATCAGAACCTGTCTGAGAGAGATAAGCTTCGGGCAGGGCTCGTTTTTCTGGGAAAAACATATTCAGATAAGCTCAAAAATATTACCGGTACAGCCGAAGCTGTCGCTGCAGCACTTAATACCTGCGTTCAGAGCAACGACCATGATCTCCTTGTCAGGGTAAACCAGGTTGACACTGTTATCACCAGCGTCGCACAGGTCGGAAACAGCGATAATATAAACTGTGAGAATAACGGCACCAAAATCCTCAAAATCACCGTGGCCGAAGATGATGATGGGAATCAGAAAAAAATGACTGTGGTCGTCCCCGCCGATCGTTCTGGTGTTTCTGATCCGGAAAACCTGTACACAGAAACTGTCGCTGAAGATGTCGATACACTCTGGAGCAATGGCGCCGATGCTGATGTTGACGCTGCTGCACAGTACACGCTGGCCTCAATCTCATTCCGTCGCTGTCGCTGATGCAGATCTTTCAGGGATAGGGTTATCTGTCTATATGGTGCAGCATAGCCCGGAATGAGCATGTCTGCCCGACGGGCATCTGCGCGCCTCTGTCCTGTCATAATAACAAGGGCACCACCACGGTGCCGTGCCTGCTGACCCCCGGCGTCCGGCGAAACCCGTCAGGCGATTACGCGACCTGTACACCGCGCTAACTGCGCTGGCAGGAGCAGAACGCTGGATGTACAGCATCCGGCCAGCTTTCGATGGTGCTCAGGGCTTATTACTCTTCAATCCGCGCAAATGTGCGTTCCAGATTGACGAGCGCATCGTCAAATCCCGCGATCACCTGTTCTCTTGCGGAAATCTGCGTGCTGAACACTAAAACGAAGCTGTGAAATGTGTCTCCGAAGAAAACTTTGGAAATTCTGTCGTCACAAAGGCCCGCATCAATGCACAGGCTTAGTCTGGAGAAAAAATAGACGACGTCCTCAAAGTTCTGTTTCTGATCACCGGTTGCCAGAACGGACCGGGATATGTTGGCGTAAAGGTTGCGCTGCGCACGCCTGCTCTGATCCGCAGCGAGAACATCCGCCTCGGAAAGCTCAGTGGCGATTTTAGTCTCCAGATCGCGGGAAAGGGCCCGGTACGCATCACGTGCTCCCTGCTGTTCCCATACCGTGATCATGTCCATTGTCTCACGGGCCCGGGTCAGGTCGCCGCGCTGCCGGTATTCCCACACCCCCAGAACGACCCCGGCCGCCGTTGCGATGCCTGCGCCGGTCCCCAGAAACCGGCGCAACCACAAGGATATGCCGGATTCCCTGTCTTCAGCCATCCCGGCATTCCTCGTAGAGGTCGAATGTCCGCGTGGGATCAAGCTCATCCGCATGCCGGGACAGCAGTTCTTTGAGGCAGATAATGTATGTTTCATCCAGCAGGTAAACCGACTTGGATATTTTCTGCGGCCCCGGCACGGACGGCATAACAAGCAGCCCGCCTCTGTCTTTTTCGCCGGTCCCGTCATCGCAGCTGGCAAGGTCCACTCTGGCGCGCCCGTTGGGTGAGGTTGCAGCCTCAGCCAGAATTTCCTCGAAAGCTGAATTAAAACACCGGGCGTAATCCGAGTTCAGTTCAATCACTTCGTCACAGACGCGGCACTGGGCGAGGGCGGTCGAAGGCCAGGGTACAAGGGCCGCTATGAGTATGAAATGTTTAAAAGAGCCCATGTTCTCCGACCAGTTTGTTTCGTGATAGCCATGGGGTCTGATGCCGGCCCCGTTGTGCAACAACCAGATGCTTCACGCCGCGATAAAGCTCGGTGACTTCGAGCACGCCGTTTGCATTCTGGTCGAACAAGGCCCGTTTGTCGCCAAGAACCTTGCTGATTGCACCTGTAAAGTAACCACCGCCGGCATCCGGGCTCTCGCCGGAAAACTGCCGGCCCTTGGCTGCCGCGAGAATGGTAACGGTTCCCGACAGAGAGCCTGTAAGATCTTCGACAGCGGAATCGTTGGTTGCAAAAGCACCGGATGCGGCTGCACCTGAATGACAGGCATCCAGCAGCACCGTTATCCGGACGCCTGTATCAGCAACCTGCTCTGCGATCTCAGACCATCGCAACGCGGTTCCCGGCAGATCATCCAGGTCAGTTCCGGACAGACCGAGATAAAATACTCCGTCATCATCTGTGAGCCCGTGGCCTGCAAAAAACATCACAACGTGGTCTCCCGGCTTTGCCGAACCCGTTATACGGTTGATCTGTGCGAGTATCTCTTCGCGCCCCGCGCGCCGGTCGGTCAGGATCGCATTTTCAACAAGACTGATGGTCCTGCCGCTGAGCGCCGAAAAAGTGTCTGACAGGCGCAGTGCATCCACCTTGGCATAATTCAGATCCTCAAGCCGGTCATCTTTGTAGTAATCGATACCGACCCCCAGAAAAAAGGTATCCGCGAGCCCCCCCGGATCAGCCCCCAGATCAGTATTTACCGGCAGGCTGACCAGCCCGTTGTGATCTTCAGCAACAAGGGAAGCCCAGCGTGCGCCTTTTTTGCGCACAGATGACATCACAATCTGCCCCTCGTCATCGGGAACAAAACTGTCCGTCAGCACACCATCCTGAAAGAGCCGGACGGCAACTGCAGAACCTTTTGTGATGACATTGGCAATCCCGTGGATTTTTCCGTCATCTGCGTTCAGGATACCGGTGATCTCCGGTGGTATCCCGGGGAAAGCCGCAGCCTGCGGAATGGTCTCACCTGCCAGCACGCGCTGTAAGAGCCCGGGCACCCGCAGGGCGTCATCAAACTGCTGCAAACTGAACTGGCCGGCTCGGCCCGGAAAGCGAAGCTCGACAAAGGCCGCCCCTTCTTCGGTTGCATCAAACTGAAAGTCGTCCGTCCAGAAGACCAGTTCGTCATCCAGATACCGACCCCTTAGTATCAGATCGCCGTCCGCCAGCCGGTAAACCGCGAGGCTGCCTTCCGAATTAAGCTGAATAAGATGCTGCAGACTTGCATCAACGAAGACGTCTGACATCAGATCCCCGCGATCAGAATAGTCCAGCTGCATCAGAAATTCCCGGCCCGTCAGGTCGTAAACCATAAGAGCCCCTTCTCCGGGGGCAAAGAAGACCAGAAGCTTTTCTCCAAAGATTTTTGAGGTGTATCCTGCATCAAGGATTGAAGGTTTTCTTGAACCTCCGAAGCTGCCGCCTTCTTCAACGGCATAGCTGCCAAGCGCAGTCCCCGGTGCCTGATTGTCAAAAACAGATACGATTGTCCGGTGGTTGACAGAGGATGCCGTGGCACCACCATCGCACCGTGCCCGAAGAACCCAGATCACCCGGTCGAGGATATCAAAGCGCTGCGCAAGTTCCAGTTCATAGGCCGCCAGAAGCGGGGTTGTAACATCGCCGGGCGAAGGGAGGTGTTCGCAGTAAGATGCCACACCTTTGTCAAAATTGTGTTTCGCCCAGTTCGCCTTCAGACCAATCCTTGCGAGATCCTGTTCCACCTTGCTGATCGTCGCTGCGAATTCCGGGTCAGGCTCTGTATCCGGTCGCAAAGGCGTCTGAACCGGCTTATCCAGCCAGGTGACAGGCTGTTGAGCATCAGCAAGGTCAAGACCGGTGCGCCTCAGAGCAGACTGAAACCCGACAGCCTGGCGCACCGTCGAAGCCGGAGACATTCCCCGAAGCACGGCGGGGATGGTCGAGGCACTCACCGTCTGAAACGGGGCAAACCCGGATTTCGCAATCGGGACTGTCTGAACTCCGGTCCGTGCCATGTCAAAGATCGCGCGCTCTTCCGCATCTTCGACGTCGTTCGAATATGTCACGCCGTGCCCGTGCACAAACAGAGGGCCAAGAGGCATGTCCCATTTTTCAGAGATATCCAGAGGTGCGACCATACCAACAGTGCGCAGAACATCCCGCCCGAAGGATTTTGATATCAGATGTTTGCGCTCCGGAACGTAGCTGACCACGTCCCCTGCGCCCATCCGTGTGCCGTCAAGCAGGGACCAGGCAGCCGTACTTTCACTCCAGATCGGGTCCGCGATGCGGACCAGGCTGTTTTCCACGCTGACTGACACATGTGACATCCCGCGATTGGCGCAACACGCCGGGCCGGTCCGGTACTGATTTACAAAAACCGAAGGCCGCATCGTCTGGCCAAGTCCGATCTCCCCCATGCTGCTGGCCTGGCTGATAAAGAAGCTGTCTGCGTTCCAGAAGGCCAGACTCTCGCCGTCGACCTGCGCGAGCGTCTCGCCATCGACCAGATCGATGATCTCGTATTTTGCATTGTCATGAATGACGACGAACCGCTTTGTGGGCGACAGAGCCAGGTTTTTACCCTCGCGCGACAGGACTTCACTGCCGTCCGACAGGTTCCGGATCTGAAACCGGGTATCACTGAGGTCGATGCGCCGGTTGAATTCGGGAACATCTGTTCTGCGGTCAAAAGGATTGACGTCGGTGAAATCACGCAGCACAACTTCCGGCGCTGCTGGAGCCACGGTCAGCTGGAATTCTGACTGTCCGAGCGGCAGTTCATGCTGACACCGGCGCAGATATGCGAGTGCTGTGATGCGTATGGTGTAAGATCCGGCCTCAAGCGGGATCAGATCCAGTTTTCCGTTCTGAACATGCTCACCCTCAAACAGCGGCACGAATGCGCGCTGAAATTCTTCATCCTGCTGCAGGCCAAAAGGACCCATGGCACCGGCGTTCAGACCGAAAAAACCTGTACCCGCAAACCGTGCCGGCCTGTCGACTGCCACAACGAGCCAGAGGGGCACGCGTTCTGACATAAGACCGACAGCCCAGCTCAGAGCAACTTTTCCACCTGCCTGCGCCTGCCTTTCCGGCACATCGAGCCTGAGCCCGGAGATTACGTGTTGCGCGGCATCTGCTTCTGCACGGCAATCCCCGCCGAGACCTGTGGAGGCGGTGCGCAGCCGGTTTTTGTAAGCCCCCGCCGGCTCTCCCGCGACCGCGCGTAACTGCTCAATCCGGACCACGGGCGGACCCGGAATCAGGGGCGCGGGAGGGATGGCCGGACGGTGCTGCACATAAGTCGTTGTAACATTCGTATTCTCTGTCAGCGAACCAAAGGTGGATTTCAACGAGCAGATACGCGTGCTTTCATTATACGCCGCCAGTGCGCAGTCGCGATCTGCAATACAGGCCGCGATGCAGTCTGTTTCCACGATGCCCCGCAGACCTGCGTCGGTGCGACCCGTTCTCAGGTCGTGGCCGATACTGTCTGTCCTGTTCATATAAACCAGACGGGTGGTGTCTTTGTCGGGTGCGGATTTCTCTTCCACTGTGCGCACCAGATCAGAAAAACTCTCCAGCCGCGCGTACCGGTGCGTCGGACAGCGGTCGAGCGCGCGCGAGATATGGTCGCGGGCATCAGTCAGCGGGAATACGAACCGCTGGTCGGACTGAAGAACCATGCTTCTGCCGCTGGACATATCCAGCAGTATGTCGCTGCCGTTTCCAGCCACATCGAGATTGGCAACCAGCCCCTGAACTCCGTCAGTGGCGCGAAAGTTCATGATACGCACCGGGCCGGTATCAATCTGAACGGCGGCCTGTGCGGGTACGTTCCGCGGCACAGACGACCGGAAAATCTGAAATTCGAGACCGCGCTGCGGATGGCACTGAAATGATAAGCACACAGTTTCCGCCCCGTTTGCCGTGCACACACCTCCACCCGTTCCGAATTCCGGCAGCAGCGGCTGCCAGGTTTGCGCAGAAGTGATTTCCGGAAGGGCAAGACCCGTGGCGAAGCACAGTCCGATCGCTAAATTTCGGAGTTTACGAATCAAAAACAATGGCCCCTCAGCTGCTTTCAAGGCAATCAGATCATGGCCGGTTCTGTCTATACTTAAGTCGCGGGTGCTGCTGGCGGGGCAGGAACCGACAAACTGGTCCGTGACCGCGAAAGTTCTTCTGTTGCATGCGCAACCCGGTGACTCCGAAACGCCCCGGTTATTCTTCGCGGCGGACGCCCGCGCGACCCCGTTTGGTCAGGCCAGTTCCTTAAGCAGCCATTCTGCCCGTTCGATATGCGCACGCGCGATCTGAAGCTTGCTTTCAAGCCGCGCTTTCCTGTCCGCTGAGGTCGCATCCGAGATTTCAGCCTCAAGCGCGATCGATTTCGAGCGAAGTTTTTCGAGCACCTTCTGCACATGGTGTGACGTTATTTTGTGCGCCTTTCCGCTCTCGAGACGTGCATTATAATCGTCGACTTTCGCAGCAAGCTTTTTGAGACCCATACTATATGCTCCGGTCCTGACCTTCGGGTGGATGGTGGACATGTTTCATGACGGTTTCGTGACCGTTGACTCCGGCGGGGGAGAACTCCCGCTGCCCTGACGGCCGGACAATGCCTCATCGAGCTCTTCTTCGTCGAGCGCAAGAATACGTTCCACTTCAGCCATCGCAGTGTCACTTTCGACGTAATAGCTGCGGGCCGCTTCGATCAGATCGCGCATGGCGTCGTAGGCGTATCCGGCATCGTTCATGAAAGATGTGGCGGCAGTGGGATCCAGCTGGCCGGTGCGGATGAGGGTTTCAACCCGCCGTGATGCCGAGCGCGCGTCTTCTTCGATCCGGGCACGCTCCTGGTCGAGCCAGAGCGCGGTGCGGCCCTGCGGTTCGGCAAGGCCGAGCTTCCTGATTTCTACCGCGATACGGGCAATCTCTGTGCGCAGTTCGTCATAAAGCTCCGTCGTCGCGCCATGCGACCGGACGGTGTAGCGCAGGATATTCTTGCGCAGATGTTTGATGGATTTTACCGCCTGCACGATATTGCTCGCCACGTCGCGCAGGGAATATATGCGTTCGGCAATCTCCGGCGCGATCCGCTTGTCACCGGCGCGCGTGCTGAACTCCACGATGCCGGAATACAGCGTCTTTACACGGCGCTCATAGCCCTCGTTGATGTCAATTTCGAGGGGCTTACGGCTCTTCCGGACGAGCCCTGCGACGTCATCGGTTGCATAAACCTGCTCACGATGCAGGTTCAGCCCGTGCAGAATAAGCTCCGCCGCGTTTTCATATAGGTGCAACACTTCTTTGCGCAGCGCGATCTCGAGGGCCTGCGGGAATTCGTCGACTGCCTCATTGAGATAACGCGGGCGGCTCACATCCGGGGCCGGCTCGGGTATGCGGTGTTCCAGAAAATGAATGAGCCGGCTCAGAAACGGCAGCATAAGTGCAACGCCGAGAACATTGAATATCGTATGAAACACCGCGAGTTTCATCGTGTAATCAGTTGCGGCGATGCCCGCCAGATCGCTGATCCGGTCCACAGTTCCGCGCAGAGGTGTGATGAAAGCCAGCGCGACAATCGCAGTTGCCATATTGAATATGAGATGTGCCAGCGCGAGGCGCCTGCCCTGAAAGTTTGCCCCGAGCGAGCCTATGATTGCAGTAACTGTTGTTCCGATATTGGCGCCGATCGCCAGTGCCAACGCATTCTCGTAGCTGATCTGTCCGGCCGCGAGAGCCGTGAGGATCAGAACCATCGTTGCGTGGCTCGACTGCATAATCACGGTGGCGGCGGTGCCGATGAGGGAATAGACGAACAGTCCCGCCAGACCGGACAGGGCAAAGCGCGTAAGATCGATCTGATCCTTAAAGGCGTCAAACCCTTCCTTCATGTAATGGATGCCGAGGAACAGAAACCCCAGTCCACCGAGCGCATAACCGATGCCCCGGAAGACCCTCGGTTTCTGGAAGACGAGCACAATACTGAGTGCGATCATCGGCATCGCATATGCCGCGATGTTGACTTTCAGGCCCAGCCCCGCAACCAGCCAGGCACCCGTTGTCGTCCCGATGTTCGCGCCGAATATGACCCCCACACCGCCGGTCAGCGAGATCAGCCCGGCGCTCAGAAATGATATGGTCACGATCGAGACAAGGGAACTGGACTGCAACAGTGTGGTCGAAAAAATCCCGAACCCGATCGCACGGGGTGTCGAGGCCGTTGAGCGCTCCAGAATCTTTTCAAGGGTGCCCCCACCGAGCAGCTTGAAGCCGTCCTCCAGCATCAGCATACCGAAAAGAAATATCGCGACCCCGGCGGCAATTTCCTGTGCATCAGGGCTGAACCAGAATGTCAGCAGCAGCGCGCCGATTGTGACCGGAAGATAACAACGCCTCATGCTGGCAGGCCGGCAGAGAAATCATGCGCGTGCAGGTGCCGCCTCCGCGCGGGCAGCGCGACATGAACCGTCCTTTTCTTCATCAATCGTCCCCCCCTGCAGTGCGTTGCATTCAGGAAACATATCTACAGTCAGAAGGGCCTCATTGATCTGGGTCATATGAGCTCTTTTGTGACTTGCGATGATGGCCTTACCGCTAGCAGAAAATTTGGGGGCCCTGCCGTGTTGCGAACCGAAAATATTGAGCATGCCGTTCAGCGAAACCGTGACGAGTTGTTCCGCTTCGGAACGGCGCTGATCTTCATCGTGGGGATCATGCTTTTTACCATTGTCCGGACCGATGGGGGCATAGACGGCATCCTGATGGTCGCCGCGGCTATGATCGGCGGCTATATGGCCATGAACATCGGCGCGAACGATGTCGCCAACAATGTCGGACCTGCCGTCGGATCGCAGGCCATAACACTGACCGGCGCCATATTCATCGCGGCATTTTTTGAGGCCGGTGGTGCACTTGTGGCCGGCGGGGATGTCGTCGGGACGATCAAAAGTGGGATTATCGATCCTGATCTGGTCGCGGACCGGGACACTTTCATCTGGCTGATGATAGCTGCGCTGCTGGCGGCTGCGGTCTGGCTGAATTTTGCCACCGTCATTGGCGCACCGGTGTCGACAACCCATTCGATTGTCGGCGGTGTTCTGGGCGCGGGGATCGCGGCCTCAGGCTGGGGTATCGCCGACTGGTCCGTGGTGGGCAAGATCGCGGCAAGCTGGGTGATTTCGCCGCTGATGGGCGGGCTGATCGCAGCAGGGTTCCTCTATCTGATCAAGCATTCTATCACCTACAAGCGCGACGTCCTCGCGGCCGCCAACCGGATGGTGCCCGTACTGGTGGCATTTATGGCCTGGGCATTCGCCACATACCTGATGCTGAAGGGTGTGAAAAAGCTGGTGCAGGTCCCGTTCCCCGTGGCGGTCCTGATCGGATGCGCCGTGGCCGTTGCTGTTTACGTGATCATGCGGCCCTATATCAGGCGGATGACCGGGCGTCTGGAAAACCGCAAAGCGAGTGTGAACGAGCTTTTTACGGTGCCTTTGATCTTTGCCGCGGCTCTTTTGAGCTTTGCGCACGGAGCGAATGACGTCGCCAATGCGGTAGGGCCCCTTGCCGGTATCAACGAAGCCATTTCTCAGGGTGGCATCTCCGCCAGGGCCGGCATCCCCATCTGGGTCATGGCGGTCGGGGCCATCGGTATTTCGCTGGGGCTGGCGCTTTATGGACCAAAACTCATCCGCACGGTTGGCAGCGAGATCACCGAACTCGACAAGATCCGTGCCTTCTGCATCGCCATGGCGGCGGCGATCACGGTGATTATCGCATCACAGCTCGGGTTGCCCGTCAGCTCGACCCATATTGCTGTGGGTGGTGTCTTCGGTGTCGGGTTTCTGCGCGAATATATCAAGTCGAGCTATGCGCGCATGCTTGATGACATACGCAGCCATCATGCCGACAGTGACCCGAAAGCTGTCGAGGACTTCCTCGCGCAGTTCGATGCGGCGGACGTGGGCGCAAAGGGGGAAATGCTGCGCGACATGAAAGCTCAGGCCTCTGCCGACCGCCTGCTTGGCAAACAGGAAAGACGTGGTCTGGGTCGGGTGCACCGTGTCGAACTGGTGAAGCGTAACCTGCTGCTGCGCATTGCTGCGGCCTGGATCATCACCGTGCCGGTCGCGGCGGTGCTTGCCGCGATGTTCTTCTTCATGATCCGCGGGATGCTTCTGCCATAGGGCGGGTGAAGATCGCTTCCGGATAAGGGCCTGCCGTGCCGCACAGGATGGGCAGGGCAGGGGCTGCAGCTGACTTTATTATCGCGACCCCGGACAGCACGGCCTGCCGTTTGATGCCGGCAGCGCAGGACCGGCGCACTGAAGCCCTGCGAGCAGCAGGGACGCAGAATGGCTTGCAGCATCAGCACGCCAGGAGCAGAAGGCCCCGCCGCCGGTGCCCGAACCCTGCTGAGCAAACCGGGTTCCTGAACGGGCGTGATGTCGTAGCTCGCAGAGAAAGCCTGCGGTGCGGCAGGGAGGAAGCGAGCAATGCCGGCGACCGTGACGCCGGTGACAGCGAAACCGGGATTTCAAAACCTGTGAAGGTCATATCAGGTCCTTGCGGAGAGGACGTGAACAGGCGTTCAGGCCGCAACCGGCCAGCAACCTGACAGAGCCGCGCGTCTGGCAAGACCGGCAAGGTCGCGTGGCGGACGTCCCCGAGCGCGCCTCCGGACCGGGCAATATCTGCGCGAAAATCTGCAAAGCTGATCGGGATGTGCCGGATGTCGTGCGAGGAGAGCAGGACGAGATGCCTGACACCGGCGTCTTTTGCGGCCTCACAAAGCAAGTCCGGCCTGTCCACAGCACCCTGGAAAGCCGGATCGGGGAAAAAGGTGATACAGGCTGCCGTCACGCCCTGAAGGGCCGGAGCCCGGGTTTCGGGCACTTCCCGGTCGAGAGGGGTCACCGAACGGCGCGACGCACGGCGCACGCAGGCGCCCCCTGCGTCCGGTTTTGCGCCGACGCGGCTGGCGGTTTTCCGGTCGCGCCGATAACGAGAATGAGGTTGCTGTTCATGCTTTTCTCCCTTTGGTCAGAGTGATGACCCGGGAATAACCACTGGCGCGGCTTGTGGTACTGACCGCTCCCGCCACAGATTTGACCCTCGCCGCCTGATCTCTTCGAGGGGTACAGAAGAAAGGCGACACCCGGTGTGGCAGACCAAAGGTCATGGTGAGGTCCCTGAGTGCCGGTACCCCTTTACGCCTCATGCAGTCTGATCTGCCTGCGGTAATTCGCCGGGGTTTCGCCGACCCGGCGCCTGAACGCCCGGGTAAAGAAGCTTTGCTCGGAGAACCCTGTGAGAAACGCAATCCCGGCCCGCTTCAACCGAGCGCAGGCATCGACATTGCTGCCTGCGGCGGCGGCCATCTTTCGCGCAAAGAGTGATCTGGCATAGCCCATGCGCATACCATTGGCATATGCGCAGACCGGTCAGAGAAAGCGGCGTCCGCGCCTGCCGGACCAAAGCCCGTTCCCCTAAATCGCGACCCGAGAGCCCCGGTCAGGGTACATAGCGCGTCGGTGTTGGATCCTGCAGGGCTTCGAGATATTTCACAATTTCGATCAGCTTTTCGGGCACCAGAACGTTTACGCCATTTCCGGTGTCGAATTCGACCATTTCATTGTCCAGAAAGTTTTCAAAGACCGGCATATCCTCGCGCGAAAGCGTGTTGCGGGAATAGCCGTCTATGATCGACATAACTTCGAGCATGGGCCAGACCCCGTCACGACGCGCGGCAATCCCGGTCAGATCGGCAGGTGCCGTATTCAGCCCCCTGGCGGCGGGACCGTCGCCCTGACCGGTCACCCCGTGGCAGACGATGCAGTTGTCAGAGAATAACTCTTCCCCCATATCCCCTGCCTGCACCGAGGCGGCAAAGACGATGACCGGGATAAAATGCAAAATCTGTTTCACGTCTGACCTGTTTTCACGAAGTTACTCAAGGTTAAAGCGACGGCAATAAAAGACGTTGATCCGGATCAAACGCAACAGCGCTAAGGCGAGTACATCTGCGCCGGGAGCTCTTCGCTCCGGGGGGGCTGCGTTACCGTGCCGTCATTTGCCGGAACCGACGCAGACCGGATCATTGCAAAACCGCAGAGACTGGAAGCACAGTCAGATTTCTGCTTCAAATGATGCTGAAGAGGAGAGGTGCCTGGAATGGAAAAAAGACAGGTCGGAAAGACCGGGCTTGAGATTGATACGCTTGGCCTCGGGGGCGCGCCGCTTGGCGGGAATTTCGCCGATCTGGACTACGCCCAGGCGGCGGATCTGATACGCAGTGCGAAAAACGCCGGCACCGGCTATTTCGATACTGCGCCCTGGTATGGTTTCGGACGCTCTGAGCGGGTCGTGGGGGATATGCTGCGCGGTTCAGACTATGTACTGTCGGACAAGGTGGGGCGGCTTCTGCGCCCCGGCGCAGTCGCGGATCCGATGGCATTTGGCATGGTCGATCCATTGCCGTTCCACGTGGTGTACGATTACGGATATGACGGGATCATGCGGGCCTGGGAAGACAATCTTCAGCGTCTCGGGCTTGACCGGATTGATATTCTGCTCGCCCATGACATCGGCGCTTTTCAGCATGGTGACGAGAATGTCCGCCATTTCCGGGATCTCGAACAGGGCGGCTATCGCGCGATGGAAGAGCTGCGCAGGGCGGGACATGTCAGTGCCATCGGGCTGGGCGTGAATGAAAACCAGGTCTGTATGGATGCGCTGGGAATCGGTGACTGGGACGTATTCCTGCTCGCGGGACGTTACACCCTGCTTGAGCAGACGCCCCTGGATGCGCTGTTCCCGGCCTGCCAGTCCGCGGGAACGTCGATCATCTGCGGAGGCCCGTTTAACTCAGGCATTCTGGTGGGCCGCGAGATGTGGAACTATGCAAAGGCCCCCGAAGAGATTATTCAGAAAGCCCGCGCGCTGAGTGCGGCCGCAGATGCATTCGATATTCCTCTGGCCGCGGCGGCACTGCAGTTCCCGCTTCTCAACGATATCGTCACTTCCGTGATCCCGGGCCCGCGCAACGCGGGTGAACTGGACCAGATCCTCGACTGGTTTCAGACCCCGGTTCCTGCGGCATTCTGGGCAGCCCTGAAATCACAAGGCCTGCTGGATGAAAGAGCGCCCGTGCCTTCTCGCTGAGCATATGTCGTGGTCCTGAAACAGATCGCAGAGCCTCCTGCGACAGCACCGGCGCGCCTGTTTCAGGCTGTTCAGGTGCGAAGCGCAGCGACGGTGGCAGGCAGGGGGTGCCGCCCGGCTCTGCGTCATCCGGAGACCCCTGACAGACGGAGAAGCGGCCGGACCGGGTTAAGTCACGGGATCTCGTATAATATCCCGGAGTGCACCCGTCTGTGAAACAGGGGAAGTGGCAGGGACAGGGTTGTCGTTGAGCGCGCCGGCGGATCAGACGCTTGCACATGGCCGCGCACAACCAAATTCCCGGTGCAACGGATGAAAAGGCCGGTCGCGCAGGGCCGTCGGGCTCAGTCGTATTTGCACAACTTACCGTGCCGGCAGGGAGTGCGGGTGCCTGTGAAAAAAAATCTGCGCGGGCGGGTTATACCGAACCTGAATACGTTAGCGAGGAGCTGCCTTTAACCGGAGCACGTTTACCCGAGGCAAAATCCCCTGCCACCGGCAGAAACCGAAATCACACAGTTCACTCACACGATGAAATCAAAACCGGGATCAACCAGAATGTCTATCGCACCTATCGCGAGCAGGTCATCAGCACTTTCCGTGACACCCGTCAGCGTGATTTCCGACGGCCCCTGAAAATCCGGCGCAGCATAGGTCAGTACAGTGAAACCATCAGCGTCAGAGTAACTCCCGACGGTCATGTCTTCATTTGACAGGAACACGATTTGATCTTCATTGAGGTCAAAGTCGACGATCACATCCTGGCCGTCGCCGGTGCCCGGATCGTCATAAACACTGGTGTCACCCTGTACCGGCGGGTCCGGTTCGAGGATGCCATCTGCCACGCGCAGAAAGACGAATGTGTCGCCGTCCTGTCCGCCTTCGAGGATATCGTTGTCGCGGCCGCCATAAAGGACATCCGCGCCGTCGCCTCCGATGAGAACATCATCCCCGTATGCACCGGCAAAATTGTCCGCCCCGTCGCCCCCGGTCATAGCGTCGTTAAAATTTGAACCGATGACCCGGTCGATATCCGTCAGCGTATCCGTCTCCGATGTGTCAGGGGTAATCCGGTTCACCGATGTGTACGAGGCAGGACCGGTGGACGTCAGCGTAATGCCGTCTACCGTCGTCACCCCCGGATCGGACGACAAAGGTATATCGCCGCCGATGTCGGTAAATTCCGCGGTGTCGTACCCTGATCCGCCGCTTATGCTGTCACTGCCAGGGCCGCCGAGTAAGACATCATCACCGCCGTCGCCATTCAGATCATCGTCATCCGCACCGCCGAAAAGTTCATCGTGATCCGCGCCGCCATTCAGGATGTCTTTGCCCGACATCCCGAAAAGGCGATCATTCCCGCTGCCGCCCTCCAGCAGATCATCACCTTCCTCAGCGAACAGAAAATCGTTTCCGCCGAGTCCGATAAGCGTATCGTCGCCCTGTCGTGCAAGGATGGTATCGTCAAATTCCGTACCTGTGAGCAGATTGTCCTTACGGTTGCCCTTGATGCTTCCGCCCTCTGACCCTCCGCCGCCGGAGTTGCTGCCGCCCTTTTTTCCACCTTTGGCCATGTTGCTTTCCCCTCTCACTGACGCGTCGCGACAGAATAACATGGATTAACTCTTTGATCGCAACAAAACCGGCTGCACGGGTTTACTGTCCGCTCAGGGTACACAATTCATTCGAATCTGGCGCAATGTCTCCGGTTCGGTGACCTGTCGCGATGCCGGTGCTTCGCGGGCTGCTCCGCTCGCACCTGACCGCCGTGATCCCGCCGGGCTATGAGAAGCGGTCCGCAGCCTGCATTGCGACTGATTGCTCAGCTTGAAGTCAGCAAGCACTTAAAGCCCGTTGAGGCGTGGCGGGCCTCAGGCGGGAGGCGATGAAGCGCGGTGCATGTTGCGGGCGGTCACGTCGTAATGCCGGGGCACAATATGGAGGCGTATGAATAACGGGTGAGGCCGCGCTGCGCCGCGCAGAAGGACAGCGACAGCCAGCATGCCCGCCATTCCCACACTGCCTGCCTGGTTCGACACTGATCAACGGGCAGTTGAGCGGCCTGATCAGGCAAAGACCGGTGACCGCAGAGTTTATGATTTTCAGCGATCAACTTCTCGCACCTCCAGGCTCTGCCGGGTTGTGACGCGTTTCCGTCTTGGTAATTGACCCTGCGGTCGAAAACACGGGCGGTGACGGAGCCGTCCCGGGACCGGGCCGTTGCGTTGATGCTCGCTACAGGGGAGGGCCCTCCCTTCCGGGGGCGGCCGTCACGGTCTCTCGTTCACGACTTTGACTCCCTCTTTATGTCAGGCGAAGGCGAGAAATATCAGGTGGTAACAAGTGGCTGTCCCTCTCCCGAGGGCTCACCGGGTTAGCAGGATTGAGGGCACCGCAGCTTTACCAAAGCGGGATGTCGCCAGGCAGGAATCCGCGTATTGGTCCGGCCGGAAGCAGGCCTTAATATCTCTGCCACAGGCAGGAAAAATCAAAAAGGGCGCCGACATGAGCAGCTACCGGAACCGGACATCAGAGTTGTCCACCACAGCAGACAAGGCCTTGCTCCTGGTAGGGGCTGTTCTGGCTGCTGCCGCCTTTCTGACAGGATATGGTGTTTTGCTGCACACCTTTATGAATGGCTGAAGGGCGGGCAGGCGACAAAGCCGATGGGACTCTCACGATGAAACGAGAATCCGAAAACAAGCCTGATGCGTCAGCGATGACCTTTCTTGAAAAGCTGGTACTGGCGCTGGCTCTGGCAATCGCCGGTATTGCTTTGTTCACGGCGGGCGAGGTTGTTCTCGTCGCTTATCTGAACGGTTGATCTGTCACGGCTTTCCATGCCGGATGTCGGGCCCGGATCTGACAAAGTCAAACAGTTCCGGGGTCAGATAGGAAATGACGAGGGTCCCGCTGTTACCGATCGCTTTCGCACCGAGGTGAACCGCCAGCGCGATCGTCAGTATCAGCAAAGCCATGCGTCTTTTTTCCAGCTTCTCAGCATTATGCCTGGTGGGGTTTTGTGACGTTAAACTATGTCCGCTGGCGACTTCGGAGGAAACGTATTTCATGAGAGGTCTCCCGTTTTCCGGCCTCGTTTTTCCAAAATTGCAATCAGGGCAGGCGTTTATCGCCTTCCGCGCAGCCAGGAGGTGTCAGCCTGACCTCTGAGGTTTTCGGTCATCTTTCGCGTACTTCTCTCGCGACTGGCCTGCTTGAGTCTTTCTAAGTATCTGAAGATTATTTGCAGCATTCCCATTCCCCTGTTGGTCCCTGCCTGCAACTTAAATGTCCAAACTATGGCATTAGTGAGGCCTTTTGAGCTAAACCGGTCCTTCTTTCTCCGGGTGCAGTGGCTGAATGCGGGTGACCGCTCAGTGCAACAGACCCGGTCTGGCGGGCCGGCGCGTTTTCAGAAGGTCGGGTCGGACACCCGTGATACGGGTCAGGGTTCAATGAGAATGCTGCCCAGAACCTCCACCGCTCCTTCTGCTGCGCGAATGATCAGCACTTCACCGGCACGCGCACTCCGGCCCGTCAGGGCAGAGATGTTCACCTGGTGGGTGACCAGCATTAACAGACCATCAGTGTCGCCAATCAGATCTCGTGTTTCTGTGGTCTGCCTGTCCCGGTCCTGCCTGTCCCGGAAAAACGAGTTCAGGGATGGCGCCTCAACGACCGGTCCGGCCTCCAGCAGTTCAGCGGTTTCGCGCGTACGGCACCACTGACTGGTGAATACGACGTCAAATTTTATACCCTGGTCCCGGAAAGCGGCGCCAATGCTGCGGGCCTGCGTTCGGCCCCGCCCATCAAGATTGCGCTGCGTTGAGCAGTCCCGCAGGTTAAAATCTGACGGATCGCCGGTTCCCGGAGCCAGGGCATGGCGCATGACTGCGATTGCTCCGTCCTGCTTGAGGGCATCCCAGTCATTTGCGAAAGCTCCGCAGGGAATGAGAAAAATCAGGACGAGGATGAATTTCATCGGGCATTTTCTTTCTGATCAGTGTTCTGGCGACGAGTGGTTCAGCGTCCGGCTCTCAGCCCTGGCGCGCGATCTCAGCCCGATAACACGCGAAGGCTTTTCCGGTGAAAGGGCACTGCCCGTACCCGGCCCGGGCAGGGGCCGCCACGATATGTGATGCTGCTGATACACAAAAAGGAGGCATCCTTCTCATCGGGCTCCGGGGGCCTGTAGGTAATCATTCAGGGTGTTAGAGTGGCCCGGATCGGGGGCATGTCAAGTTTTCACCGGCCGGCAAAGCTGCCTCCCTGATCTTCCGGTGTCACCCGTCCTTTGTGATGCTGACCGATACGCGCAACGGTCGTCAGATCGCGGGGCAAAGCGAAAATATTCATCAAAGACCAACCGCGGATTGAGATAACGCAATTCGGTTCAGGCCGGTCGTCGATATATTCAGCAGGTGATTGCCGGATGCAGTTTTTACCGGACTGAAAAGCCCGGGCAACTGTTGCATCGTCACGGCAGCGTTTCAGGAGGGGGCATGGTTGTGGATCATGAGGCCGGTGACCTCAGGCGATCAATTGGTCTGACAGGCCTGGTGCTTTATGGCCTGGGGGTCACGATCGGGGCCGGGATATATGTTCTGGTCGGTGAAACGATCGTGCGCGCGGGGCCTTATGCGCCTGCGGCATTCCTGCTGTCTGCTTTTGTGATGGGCTTTACAGCGGCGTCATTTGCTGAACTGTCGGGGCGCGTGCCTCAGGCCGCCGGAGAGGCGGTCTATGTCGAAAAGTCGTTCGGAATCAGATGGCTGACAGTCGCGGTAGGCCTTGCCGTTCTGATCGAAGCGATGATCGCGGCGGCCGCAATCGCTGTCGGGTCAGCAGGCTACGTCGGCCAGCTCATCGCTCTCCCTGCGGAAGTGCTGATCATCGGCATCATCACTCTCATGGCGACGATTGCCGCCTGGGGAATTCGCCAGTCCGTCGCAATCGCAGGTGCGATGACGCTGGTAGAAGTCTCGGGCCTTCTGATCATCATCGGCCTTGGTCTCGCCAGTGATCCCGGCGGCATTGCGGCGCTGCCCGCATCACTCGCACCACCCGTCGGTGACCTTTCGGCCATTTCCGGTGTACTCGCCGCCAGCATGATCGCCTTTTTCGCCTTCATCGGATTTGACGATGTGGTGAATCTCGTCGAAGAGGCCAGGAACCCGGCAAAAATCATGCCATGGGCCATCGGGATCACGCTGCTTGCTGTGACGGTGCTCTATGTGCTGGTGTCTTTCGTCGCCATGCAGACTGTTTCTGTCGCGGAAATGTCTGCCACGACAGCACCGATCAGTCTGCTTTTTGAACGGCTTACAGGGTTGCCGTCGCTTGCGATCACTGTGATTGCCATCATCGCCACTATGAACGGCGTCGTTATCATTCTTATTATGGCGGCACGGGTCTGTTATGGCATGGCGCGGGAAAACCGTCTGCCCGCATGGCTTGGTGTCGTGTCGCCAGGTACTCAGACACCGGTCAGGGCCACGGTGATCACAGCGGCGCTGGTGCTGGTTCTCGCGCTTTTCACGCCCCTCGACACGCTTGCGGAAACCTCGTCGGAGGTGCTTCTCGTGATCTTTGCCATCGTCAATCTTGCCCTCGTCCGGTTCAAGCTTAAAGGCATACCGGCACCTCAGGGCATCTTCACCGTCCACATCATATTCCCGATTGCGGGAACCTTCTGCTGTATCGCGCTGGTGCTGGGGGCTGCTCTGGCTGGCGGGTGATATCCGGTTGTATGCACAGGTGTTTGTGGACCGCTGCGGCGCCTGCGCGTATTGTTACCCCATCCAGACCCGAAAACCTCACGTCAGGAAGCCGGTTGGTCGATGATCTTGAACCCTGCGCCGAAGCGGCGGAACCCCCGGATAAAGACCAGGTCCGCGCGTTTCTGGAAAACCTGACCGGTCCGTCCCGCGGCCGGATCGTATGGTTGTCGTCTGATC
This sequence comes from Roseobacter ponti, assembly GCF_012932215.1. Classification (GTDB taxonomy): domain Bacteria; phylum Pseudomonadota; class Alphaproteobacteria; order Rhodobacterales; family Rhodobacteraceae; genus Roseobacter; species Roseobacter ponti. The sequence continues at coordinate 2,533,933 of NZ_CP048788.1, read as the reverse complement.
ATCCGCACATAAGCGTAGATGCAGAACGCATGCTCCGGGTCGTTTCCGCTGACGGAGGTAAACCTGCAACAGATAACCGTGCGCTGCTGCGCTGGTCAGGAGAAACCTACGAAATCGAAGCACTGCCCGGGACAGACATCTGGGTGAACGGTCGCCAGGTCGGCTCTGCGCATCTGATACACGGCGACATGATCGAATTCGGAGAGGACGGCCCGATGTCGCGCTACAGGCTGTGCCGCAATTGCTATCCGACGCGCTGGCCTGTCGAAGAAATTCTCAGCGACACAATGGCCTATGCCCGCTCCAGCCGCCGGCCGTTCGGACCGCGCCTGACGAATGCTTTCTTCGAAGCGGGGCGGCGGCTGTTGCTGGAAACATCTTTGCTGTTTCGTCTGACGGTCATCGCGGTTCTGATTGTGCTGACAACAGTCGTGGCCCTGCAATGGCAAAGCGACCGTCTGATCCGGCAAGCCATCGGGGAGGAAGCTCTGCGGCTTGAGGCGATCACGACTGCCCTCGCCGAAACCCGCCGGCAGGCACTGAGCGCTGATGAGCTTGCACTGCTGCGCGAACAGCTTGATCTGCAACTGGCCGGGAACGCCGACCGGCTCACCCGGCTCGAACGGCGCCTTGACGCCTCTGCGCGGGTCATCCGTGAAACGACTGCGTCGGTGGCTTTTCTGCAGGGGGCCTACGGTCTGCGCGAGACCGAGAGCGGCAGGCTGCTGCGCCACGTCCTGAATGCGGAAGGTGTGCCATTGCAGACACCATTCGGCAAACCGCTCGTCGATGTGGAGGGCAATGGAGATCCGCTGGAATTTCAGTTCACCGGAACCGGCTTTCTGCTGACCGGCAGCGGATATCTTGTGACCAACCGGCACGTCGCGCTGCCCTGGACATCAGGAGACCGGATGCGGGCGTTTCGGGAAGGCGGGTTTGAACCGGAAATGCTCAGGCTCATGGTTTTCCTGCCCGGCTTAAGTGATCCGGTTGACGCGACTTTTCTTGCCGCCGGCGGGACGGCTGATCTGGCGCTTCTCTCCGTGCCGCGCGAGGCCAGTGAGGGTCGCGGTCTGAGCTTGTCAGAAAGCCCGCTGGAAACCGGTGACGAGGTGATCGTCATGGGCTTCCCCACCGGACTGCGTGCGCTTCTGGCACAGGCCGGACAGCCCTTTTTAACCAAACTGGAGGACGCAGGCGAAACAGATTTCTGGACGGTTGCGGCCCGTCTGTCCGAACAGGGTAAGATCGCCCCCCTTGCCAGCCGTGGCATTATTGCTCAGATCACCCCGATGGCCGTGATCTATGATGCCGAAACCACAATCGGCGGCAGCGGGGGGCCTGCGCTGGACAGTGATGGCACGGTCGTGGCCATAAATACCGCCATTCTGCCCGAGTTTGGCGGCGCCAATATCGGTGTTCCCGTGGCTGAACTGCACCGTCTTCTGGACGCCATGGCTGAGGATTAACGCGACAGGCCTATTCCGACGTGCGAAAGGCCGAGGACTGCACCGCCAGCACCACAAGAAGCGGCACTGCAACGGTGATCACGCCGACGACGATCAGAAGCTGCCCCAGCTGCGAATAATCAGCGACCGAAATCTGGTCACCGGTAACCGGATCGACGGAAGCGCGCGTGACCACAAAGACCTTGTTGAGGTATTTTGTGCCGAGGCTTGAGGCCGACAATGCCATATTGGTGAAAGACGCCATCACAGCAAAGAACGTGGCTTTCAGATCAGGTGGCGCATTGCGGGCGATCCAGGCCAGCATCGGCACCATGGCAATCTGCCCGAGCGGAGACTCGATGGCGGTATCGAGGATGGCAATGAATTTCGCGTCCACCACGCCGCCGGTGCGCGCCGCCGTCCATTCCTGAACCCCGTAGTAAAGCCCGATATTTGGCAGCGATAAGACGCCGGCCGCAAGCGTCAGCAGCACAACGATGTAGGCAATCGACCGGTTCGCCATCAGCGGTCTCAGAACCAGCAGCCCGACAAGTGCCAGCACCGAGGTGATCAGAGACAGGATCGACAGGAACTGTTCGTCAAAGCCCAGATCGTCGATTTCGAACCATGTCAGGCCCGGCCCCGGCAGGGGTACTGCGCGGAAAACGAAAATGATCGTGGCCGTCCCGATCAGGACACGCGCGGCCTCTGGTTTCAGTTCTCTGGTCAGCTGCCGGATCAGGTAGAGGATGATCGAAAAGGACGTGATGAAAATCGCCTCCTGTGCAAAAGCGAAATCAGAGGTGCCGAGAACCAGGCTCAGCACGACAAAGGCCATGCCGCCGCCGAGGATCTGCCAGTTCACGTCCGTCTCGCCTTCCGGTCCCGCCTGCGGCAATCCCCGCGCCGCCCGCCTGCGCTGCACAAGCGTGTGCAGAACCATCCCCGACACTGAAATAACCGGGATCGCGAGGGCGATCAGATAGACCCGCGCATAGAGCGCGAGACGCGCATCTCGCGAAAGATTTTCCGTATCGGAAAAGATCCAGATATTGACTGCTGCCACGGACACGAAGCCTGAAATGATTGCGATCCGGCCGAGCGTCTGCATTGTCGTATGCATCGCGCGCTGTTCCTGTTCATCATAGGGCCGGCCGGCATCGTCAGTGTTCGGCACAGCCTCGACCGTCATGGCATCGGCGACAATATCCTGAACGGCATAGCCGGACGGGGCGAGCAGCAGGGCAATTATAAACCATGTCTCAAGCGGGAAAACCGCACCCATCCGGTCCGGCTGTGACACCAGCCCGAACATGATGAGCAGCGACGCCGCGATAAGCCCGGCGCCCAGCAGGATCAGCAGCGCCTTGCGGCGCCAGAACAGGTCGACCACATGACCCATTGGTACTTTGAGGATCCAGGGCAGTCCTGCCCAGAACGCGAGACCCGCAATGAAAGTCGCCGACAGATCGAGGTATTCCTTCAGGAAAAAGGCACCCACAACGGATGTCAGGCCGGAAACGCCCGCCGCGAAGTAAACCATCAGGGGCGGCAAAAAGGACCAGCGCATCTGCAGCGCCAGATCCACGAACACGCGATGAAAGAGCGTTTTCTGTTCCGATGTGTCCTGAATGTCTTTCGCTTGCATAGACCACCTGCGTCAGGGGAAGCTTTGTCCGCCCCGCTTCGGCTTCCGGCGTTTCAGTTTTTTCGCTTTACAGTCTGCATGTGCACTCTGCGCGGTGCAACGGATCACAGTCAGGTACCTTGCGGCATTAAAACAGCCGGAATGCAATCGTACCGGCTCTCAGGACCAGGCGACGCGGATAACAGCAACGAGAGGCGGCAAAGGTACGCGCATCAGGCTCCGGGCTGACAGCGTTGCAGGCACGAGCCGGAGAAGCGACCGAAGGTGCAGCCTATTTCGGCGCCATAAAAAACTCCTCGCGGACAATCCTGCCATCCTCGACCGAATAAACCGCGATCTCGCGCAGGTTCATTTGGCGGCCGGTGGCTTTCTGCGTCACATCAACCTCAAAGCGCACCGCGAACCGATTGGGAGGGTGAAGATAAGGGCCGTCTGCTTCCAGTCTGTGGATTTCGTGCCCTGCCAGCCAGTCTTCCCGTTTTGCTTTTATCGCGTCGCGACCGCTGGCAACCCGGACATAACGCCCGGGCGGCACAACCGCCTCTACCGACTCCGCCGTTTCCGCATACATGTCGTGGACGTTTGCAATGCCCTGTCGATCGCGCATCGCCTGAACGAACTTCCGTCCCGTTTCGACCAGATCTTCCATCTGAGACCTCCTGGCTATGCAGGCAGTATTATCGGTAACCTGCGTTTCAGATTTGATCCGGATCAATCTGCGCATGGTCGCTTTGCTCTAATCAGCAAAGTTCAGCAGTAAGGCCGGGCCGGGGTTCGGCATCAACTGTAAGCGCCATTCCGAACGCATCAGCTTTCCTGATCTGATTTTCGGGAGTAGCGTTCAGAGGCAACAGAAAAACCGGGGGCGAAATGTACAAAAGAATTATGGTCGCGACAGACGGGTCCGACATGGCCGGAAAGGCCGTCGAACATGGCGTGCTGCTGGCGAAGTCGGTCGGGGCCGACATAGTATTTGTTACCGTTACAGAGAGCTGGTCTGCTTTCGTGATCGCAAGCGATGTCGAATACGGAAAAATCAGCGCGGTGGACAAATTTGAAGCCTCAGCCAATGACGCAGCCGGCAAAATTCTGGACGCCGCAAAGAAGGTTGCTGCAGGTCATGATGTACAGTGTGACACACGCCATGTTCACGACCGCCTTCCCGCAGAAGGAATTGTTGAAACCGCCGAATTGGAAGACTGCGAGCTGATCGTGATGGCGTCACACGGGCGGCGCGGGCTTGGTAAAATGATGATGGGCAGCCAGACCGCCGAAGTTCTTGCGGTCTCGAAAATTCCGGTGCTTGTCCTGCGGTGAGCGGATCGCGGACCGGTCAACCGGTTGCCGTCACGACGTCCGCGCCGGCGCGCTTCAGGCGGGCCAGGTCGTTACACCGGCAAAGGGGTCCGAGGCCGCCGAGGCTCGCCGGCACTGGCAGGCAACCGGATGCATTAAAGGTCATCACAGGATCCTTCGGACCGCGGTCTCCTCTGGCCACCGTCGTTTTCGCAGCGGGCCAGTCGTCGGGGCAGGCATCAGGAGAGGCACGGAAACAGTGGGCGGGCGCGTGCATCCACGCGATCAGTTTGCAGACAGTTCTGGCGAAGCATCTGGTCCAGCGTTAATGATACCGGGTCTGACCTCCGGACAACGAAAACATCGCCAGCTTCTGAGGTCACAGGTGAAACCGCTAACTGGCGATGTTTGCCTGAGACGCCGGTCATTCCCGGCCCGAACTCACTCCTGCTGCACCTCGTCGAGCCCGCTTGCGAGAACTGAGCCAAGTATTGCAATGGCGCCAAAAGCAAGCAGAACCGGCGAGGGGCCGAAAGCTTCGGCTGCAATCCCGAACAGCCCCCCGGCAAGAAGCGCCAGTCCGATCAGCGTGTTGGAAAGAGCGGTGTATCTGGCGCGAAACTGGTCTTCGGTCATATCGGTCAGGTGCAGTTTGCGACCGGAACGCACACCTTCATAGGCGATCTGCGCCGCAAAGATCGCAACGGCTGCCCAGAGCACATCAGGGAACCCGCCAGACCCCAGCCCGATTACTCCGATGACGGCAAGAACCACCCCTCCAAGGGCGCCGGCGGCCATCAGCGTCTGTCGGCTGGAGCGGTCCGATAGTCGCCCCCAGAGATAGGATGACAGAACGGAGGCCGCTGTGGACGCCATCACCAGTGGCCCGAGTTCATCAAGCGCGGTGCGGCCCGCGCTTGCGGACAGCATGACGATGAAGGGTGGCGCCAGAGCGGTGACCGCAAGTGCCGCTCTTGAGGCCACGAAAAGGCGCAGCTGTCCGTCGCTGAGGATCGGATCGATCAGCGCGGCGAGACCGTCTTTGTCATCATCGCCCTGCGGTGTCGTCTGTGGCTCGTCAAGCAGCACAAAGACACCGGACGCGAGCAGGAAAGCCACCCCCGCCACCGCGATCATGATGGCAAGCGGAGCCACGGAGACCTGGAAGAGGCCCGTCGCCATCAGCAGCCCGACACCAAAGACGCTTGTGGCGGCAACGGAAGAGGCGAGGCCCGTAATCGCACCCCGCCGGCGCTTTTTTATGGTCCGGGCAAGAGCGTCCTTATAGCTCACAGAGGAAGCAGACCGCGCGACCGAGAGGAGCGCCAGACATGCAATGATCAGACTGCCCGCCAAAAAACCGGTGAATAACAATGCCGATACCGCGATGCCGAGAGACGCCAGGCCCTGAACCGCGCTGCCGGCACTCCAGAAACGCTTGCGTTGTGGACTTGCCTCGACAAACCGGGCAAGCGCCAGTTGCGGCAGAAGGGCACCGGCTTCGCGGATCGGAACCAGCAACCCGATCATTGCGCCCGGCGCGCCAAGCGCCGTCAGGAGCCAGGAGAGGACCAGCTTGGGATCGATCAGCGCATCAGCGGTCTTGGTCAGCGTCAGCGATATGACGTGTATGACCCCGTTGCGGGCTTCTGCTGCATCAACGTCGTCAGGATCAGCGCCGGTTATCTGTGCAAACTGTCCTTTGATGTTCATCCTGCCGGTTCCTGAGGCCCATTCTGTGCTGATGATGTCCCATCTAGTTCGACGGCAGAAAGAACCCAGGGCTGACAGTGCTCAGTGCGCGAAACGATCTGTGATGCTTGCGGGGCAGGCGCACGGGCCGACCTTTCTGCACAGTGAACAGAAAGACGATTCCGGCCTTTTCAGACCGGCTTCAGACCGCCGCCCCGGTGCCCACAGCGCGTGCAAAGTTGCCCTTCATCTGACCTGAACGAAGATCGTCCTCTCGGTTTTTGCCAGATCCACGCGAGGCGCAGCAAAAGAGCCGCCGCGTAAGCAGAATTCAAGGGACAACGGGCTGACCGGGCTCGTTGAAAAAGGCGGAATGTCATCGCCTTAAGGCTTCAGTCAGGGGCAAGGCACACTCTTAGATTGAATACTTTAAAGAATTAGTGTAGTTTTTGTTAAGTTACTTCGGGTTCGGAGGTAAGTTCGGGGGTAAATTGTGCGACGATTTCTCTTTCTGCTGACTGCGTTTCTGACATCGGTTGCACCCGCCACAGGGGCACCGAAAACGGACGTTTTGCCCACAGTTCAGGAACAGCGCCGAGCGCTTGAGGCCCGGCTTGACCGGCTGGGCGATACGTTGCGTGAAAAGTCGCCGGATGCCGAAAAGCCGCGCCGCCGGGCGCAATGGTACAACTGGGGCAACTGGAGCAACGGGTTCAGCAATTGGCGCAACTGGTGAGAGACAGAAGCGCCGGCCCTGTCCGGTTGCTGGTGCTGCAGGCGACGCCCTTCTGCAATCTGGACTGTGCCTATTGCTATCTGCCGCATCGCGACGACAGTCAGCGCATGTCCGGCGACGTTCTCGACGCAATCGGCCGCAACATCGTCGCAGGCCCTCTTGCTGAAGAACCATTGTCGATCGTCTGGCATGGTGGCGAGCCGATGACGCTTCCGCCTGACTGGTACGAAGAGGCTTTCGCGCGGATTGACCATGCTTCGGGCGGGCGTACCGTCAGGCACGCTTTCCAGACGAATGCGATCGGTATAAACGACAGCTGGGTCAGGTTGTTCCGGCAACGCGACGTTCGTATCGGTGTCAGTATTGATGGACCCCGGGCTGTTCATGACGCGTATCGAAAGACACGCGGCGGTCGCGGCAGCCACGAGCTGTCAATGCGGGGTGCCGCACGTTTGTCAGACGCGGGGCTGCCCTTTCACCTGATCTCGGTACTGACGGCGGACAGCCTCTCGCAACCTGACGCACTGTTCGACTTCTACGTCGCGCACGGTTTCCGGGACGTGTGCTTCAACGTCGAGGAACAGGAGGGCGCGCATCCCCGCTCCGGTCTCGAAGGCCTGGGCACTGAGGCCGTCTATCGTCGTTTTCTCGACCGGTTCTTTGCCCGTATCGCTGCCGCAGACGCACCCTTCGCATGCCGAGAACTGGACGCCGCCCGCGCCCTGGCGTTGACGCCCTCTGGCGCGCGCCGCGCCAATCCGCAGACCCGTCCGCTGGAGATCGTGACCGTGGCCGCGGACGGGGCCATGTCCACGTATTCGCCGGAGCTGATCGGAACCGCCGCCCCGCAATACGCCGACTTCAGCTTCGGGAATGTCTGCGAGGGCGGACCGGAGAGGATACTCGACCACCCTGCATTTCGCCGACTGCGCGCCGACATCGACGCCGGGGTGGCGGCCTGCGCTGCCGGATGCGCCTGGTTCGACGTCTGCGGGGGCGGGGCACCGGCGAACAAGTTCTTCGAACATGGCCATCTGCGCGGGACAGAGACGCTCTTTTGTCGTCTGACCCGTCAGACCGGGCTGGAGGCCGCACTCGCGACGCTGGAAGCCGATGTCGCAGCCTGAGCAACCCGCACCTTTAACGCCCGGTTCCGATGACAAGCCGCCGGAAGTTGCAAAACCCGCGATGGCGGCCAGCGGCCTGCGCTGGACCGGCAACCGGTTTGGCGAACTTCTCAGCGCTGCGGGCGCCGCTCTGGCAGCATTTGCAGGCTTTATTTGGGCGCTGTCGCCCTGGCTGGTCTTCGCAGCCATCCTGGCCGGGTTCGCAGCACTTGTCTCGACCGACGCACGGGGCTGGCTCACGACGCAGGCGAAGCGGGCCAGCACCCTGATCGCCGGAGCCGAGACCGGACCGCCCGGCTTCCTCTATCTGGAGGCGCCGCAGGTCTATACGCGTGAGCGCCTGGTTAATGACCGCTTTACACAGGCCAACTGGTTGCGCGGACAGCTGGAACGCACCGGCCGGGAAGGGTTCATCGACAGCTTTTCCAAACCCTCCGCCGCATCAGATGAGATCCGGCGCCTTGCCGTGACGCTCAGAGCCGCCGGGCTTGCAGCGCCAAAAGCCGCGGAGAGTGAGGGCGAAGCGCGGGCCGGCACCCCGGCGCCCGAGGACGTGCTTCTGGACCGGCTGGAGCTCTTTGAAAAGGTCAACACATATCGCAGTGCGCTGCGGGGTGAGCTGATGGACGTCCAGCTCGACGACGGTCATGACCTTGATGGCAACACGCTCTACCGGCTGAACTTCAATGCGGTTGTGGCGCCCTTCCACGACCGGCGCAGCTATCCCGGCTCCGCGGTTTTTCTGATCCGGGCGAAGCCGCCGGACCCGAAAGTCGACGAGGCGCAGCTGGACAAGGATCTCAGGGAACTGCTGTTGCAGTGGCAGCGCGAAATGCAGGCCTTTCTCACCCGGGTACTGGACCAGCGACTGGAGGATTTCGAACGTCAGAGTGCGCTGGAAAACCCGACCGATCCGAAGGAGGACCTTGCGCTCGACTGGTTCATGCGTACCCGGCTGGTCGAGACTTTTCTCACATATCTCAATGATTTTTCCGAAGTGCTTGAGCCCTATCTGCAGCCGCTGTGCGGCACGCCCGGGGAAGACGCGGAAAGCGAGGAGGTCCGCCGGAAATGCCGGATAGATAAGCTGGCGGAGCTTGCGGGCTTCGGGTACCGGACCGATGAACCCGCACCTGATATGACGCCTGCGCATGCGGCCGGGTTCCGGCGGGCGATCGAGCTTGCGCATCTGGTGAACGTCGCGCAATGGCCAAAGGCGGGCGCCGGCAGCTATGACCAGCGCTGCGCAGCCGACCTATGGGATAAGACATTCAGGAACAGGGAAGATGATCAGTCGTCCGGTAGCGGAGATAGCTCCCGGGACGGGGACATGGCGCAGCAGCGCGGGGACGGATCCGCAGACAGAAACGCGCAGGTGCGGGAGAAAACCGCTGACGCCGCGACCCGGTCCGGACCGGATGGCGGGACAGACCCTGTAACTCACGCGGACAAGCTTGGCGCGACCGTGACGATGACCGGTTCCGTCCCTGTCGATGACGGTACGAGCCGAGCGACGGACAGCGTTTCAGACAAGCCAGCAGACGGAAGCCCGGATGTAGCCCTAGCCGTCGTCGCCAAGAGCGCCGGGTCAAAGGCTGCACCCGGGGTGACGCAGGCCGGCGCGCCCTCAGGAGCCGCGCCGGACGGGCAGCCGTCCTTCGGGCTTCTCGTCGAGCAGCAATGCCTTGTGCGGTATGAAGATCCCTATCGGTTGCGCGCGCTCATGCGGCTGCTTTCGATAACAGATGACCTGGGCAGTCACAGCCTGACGATGAAGGCGCAACGCGATGCCGTTGCGAGCGCGCCTGACGACATTCAGAAAAGTGCGTCAGATGAGATCCGCCACGTGGTTGCGGGGAGCGCAGACACCGGTGCTGTGGAGGTGGAAGGGGCGCGGGTGGAGAACAAGCTGACAGATCCCGCCTTCTCTGACGAGGGTGCCGGACAAGAGAGGCATGCGCCGATGACCGAAGGCGAGGCCCGTCTGGCCATCACCCGTCTGCTTGGTCGCTTTGGCGAGGTGTTGCCGGAAACTGACGTGCCGGACGGCACAGCGGAAGACGCCGACCGGGCCTTTACCATCGCCGGTCTTGAAGCGGAGATGGTGACGCTTAAGCAGCGGAGCAACAGCCAGCTTGCCGAACTGCAGCGGCGCTGTGCAACAGAGCCTGCGGCGGGTGCTGAAATTGTCGATGAGGCGATCCGCTTCGCCCGCTGCCGTTTCCTTTACGCCCCTTCGGCCAACGTGCGCGGCCTGCTGGCGGAGTTTATCGTGGCCCGCATCCGGGGCGATCTCAAGCGCTTCTATCGCGAGACGCCACCCGCGCTGAACCAGTTTCTGGACGTCACCACCGACGGCTGCGTATTGACCAGCTGCCGGATCCGCGTTGATCTGCGCAGGAATGAGGACGGCGAGATTGATGAGGCTTCGCTGGCCAGAGACCTCACGAAAGCGCTCGATAAGCGGACAAACGGCCTCTCTATTTATGAGATCGCGCCCCGCGCGGGCACCGTGATCCGCAGGGCAGGCGGGGGCGGCGACCTTGCGGTCGGGCTTGATGCGCCGCAGGCGAGCGCCTCGGCCGAAACGTCCCGCCGCGACCAGACAGCCTTTGCCGAGGCGGTGGTGCTTGGTTTTGGTCAGGCCCCGGCACCGCCCGGCGCGGGGCTGGAGGACGCGGAGGCGGTCTTTGGCTGGACGGTGCGCCCGCAGCCTCGACCCGGCGGCGGCTGGGCGGCGAGCCACCACCGCCTGTCGGCCGTAATCTCGGTCCCGAGCTGGTGGAAGCGCCTCGATCTCGAGCTTCACGCCTGCTGGATCGGCCCTGACGCCGCCCGCAAACATGGCGATACGCTGTTTGCCACCCCGTCAGACATATGTGCGTCGATCTATGACGAGACGCAGCGCAGGGCGCTTACGGGCGCTGATGCAAAGGATACGACCCGGTTGCAGGCTGGTGCGGAGGCGGGTTCCGGTGCAGGCGCCGCGTCCGAAACCCCGCCACGCACTGAGGCGCGCAATGCAGGGCACTTCAGGCGCCCGGTCCGGGTGCAACTGCCCCGCAGCGTCGACGAGGTTACCGCGCGGTTCAATTTCGACCTGGTGAAGACGCCTTATTTCGACTCTGCCTGGCGGCGCGACAATGAGGGGGCGTCGAATGCGCTGATGGCCGGGCGCCCGGCTCACATAGCACTGGCCGGTGAGCGGCTGTGGCGCGGCACCGTCGTCACCATCGACGGCCAGCCCGCAGACCGGATTACGGTGCTGCCGGACATGAAGGGCGTGATCGCGGAGTTCCGCTGCGTTCGCCCGACGCCTCACGTGTCACCGACGGACACGCGCGGTCCGCGCGCCAAGCTGGTGGTCTGGACGGCTGAGGGCCGGACCAAGCCGATGGACATCGATGTCCGCCCCTTTGAAGCGGTGAAAATGACAGAAGAGAAACCCTGTTACCTCGAGCGGTCAGGCGTGGCTGTGGCGGATGGGAGCAGCGATTAGCCCGCCCTCGGGGCCGTTGCGCAGCATCGGGGTGCCGGCCCCCGGACGCCTTTGCCGGCGTCGTTCGAAGCCTGAGCTGAGCAACCGTTTGCAGCGCACCGGGCGAGAGGGTGCCATAAGGGCAGGGCGGTTCTTACCGTCGCTTCAGAGCAGGGAAAATGAGCCGGGTGCTTCCTGCTCTGTGACAGAACGGAACGTCTGAAACGCTCCGTAAACAGGGAGCGGATTTGATTTTCAGTGCCCGAAAATATATACTTCCGGATTGTTATCTCTGCTGCATCAGGAACGCCGGCAGAGCAGAGCGCCATGTCATTTTGTTGCCTGACGACCCGCGAACGTCAGCGTTACGTCGCACAGGATGCCCGCCGCGCGTCAGTGAGCCCGGGAGCTGCGCCGGACCGGCTCCTGTCCGCACTTTCAGAGGAGGTTGAGACAATGGATGCAATCAAGACAACTGAAATTGCCGGTGCATTATATCGCGCGCACGGTGATAAAGCAGAGTTTGAAGCGGCTCAGTGCGAGAACCGGTTCAGGGATGCCGGAGATGAGGATGAGGCCGGGAACTGGCGCGCAATTCGCGAACGTATCCGGCGCATGCGGGGCGCCAATCAGAGCTGAACGTCGGGCACCGGTTTTTTTGCCATGGCCCGAAAAAGGGCTATCATTCAGGCGGGCTTACCACATCACCGGTCGCATCAGGTTTTGCGCTAACCGCGGGGCGTCATTGTTCTGCTCCGGAAACCACTCACTGGGTTACCGGATGCCCGCCTGCAGCCATATTTTAGCAGTCCATCGAGGTTGGGCGCGGTGGCTGACCTCTGTCGGCTCGTGCGGCTTACCGTGCCGGGGGTCCGAATTTTCAATCGAAATGTCCGGCGGATGACAGTGCAGGTGGGATGCCGGATCGCCATTATCATCGGATACCACACTGTCGGGCCTCCGTGGGAGCCCGGCGGACGGGCAAAAGACCATGCCCGCATGACCAGAAAATCCTCCGGCATTACAAATTCTACAAAATCTGGCTGAGGAACTCTTTTGTTCTGGGGTCTTGGGCATTTGTAAAGAATGTGCCTGGCGGGCCGTGCTCGACGATCACACCCCGGTCTGTGAAATAGATGTGGTCCGCGACCTCCCGGGCAAAGGCCATTTCATGTGTCACCAGAATACACGTCATGCCCTCTTCGGCGAGATCCTTAATCGTCTGTAAAACCTCGCCGACCGTTTCCGGATCGAGGGCGGCAGTCACTTCGTCAAACAGGATCACATCGGGTTGCATCGCCAATGAGCGCGCGATGGCCACGCGCTGTTGCTGGCCACCTGAAAGCTCGCCGGGAAAAGCGTCTTCCTTGCCTTCGAGCCGCACTTTTTTGATCAGAGCGCGTGCGGCAGCCTCCGCGCTTGCCCTGTCTTGTTTGAGCACCCGCACGGGGGCCATCATCACATTCTGCAAAGCGGTTTTATGCGGGAACAGATTGTACTGCTGAAAAACCATTCCGACCTTTTTGCGCAGTTCCAGTTTGTCCAGCTTCGGATCATTGACCTCCTGCCCCTCGACGAGAATTGAACCCTGCTGAATGTCATTGAGCGCATTCACGCAGCGGATCAGCGTCGATTTGCCGGAGCCCGACGGCCCGATGATACAGATCACATCGCCCTTCATTACATCCAGCGACACGCCGTTGAGAACTTTGAGATCACCAAAGGATTTGTGCACGTCCTTCAGAGAAACCATAGGGTCGGAGGGGGTCCAGCTCATGTCGTTTCCTCAGCCGATGACAGCAAATTTCTTTTCCAGCCGCACTGTGAAACGCGCGATCGGGTAGCAGTAGACGAAAAACAGCAACAGAACAAAACCGTAGAACGGTGCCAGCAGTTCGGGTCGGCCGCCTTCGGAGGCCAGGGCCTGTCCGGTCAGCGTCATGACCTCGGACACACCGACAATCGACGCCAGTACGGTTGCCATGGTCAGGATCGAGTAAAGGTTCATCCACGGCGGCAGCATCCGCTTTACGCACTGCGGCAGGATGATCAGCCAGAGCGTCTGCAGACGCGTATAGGCGAGGCTTTCTGCGGCCTCCCACTGCCCGCTCGGCAATGATCTCACAGCCCCCCGCACGATTTCCGACACATTAGCCATGACCGGCAGCGACAGTCCAAGTATGGCCTTGAGCCAGTCGGGGAAGGGGATTTTCAGCCCGAAGAGGTCAATTTCAAACGGCAGCAGGAACATCGCAAAGAATAACAGCACAAGCCAGGGCGCATTCCGGAAGAACTGCGTCACGAACCATGACCCGCTCCGTACAGCCGGGATGAGCGAAATCTGACCAAGCCCGAGTATTGCGCCCACAACAGTGCCCAGTGCCATGGCACTGACCGAGATGACCAGATTGAAGATGAACCCTTTCAGCAGCAGCGGCGCCCAGTTCAGCAGGACTGCCAGCGGGCTTAGGACCCCTTCGCCTGACTGTGCAAATGCCAGCGAGGGACCAAATATCGCCAGCAGGGCAAGAGGCAGGATATGCCATGCCCTGAGACCGCCCAACGGCTCAGGTTCCGGTTTGCTCACCGGCAGCATAACGGGCAGGTCGGTCTTATAGCGCATTACCCGTACCCCGGAATTTTCATAGCCCGCTCCCAGCGGTTCATCGCGCCGACCAGAACGCCGACGAGCACAAAGTAGGCCAGCAGCAAAAAGATCATCATTTCGGTGACGTTCACATTGTCCGACCAGATCTGATTGGCTTCATAGAGCATTTCGGGCACTGCAATGGCATAGGCAAGCGTCGTGGTCTTGACCAGATTTACGAGGTTATTGTTCAGCGCCGGCAAAACGACCCTGAAGGCCAGAGGCAGCGTGATATCCCGGTAAATCTGCAGCTTTGAAAAGCCCAGAGCCTCGGCGGCTTCTACGGTTGATCTGGGCACCGCTTCAATCCCGGAGCGAAAGATCTCGACATTGAAGGCGCCGGCAAAGAATGACAGCGAGATCGCAGCCCAGGCAAAACTGCCAAGGATCGGCGACTGACCACCCCAGTCGTTTTCCACCCTCGGCAGCAGCGTCCCGATTGCGAAGTAAAAGAAATAAAGCTGCACCAGAGGCGGTGTATTCCGAAAGAGCTGGATATAGCCGTTCACGATACGGCGGGTCCATTTAAAGGCAGAGCCCTGCAGCCAGGCGCCGGTCACACCAATGATCACCGAAAAGAACAGGCAGACGAGTGACAGCCTGATGGTCGTCAGAAAGCCATCGACCATCCGGTTTCTGTCGTATTCATCATAGAGAAAGGGGAGATTTATTCCGGTTTCCTGATACAGGACGCGAAACCACTCAAAAATTACGTCCACATCCGCTGCCCCCGGAAAGCGACCAGAGGGCGGGGTTCAGCCCCCGCCCCGGTATTTGCTTACTTGTATTCTTCGTGCATCGCTTTGGCGAAGGGTGTGTTTTCCACGCCCCATTTTGTCTCAAGCTCAAGGATGCGGCCGGTTTTGTGCCAGTCGACAATCATGTCGCTCATCATCTGAGCAAAGTTGTCTTCGCCCAGTGCAACCGCCAGACCCCAGGGCGCGTCGTCGATTGTCTGAAGCGGCATCTCGTAATCCGCCCATTCAGGATCGTTGGTTTTTGCCACGATCGCGCTGTCATCATAGACGAAGGCTGCACAGTTGCCTGCCTTCAAAGCAGAATAAGCTTCCGCCGTGCCTTTGAACGCGACGATTTCGGCGCCATAGTTCTGCGATGTGGCCTTGTTGTAGAAGGCCCCCTGAATACCGCAAACAGGCTTGCCGCGCAGATCTTCCCACTTGGTGAGCCCGAGGCTCTTCAGGGCCAGAATGTTCGTGCCGGAAGAATAGTAATTGGGATCCGGGATCAGAACCACTTCGCGACGGTCCGGCCTGTCGGTCATGGTGGCAATCATCAGATCGATTTTGCCCTGTTCCAGAAACTGCATCCGGTTTGAGCTGACGACAGGCACGTATTCCACGTCCACGCCCAGTTTGTCGGCGACATCTTTTGCAAGATCAGGCTCGATACCGATGACGTCGCCTGACGGATCGAGAAATCCATAAGGCTTATAGTCGGCTTTCACGCCGACAATCAGTGTGCCGCGTTCTTTGATCGTTTCGAGCACGTCAGCCATCGCAGTCGTAAAGCCGAGCGCAGAAACCACCAGTGACGTTGCAATCGTGATCAGATGTTTTCTTCTCATTTAATTTCCCCTGTTGGTCGTCCGGTTTTAAGTCAGACAGTGTGCCGTTCTGCTTGTGTGTGTCTCACGTTAGCCGATTAACAGACTTAAACAAAATGAATCGGTCCGCGGCATCTTTGAACACCGGTTTTCTTTTCGGACCCTGCCTGAATGATGAACACTCCGCTGGCGCATATACAATCTGCGGAAAACACGGTCAGAAGCCCGTCAGACTTCGCGCTACCTTCCACGCATGGCGATGTATTTCGCGGCAGTGCCCAAACGCCCTTTGAACGGCCGGACCCTTCGTTTTGCTGCACACACGAGCGAAGAAATTTCGACCCGGCGGCTCCGGCCTCAGTGCCTGCATCCGGCCCGTCTGAACGCATGACGACCCCCGGATGGATAAACAGCGCCGGGTTCGGGGGTTTGCGTATTTTCCGGCGCAGTGGAGTGTCGGCGGGCTGGTCATGAGGCCCGAGGCCGGTTGACCGTCAGGCGCGCTGTCTGGCGGCGTCAGATCAAAAGAAGGAAATCTCTCGTCCGGCTTGCCTAATCTCTCATTATGCACAAGGCTGTACACAGAACGCGGCAGCTTCGATGGCATCGCCGCGTCAACATAGGGAGAAGAAAATTGAACAATAAGAAAATGCTTTTCGCCACCGTGTCAGCCGTCGCCGCACTCGGGCTTTTGCCTGCCACGGCATCTGCTGAAACCAAACTGAAATGGGCGCACGTCTATGAATCCAGTGAACCATATCACACCTGCGCTGTGGCCGCGAATGACCTGCTGATGGAGGCCACGGAAGGCCGGTATGGGATCGAAGTATTCCCCGCGTCTTCCCTGGGCAAAGAAGTCGACATCAACGAAGGGCTGGGCTTCGGCACGGTCGACATCATTTACACCGGTCAGTTGTTTGCCGGCCGCTCCTACGGGTCAATCGCGATCGGCGGCGCGCCGTTCATGTTCCGCGACTGGGATCACTGGGACAAATTCCGCAATTCCGACCTCTTTGGTGAGTTGTCGCAGGGGTACACGGATGCTACCGGCCACCACATCACCGCGATGACATACTATGGTGCGCGCCATGTCACCTCCAACAAGCCGATTATGACACCGGCCGATATGGACGGGTTGAAAATCCGCGTCCCGAATGCCCCGCTCTACATGATGTTCCCCGAAGCTACGGGCGCCAACCCGGCACCTATCGCGTTTGCCGAAGTTTATCTGGCTTTGCAGCAGGGCACGGTCGATGCTCAGGAAAACCCACTGCCGACGATCCAGGCCAAAAAGTTCTACGAGGTACAGACCAACATCAACCTGACGGGGCACATCACGGATGCTCTGCTTACGATCGTTGGCGGGCCCGCGTGGGATGCGATGGAGGCTGCAGATCAGGCCGCGCTGGCTGAGGTGACCAAAGAGACGGCCGTCTGCGCCACGGATGCAATCATCAAAGCCGAAGGCGAACTGGCCGAATGGTTCCGCGGTGAAGGTGTGCAGGTGAACGAAGTGGACCGCGCGCCGTTCATCGATGCGGTGAAGGCGATGCATAACGGCGAAATGGCCACCTGGGATCAGGCGACATACGACCGTTTGCAGGCCATCAAGTAAACCGGCCTTTTATATTTTTGCAGGCGGGCCGAGGGCCCGCCTGCACTCTTATTTCTGAGGATACGCCATGAGCAGGCAAAACCAGTCTGACCAGACTGCGACGGCACCGATCACTCTCGAAGAAGAAAAGATCGATCTTTCCGATCAGCGCTGGGACGATGCACTGGTTCTGATCATTTTCTGGGTTCTGGCCTTCATCGTCTTTCTTCAGTTTTTTACGAGATATATCTTAAACGACTCCATCGCCTGGACAGAAGAAATCGCCCGGTTTCTGCTGATTGGCGTTACGTTTATCGGGTCGGTCATGGCAACCCGAAAGCAGAGCCATATCGCGGTTGAATTCATTTACCGATGGATCCCGCGCACCGGGCGGCGCATCGCCCAGACCGTGATTGATTTGCTGACGACCGGTTTTTTCATCATGCTCGGCGTCTTCAGTGCGCAGATCGCAGGGCGCACCGGGCAGATGATGGTATCCCTGGATATCCCGAAATCGACGGTTTACTGGATCGTTGCCGCTGCATTTTTCTGTATGGCGCTCTGTTCCGGATGGAACATGTGGCGCCACCTGCGCAGCGGTACCAGTAAACTGATTGACCCTGAATTACATGCGGACCAGATCCGCGCCATCGATTAGGAGCAGGCCACAGTGGATATTATCTGGCTTTTTGTAATGCTGGCCGGTCTTCTGGTTTTCGGCATGCCGGTGGCGGTTGCTCTGGCCGGGTCATCGGCGATTTTCATCGTGTTCAATGGCTCGCCCCCGCCGATGGTTGTGGCCCATCGGATGATCAACGGCGTGGACAGTTTCCCTCTGCTGGCCGTTCCGTTTTTCATTCTGGCGGGCAACCTGATGAACACAGCCGGCATTACGGAGCGCATTTTCAACTTCGCCCTGGCGCTCGTTGGCTGGATGAAAGGGGGCCTTGGTCATGTGAATGTAGGGGCGTCGGTGATTTTCGCTGGCATGTCCGGTGCTGCGGTCGCGGACGCAGGCGGTCTTGGCGCTATCGAGATCAAGGCGATGCGGGATGCGAAATACGATGCAAAGTTTGCCGTGGGCATCACCGCGGCATCTTCCACCATCGGGCCGATTATTCCGCCATCTCTGCCGATGGTGATCTACGGCGTCGTCGCGGGGGCCAGTATCGGGCAGTTGTTTGTCGCGGGGTTCATCCCCGGGCTGATGATGGCGGGGGCCCTGATGATCATGATTGCTGTTATGGCCCGGCGCAAAGGGTTCGGGCGCGATCAGACATTTTACTGGTCGGTCCTGTGGTCCACATTCCAGCGGGCTTTTCTGTCGCTTCTGACCCCGGTCATCATCGTGGGCGGCATTCTCTCCGGAGCATTCACCCCGACGGAGGCTGCTGTGGCTGCCTGCGCCTGGGCACTGTTTCTGGGGCTTGTCGTGTACCGCACCCTGTCGCTGCCCCGGTTCCTGCGTGTCA
Source organism: Roseobacter ponti (assembly GCF_012932215.1). GTDB lineage: Bacteria > Pseudomonadota > Alphaproteobacteria > Rhodobacterales > Rhodobacteraceae > Roseobacter > Roseobacter ponti. Next base: position 2,515,231 of record NZ_CP048788.1, on the reverse strand, counting down.
GTTTTGATACGATCGAAACAACGGCCGTCGTCCTTCTGGTGGTGGGGGCCGCCGCGATTTTTGCCTGGATCCTCACATCCAACCGCGTGCCGGAACAGTTTGCCGCCGGCCTTCTCGCGATTTCCGACCGTCCCTGGGTAATTCTGCTGCTGATAAACCTGATCCTGCTGGCCGTTGGTTGTTTCATGGAAACGGTGGCGGCGATCACCATCATGGTCCCCGTGCTGCTTCCCATTGCCGTGACTTTGGGTATCGATCCGGTACATTTTGGCGTGATCATGGTTCTGAACCTGATGCTGGGACTTCTGACGCCTCCGGTGGGTATGGTATTGTACGTTCTTGCAAGAGTTGCAAAGATACCTTTCGAGCAATGCGTCGTCGGTACAGCACCCTTTCTGATTCCACTGGTGGCCGTCCTGTTGCTGGTGACCTTCATTCCGGGCATCACGATGTGGTTGCCGACACTTATCTACCGCTAGGAAAGAGATGGCAAAACCTGTTCAGGTTGATGACTTAGCCCGGTTCTGCCGCGAAGTTCTGACTGCCATCGGGGCGGATCCTGAAACCGCCCGTGACTGCACCGGTTCAATGCTGCACGGGTCTGTTCACGGTGTTGACAGCCACGGGGTGCGCCTGCTGGGCCATTACACCAGGGCTCTGCAGGGCGGCCGGCTGAACAAATCACCGAAGCTTCTCTTCACCCGGACACGGGCCGGGTCGGGCATGCTGGACGGCGACAATGCCCAGGGCGCACGCGCCACCTATGCCGCGACGGATCATGCCTGTGATCTGGCGTCAGAAGCGGGGATCGGCGCGGTGGGCATTACCCGCTCATCGCATTTCGGACCTGCGGGTGCCTATGCGCTGCGCGCCGCTGAACGGGGCATGCTGGCCCTCGTCACCTGCAACAGTGACAGTTTCGTGCGCCTGCACGACGGGGCGGAGCGGTTCCACGGCACGAACCCGTTGTCCATCGCCTGTCCCGCACCGGGAAATCCATGGCTTCTGGATATGGCCACCAGTGCTGTGCCCTTCAACCGCGTGGAGCTCTACCGGTCGACGGGAACCGACCTGCCGGAAGGCGTTGCTTCTGACAGCGCAGGTGCAGATACGCAGGATCCGCACCTGGCTGAAATGCTGGCGCCTCTGGGAGGTATGTTCGGATTTAAGGGGGCGGGCCTCGGTGGCGTGGCGGAGGTGTTGTCAGCAGTGCTCACAGGCATGAAACTATCACCGGACATTGCCCCCATGGGAGGCGATGATTTCAGCACGCCGCGCGGGTTGGGCGCGTTTGTAATCGCGCTGGATCCCCGCGCCTTTGCCGGGGCAGAAATCGTAGAGGCCGGCGTAAAGCGCTATCTGGAACTTTTGCGGGCGTCCCCTGCGAGGCCGGGCAGAAAAGTGATGGCGCCGGGGGATCGCGAATGGGCCACGGCGCTGGAACGCCGCAAAAACGGCATCATCCTTGATCCGGTAACCGCTGCCGGCTTTTCAGAATTGTCACGCACCCTGGGGATTGAGCCGGTGCGTTAGAATGCCCTAAGTCGGACCGCCACCCGTCGCACTCTGAAACCGTGTCCGCCGGGGAGGGCGTGTGCGGGGGGCATTGCTCACCGGTCATCTGCGCTGTCACAAAAGCTGCCGCCTGTCCGGTTAACTCTGTGCCGTCCCGGTCCCGCGGCGGAGCCAGCGGAACACAAGCATCAGCACCAGAAGAGAGACCAGCAGCCCCAGAAGATCGCCCACAGCAAACATCAGAAAGACGAAACTGTTATCCACCAGCGCGAAAACCTGCCCCAGCAGAATGCTCTGGCCCAGAGAGTTTACCACCGATGCCAGCATCCCCACGAGGACGATCTGGCGCCAGTGAAGGCTCCGGTTTTCGCTGGCGTAATAGTCTTTGCCGAAGAGCCGGAAAATCTCAAAAGCGATCCATCCGCTGGAGGATGCCAGTGTGACCGGCACCACGATTTGTATCAGATCACGTTCCAGAACCTCAGGTGCGGCAAACAGATAAACCGACAGGAAATTGCCGGCCATCAGCGCCGGTATGGCGCGCCAGCCATAAAGCATAACGGAAAGAACACGCACCCCGTGCGGCAGGTACATCAGACTGGCAAAGAGCGTTTCTTCACTGAGAAAAATCTGCTGGACGGGTGTAATGAGATTTGCGGTCAGGCCGTAGCAGAACGCATAGATCAGGGCGATGGTGAAAAACTGCCTGGTTCTCGGAAAACCCGTTGAAAACATAATCCGGACCAGTCTGTCTCAGAGGATTGCTGCGAAAGAGCCACACCCACATAAGGCCGGTATTTGTCTTCACCTGTGCCGAGACTACCTGAAAGCGAGTACATTGCAAACGGCCGGTTGCGCCCGGGCGGACAAGAAAAGCTCTGCGACAGCGCGCAAGGAGGCGTGCTGCGGCAGCAGCGGATCTCAGGAAACGCTAGTTAAAAGGAAGATCAGCGCGCCACAAGCACGTATGATTTTGCCTTGGCCCCCTTGGCCTTTTTCAGCAGACCGCGATCAACCAGCGCGCGCAGCGCCCGGTGGTATGTCGCAGGCGGGAAGGGGGCTACGAGGTCGTGGTGGCGCATCTCGGTCGAGGTAATCACATCCTCGGGCAGGGTGGCGATACTTTGTGCTGCGAGAAACACGTCCAGTTCGGCCTGACTGAGGTCATCGAGACCAAGGTCACGCTCCATGGATCGCAAAAGCGACCTGAGGTTTGAGAGGGCCTGGTATTTGTTCATATCTCTGCTCACTGCGTCTGAATTTATCAGAATGTCTGTTTTCGGAAATTGTATATGCCTTGCGCCGTTTCCTGTCATGTCCGTTTTTGTATCAGGCAAAGCGTTAACGATTTGTTAACTATTGGTATTTTGAAGAAAGCCGCGAAACAGGCCGGAACTGTAATTAATTTATGACACATTAACAGGCACTGATTTATGCCTGTTTTTTGTGCGTAAGAATAATCACTGGTCCGGAAAAACGCGTTGTACTCTTGTGACTTAGCGGCGGTTTGTGCCGCCTCAAAATCGTGCAGAAGGGCTGTTCTGGTCCCGTAAGACTGCCGTGCAGCCGTCGGATTTTGCATCAGAGCCGCAGGTCACTTTCACTCGGCGGAAACACGCTCTTAAGGTCAAAAAAGACATGTTTTGCCTTGGCATATGACCTTACGGCACCCGGGCCTGCTTTGCGGAAAACATCGTGCGCGACTGCCAGAATCACCGCGTCATAGGCGCCTTGTTCGGGATCTGAGACAAGGGTGATTCCATATGCCGCGGCTGCGTCGCTGTCGCTGACCCAGGGGTCGGTCACATCGACCTTAGCGCCGAACTCCCCGAGCTCGCGGATCACATCCACAACCCTGGTGTTACGCATGTCCGGACAGTTCTCCTTAAAGGTCAGTCCCATCACAAGCACCCGCCCGCCATGCACCGGCAGTCCACGCCGGAGCATCGCTTTGATCAGCTCGCCGGCGACATATTTTCCCATGCTGTCATTCAGCCTGCGCCCCGCCAGAATAATCTCAGGATGATAACCCATCTCCTGCGCCTTATGCGTCAGGTAGTAGGGATCGACACCGATGCAGTGCCCGCCGACCAGCCCGGGGCGGAACGGCAGGAAATTCCATTTGGTCCCCGCCGCGCGCAAAACAGCTTCGGTGTCTATGTCCATGGTCCTGAATATCATCGCAAGTTCGTTGACCAGCGCGATGTTGAGATCGCGTTGCGTGTTTTCGATGACCTTTGCGGCCTCTGCGACACGGATGCTTTCAGCCTGGTAAGTGCCGGCGGTGATGATCGTTGCATAAAGTGCGTCAATCAGGGCCGCGGCCTGCGGTGTCGACCCCGATGTAACCTTGCGGATATCCGGAAGACGGTGCTTTTTGTCGCCGGGGTTGATGCGCTCGGGCGAGTAGCCTGCGTAAAATCCCGTATTGAACGTCAGACCGGACACCTCTTCGAGCACCGGCACACAGACCTCTTCTGTCGCGCCGGGATAGACAGTGGATTCGAATATGACGATATCACCCTGTGAGAGGTGCCGCCCGACCAGGTGACAGGCCAGTCTCAGTGCACTGAGGTCGGGCCGTTTGCTGTCATCCACCGGTGTGGGCACGGTGACGATAAAGGTATTGCAGGCCTCAAGATCGCTTTCATCCGTGGTAAATCTCAGCCCGGTCGCGGCGCGCAGATCATCGGTCTCAACCTCGCGGGTGCGGTCGATACCGCCCTGCAGTTCAGCGATACGTCCTGCGTTGATGTCAAAGCCGGTCACCGTCCGGGTTCTGCCGAATTCTACTGCCACGGGCAGCCCGACATATCCAAGTCCGATCACGGCAGGCTTGAGGTCGTTCAGACTGTGCACTGTTTGAGGTCTCCGTTAAGGTCGGGGCAGGTCCGGGCGTCTCTTCTGCCAGAGCCTTAATACGGGCGGCCCGTCAGTTCAAACAAGGTCTGGCGGCCCGGTTTCGTCGCGCGGCAAACGCGCGTGCCGCGCCATGCCTATTGCGAGGTCTCACTGATGTCCTTCAGATAGGGGTTCACCTCGCGGACGTGATCGTATGCTGCAGGATCGATATCAGCAAAAAGCAGATCAGCATTTTCCGCTGATGCCGAGGCGAGCACAGTGCCATCCGGGGCCGTGACCGATGACATCCCCTGAAAGGTAAAACGCTCGTCCGTTCCGCAGTGATTGGCATAGACCACAAAGATACCGTTCTCAAAGGCACGAACCGGGATCATCCGCGTGGCGGTAAAGGCCCCCGAGGCACCGGCCGGCAGGGCGGTCGGTACCACGACCATATCCGCGCCGGCGAGTGCCAGGCGGCGGATGTTTTCCGGAAACTCGATGTCGAAACAGATCAGAACGCCGATTTTCAGGCCCTGCCAGGCGAAGAGCACCGTCGAGGGGCCGTCGCTGGCAAAGATGCCTTTTTCATACCCTCCGTAAAGCATCGCCTTGCGGTATACCTGTGGCGCGGCGGGCGTGGCGCCGTCGTCGGGGCAAAGGACCATGGCGCTGATATAGCAGGTGTGTCCTGAGCGTTCCGGAAATCCGGCAACGAGTGCTGTGCCGGTTTCCTGCACGACCTTATGCAACCGCCTGTACCAGGGACCACCAGACTGCTGCGCCAGATCGCGCAGCACCGGACCGCGGCCATATCCCGACAGCGCCAGTTCCGGCGCCACAAGCAGCCCCGCACCGGCGGCTGCCGCCTCGCGCAGGGCTGTCTCAATGGCATCAGCCCGCGCGTCCGGCGCGATACCGGCCGGCATCTGATAGAGCGCTGTTATCACCAGGTGTCTCCCCCCGTACTGACCCGCCGCAGAAGGGCAGCGGGCGTGTTACCCTTGCATGGTTCGCAGGCGCCGGTCTATGGGCGCGGCCCGGTCAGGGGCCGTCTTTTACAGTGGCGTCCGTGATCGGCGGCCGCTGAACTGACGCAGGATTAATCAGCGCAGGGCCCGCAACCGCGCCAATGCTGCAGATGGCCGCATCGCCGGCGGGTTTGGCGGTGACATGCCCGGGCGCGGGGCGGTAAGGTAGGCGAGGCAAACCGCCACCTGTGACCTCCTCAGCAGACATGACTGGACAGCTCTTGCGTTACACCTCTCCCTCGACCCCCGATCAGTTTGCACCGCGGTTCTCGCAGATCGCCACCTTCATGCGCGTCCCCGTCGCAGAGACCATCGGCGAGGCGGATATCGGCCTTTTCGGCGTGCCCTGGGACGGCGCGCTGACCAACCGACCCGGCACGCGCCACGGGCCGCGCGAGGTCCGCAACCAGTCCACGCTGATGCGTGCGATCAACCATGCCACCCGCATCAACCCGTTTGAGCTCGCCCGCATCCGCGACATGGGCGATGTGCCCTTTACCCGCATGTTTGAGGTTGAGGCCTCGCATGACGAGATCGAGGCCTTTGCCGCGATGCTTGTGGCTGAGAATGTGTTGCCGCTGGCCATTGGCGGTGATCACTCCGTCACACTGCCGCTGCTGCGTGCGATTGCAAAAGAGCCGGTGGCGCTGATCCATATCGACGCGCACGCCGATACCACCGACAGTTTCCAGGGCTCGAAGTTCAATCACGGCGCGCCCTTCCGCCGGGCGACCGAAGAGGGGCTCATCGATCCCGCAAAAACCATTCAGATCGGTATCCGCGGCACACAGAATACCTCCGATGGCTGGGATTTTTCGGCCAGTGCGGGCATGCGTGTGGTCTTTTGCGAGGAGCTCCACGACCGCGGTCCGCAGGCCATCGCCGATGAGGCCCGCGCGCTGGTGGGCGATACACCCGTTTATCTGACCTATGATATCGACAGTCTTGATCCGGTTTATGCGCCCGGCACCGGCACGCCGGAGATCGGTGGAATGACCACCCATCAGGCACAGGTACTGCTGCGGGGCCTGCGCCACCTCAACTACGTCGGTGCGGATCTTGTAGAGGTCTCGCCGCCCTTTGATACGGGCAATGTGACATCGCTGGCCGGGGCTGCGCTGGCCTATGAAATTCTGTGTCTGCTGGCCGAAGTGCGCGCAGGTAGCGCCACCGGAAAGGAAGACTGACATGACCCTTCCCGTAGACGCAGACTGGTATCGTCACGAAGAGCTTGATGCGCGCACCGTGCTGATTACCGAGCCGCGCGTGCATCCGATCTTTTCTGCCAATATGCATCTTGTGCTGGGCCGCGACAAAGATCTGCTGATCGACAGCGGCATGGGGGTTGCTCCTCTGAAGCCTTTTGTGGATGCGCAGCGGCCTGATCCGGGCAAGCCGCTGATCCTGCTGTCCACCCATACCCATGTCGATCACATTGGTGCTGCGCATGAATTCGCCACGCGTCTGGTCCATCCTCTTGAGGCGGCAGAGATGGAGGCGCCGTCGGAGTATTCGCTGCGCAGCGATGCCATCCCTGATCGCTTCCGGGCGCTTTTTGAAGAGGCGGGCTATGAGGCACTCTGGCCGCTTTTGATCGATGCGGTCCCGCACGAAGGTTATGACCCCGACGGCTGGCGGCTGCAGGGCGCTGTCCCCACGGGGACGGTGGAGGAAGGCGACGTGATCGATCTGGGCGACTGGCAGGCCGAAGTCCTGCATCTGCCGGGCCATTCGCCCGGGCAGGTCGGGCTGTTCCACCACGACAGCGGCACGCTTTTCGGGGCGGATGCGATCTATGACGGGCCGCTCATCTATGATGGCCCCGGCATGAGCATCCCGGATTACGCCGCCACGCTGCGGCGCATTGCGGCTCTGCCGGTGATCCGGGTGCACGGCGGGCATGACCCTGCATTTGGCAAAGCGCGTCTGGATGAGATTGTGACAGAATATCTGCAACGCTGGGGCGCCTGAGGCACGGTTGGTTAATCGCTCGCCCGGGACGGGCGGCTGACAAACTGCCCGGGACGGGCGGCTTAGAAACTGCCCGGGACGGACGGTTCAGGCGTCTACCGGAACCTGCACAGGATCGAGGGGCCGCGCCGTCTCACGCCCGTCAAAGGCCAGCGCGTGCCATGTGAAGCCATCACCGCGTTCCAGCGCCACATGGCCTTCGTGCAGCGGATTGGTTGAGAGCGCCGCAATACCAAAGCGGCCATCCCAGTGGCCCAGCAGATATTCGCTCTCGAACTGCGCATGCAGGGCCGCGTCATTCCGCTCTCCGGCTGCAAGTGCCGCGCGAAAAGCGGTCGTGTCGCCCGAAGGTACAGGCCCTATCGCAAGCACAAAGAGCGATCCGCTGTCGATGAGCAGACCCGTCTGTGCTCCCGCGCGCACCGGGTGCACCTGCGGCGCCGGCATCTCCTGGCGCCGCCAGAGTTCGCGGTATTCCGAGAGCACGCCATCCTCAATGAGCGCGCCGTCCACGTCCCACCACATCTGCCCGATATCGGCCTGCGGTGGTACACCGTGCCAGTTTATATGACGGTGCCAGGTGCACCGCCCGTCCTGTACCGTAGTGTGGCCCGCAAAGCCTTCGGCCTCCAGCAGGCGGCTCAGATCAAAGGCGGGCAGTTCGGCAAGCGCACTCAGACCGCGCACGTCCGGCCGCTCGGCAGGGATGCGCAGATCCGCAAAGAGATCGCCCGCCTGCAGCCAGTGCACCTGCGTCGTATAATCTTCAAAGCCCGGCGCGCGGATCCACTCCCGGTGCCAGTGCCCCTGCAGTGCCGCCTGACCGGTCATGCCGCTGCCCTCTGCCAGGTGGCCATCGCCGCGATGATTGCATCTGCGTTCTGCAGTGCGCCGGTCTGCAGGTATTCCATCGCGTTGAGCGAGGCCTGATGCGCCTCGGGCGAAGAGCCGCCCACACAGTCCTGCACGACCCGGCAGTGGTAATCATGCTGATGCGCGTCGACGAAGGTGTAATGCACGCAGACATCCGTCTGACAGCCCACCAGGATCAGCGTCTGTGCTCTGAGTCCTTTCAGCAGGATTTCCGTCTCGGTCCCGAAAAAGCATGAATACCGCCGCTTGTGCACAAAGTAATCGGTGTCGCGCATGTCCATCTCTTCGGCGGCGACCGGTGTGCCGGGGCTGTCTTCCATGCAGTGCACGTCCTCATCCCCGTCAAGCTCCCGGCCGAAATCGACCATATCGCGGCGGTGGATCTCCTGAAAAAAGATCACCGGAATATCGTTGTCATGGGCGGCATCGACGACGGTGCGCGCGCGGGCGATATTCTCCTGCCAGCCCGGCATGTGCGGGATGGGCCGGTTTTCCATTGTCTGAAACGCGGATTTCTGGATGTCGATCACCATAAGGACCGGGTTGCCGACGATCAGGGGCTGGCGGGGCATGGCATTTCCTTTTTTTGCTATTTGCGCGACGGGTCCGCGCCCATCAGGCGCGGCAGATCTCCGAACCGCGCCACGGCGGAAAAGACGATCACCGAGACCACGATAAAAGTAATCGCGGCCACCGCCATTGTGGGCGTAAAGCCGTTGCGCAGTGAATTGAAAATCTGCAGCGTCACGGTCGCGTATCCGGAGGCGGAGACAAAGAACATGACGATGAATTCGTTGAAACTGAGTACCAGGGCAAAGAAGAACCCCGAGAGGGTATAGGGCACCATCTGCGGCAGGATGATCGTGCGGAAGGTGGCGGCGGGCGTGGCGCCCATGGTCGCCGCGGCGTCAAGATGCGCGCGGTCGATCGATTGCAGCCCGATGGAGATCGTGACCAGCGGCAGCGCCATAAAGAGCACCGCATGACTGATGACGCCCGACCAGATTTCCCCCAGGCCGCCCGAAAACCCCCACATAAAGCCAAGGCCCACACCGAAGACGATGGGCGGCAGCGCAAAAGGCATGGCACCCAGACCGGCCAGCAGTTTAGAGGCCGCGCTTCGGCGTTTCCACACCCCATAGGCCACGGGCCAGGCGATCAGCACCGCAAGAGCCGCGCTGCCGAAGGCGATGATGACCGAATTCACAAGCGCGTTGCGCCAGACAGGTTCGTGCAGGAAAAACTCCGCAAAGCGCGTGAGCGTCGGATCCTGCGGCGGAAAGAGCATGGAGCGCCCGCCGTTGAGCGCAGAAGCGCAGACCACCAGAATGGGCAGCACGATCACGAAAGCTGCAAGGGCCATGAACCCATGGGCAAAAACCTTCATGCCGTGACGCCTTTGCGGTTCACGAGGATCTGCCCCAGCCAGAGGCAGATGCCGCCTGTGATCAGAAGGATGACCGCCTGAGCCGCTCCGAAGGGCGCGTTCAGCGTCGAGCCGCGCACGGCTTCATAGACCGATACCGCCAGCGTCTGTTTGGCGGGCTCGGCAAAAACCGTAACCGAGACATAGACGCCGAGCAGGAAGACAAAGAGCAAAAAGAGCGTCCCGATGAGCGGCAGCCGCACGCTGGGCAGGACCACGGTGCGCATTACCGTCCAGGGACCGGCCCCCATGGTGCGTGCAGCTTCCGTCATCGACGGATCAAGCCGCGACAGTGCGGGATAGAGCAGGATCACCGCATAGGGCCAGACCAGATAGGACATGGTCAGAATGGTCGCAAATTCGGAGGTCTTGAATTTCACATTGCGCGGGTTGGCCATGCCCCATTCGCGCAGCACATCAAACCAGCCCGTAACCTTGAGCCAGTCGGTCACGCCGGTCTCGCGCAGCACCATCGGCAGGCCGGAGCGGTTGGAGAGCAAAATGTCCCAGCCCATGACGATGAACACTTCTGAGAGCGACAGCGTGGCAAGGAGGAACACGAGCCAGCGGCTTTGGGCCGCACGGCTCATGCGGGTCATGAACCATGTAAAGGGAAAGGCGGTCAGCACGGCGAGCGCTGCGGCAATCACCGCATAGTAAACTGAATACCAGAGCCGGGTGAGGTAGAGAAACGTTGTGCTTTCAGGCCAGGAGGCGCCGACGAAAAACCGCTGGTAGTTAGCGCCGGTAAAGCCAAATGCCCAGGCCGCACCTTCGATTTTCTGACCGAAGGAGATGACGATGACCAGAACAAAAGGCACGACACATAACGTCAGGATAAGCACCCAGAGGACTGTCTGAAAAAGATCGGGGCGCATGATGGATCTGCGCGATCTGCCACTGGTCCCGGAGGAGGCAAGTGAGGGGGGATCGACCGCACTCATGCGACGGCCCGGGCCTTGTCAGAAGGGTAGATATAGAGACCGCCCGCCGGCAGGTGCACTTCGGTTTTCTGCCCACGTGTGAAAGTGCGCGCGCCTTCGCCGATGGCGTATTCCACCACCATGGGACCGAGGGGCGTTTCGAGGTGAATGTCACGCGTGGGTCCCACGTCGCGCACAAAAGTGACCTCTGCCGGTACCCGGTTGCTCTCGGGCATAACCTCATCGAGACAGGCCTTTTCCGGGCGGATCACCACGGTGACCGGCGAGCCGTCGAGGTATTTCTGCGGCCCGGCTTCCAGGGAAAGGCTGCCTGCCGTGATCCGGCCACCCCGCATCACGCCCTCAAAGAAATTCGCGCGCCCGATGAAGTTGGCGACAAAGGGATTGCCCGGCTTGTGGTAAATATCCTGCGGCGCGCCGGTCTGCTCGACCCGCCCGTCTGACATCACAACGATATTGTCGGCCATGGTCATCGCCTCGCGCTGGTCATGGGTCACAACGACCGTGGTGATGCCCAGCCGCTGCTGCAGCATGCGCAGTTCGACCTGCATCGCCTCTCGCAGATTGGCATCGAGCGCTGACATCGGCTCATCGAGCAGAAAGACCTCAGGTTCCTGTGCCAGCGCGCGCGCGATGGCAACCCGCTGGCGCTGCCCACCGGAAAGCGCGCCGATGGCCCGGTCGGCAAAAGGGGTAAGCTGCACCAGATCCAGCAGACGCGCCGCAGTGTCATGCGCCTGCGCTTTCGGCACGCCCGCGATGGTCAGCGCATAACAGACGTTCTCGCGCACATTCAGATGAGGAAAGAGCGCGAAGTTCTGGAAAACCATGCCGAATTTCCGCTGATGGGCGGCCTGGCGGGTCAGGTCGCGCGGGCCCAGCATGATCTTTCCTGCGGTGGGGTCTTCGAGCCCCGCGATGAGCCGCAGCAGCGTGGTCTTGCCACAGCCCGAGGGGCCCAGCAGGGCAGTAAGCTCGCCGTGGTTAAACGTCAGGTCCACGCCTTCGACGGCGCGGACCTTTCCGTAGTCTTTGCGGACCTTATGAAGGGTCAGATTGTCCATGGCACTCAGGCGGATGCCAGCATCTTGTCCCAGGCTTCCTTGATGAAGGTCTCATTGTCGAGGTAAGCCTCATAGGCGGGCTGAATGGCCGGAGTGCCGGACACAAACGAGAACTCTTCGTCAGTCAGATCGGTTTTTGACTGTGCCACCAGAGGTGCTGTACCGATTTTGCGTGACATCAGCGCCTGGGTCGCGGGATCTGAGGAGAAGTTGATGAATTCCGCCGCCTCATCGGCCTTTTCCGAGAGTGCCGAGAGGCACCAGGAGCCATAGCCGATTGGGTTGCCCTCTTTGGGGAAGGTCGAGCGGATCGGGAAGCCGTCCGCAGCCATAAGCTGGGCCACATCGTGGAAATACATGCCGCCGACCACGTCGCCGTTTTTCATCGACTGTTCCATCTGGCTCTCGGCGGTCCACCAGAGCGCCACATTGGGCTTCAGCTCACCGGCTTTTTCGACCATGGCGAGGATGCCCTCGTTGGTGTCAAACGTGCCCGCTCCCTCAAAATAGGTCGCCGCGATAATGTCGAGCAGGTTGCCGCTGATCAGTTTGCTGAGCCCAAGGCTGCTTTCAAAACGGCTGCTGTCCCAGAAATCCACCCAGGAGGTAGGGGTGTCCACCTCGTCGGGGTTCACGACCATCGAGGTGAACCAGGCCATGGCGCCCACACCGATCACGCCGGAGCTGTCCTCATAAAGGAAATCTTCCTCCATATTCGATGCCGCAGGGATATTGGACATATCAAGCGGCGAGACCAACTCGCCGATACGCGAGGATTTGATCAGCGCATCGCGGGCATAAAGCGACAGATCTGTGGGCACCGAGCCCGCCGCGGATGCCTGCTGCATGGTGACGAGCCAGTCTGCGGAGTTCGGCTGTGTGACGCTTTCGATGGTGATGCCGGTGGCTTCGGTGAAGGCGGGATAGACGAATTCCTTGAAGCTGTTCTCAAAATAGCCGCCGTAAGAGCCGACTTTGAGACTGCGGCTCTGTGCGATCAGCGGCGTGCCAAGAACACTGCCCATAGCGGCAAGGCCACCCATGCCGGCTGTGGATTTCAGGAGCGTACGGCGATTCAGTTTTGTCATTTTTCAGTTCCCCGGTTTTTTTGCGGATCACGACCCGGAATGTTTGCGGGCGTGGGACGAATTGCAGGCAGGCCTGCGCTGTTAAGCATTCATTCATATCTGACGGCGCTCAGGGGCCGGTTTTCTGCACCGCTGCGCCTTGCCGGGATTGTTTGGTCAAAAATCAAGCAGTGCGACCCCGCTGCGCGGCAATTTTCAGCATGGGGCGAAAGGAAAGGCGGCACTGTTGCGATCTGTCTTGCCGCGCGCTCCGGCACCGCGTCACGGTTGGACAGCCTTCGCATTTCACACCGGGGAGTATTCAATGAGCACGACACTCACTGTCGATCAGACTGCGCTGAGGATTGATCAGGCGCAGCTGCCGGTCATCGATCTGGGCGGGCTTCGCACCGGCGAGCGCGCAGATAAAGAGGCCGTCGCCCGCGCGCTGGGCGAGGCGGCGCGCGCTTCGGGCTTTTTCTATATCACCAACCACGGCGTGCCGGCGGACCTGGTGGAAAAGATGTTCGCCGCGTCCCGCGCGTTCCACGAAAAGCCGCGCGGTTTTAAGATGAAATACTGGTCAGGTTTTACAACGCATCACCGTGGTTACGTGCCGCTCGAGGAAAACGGCACCGATTTCCCGAAGCGGATAAATTTCAACGAAGCCTGGGATATGTCTTATGAGGCGCCCGCAGATCATCCTGATCACCTCGCCGGCTGGCGCATGACCGGACCAAATATCTGGCCCGATATTCCGGGCTGGAAGGAAACGGTTTCCGGTTATTACGAGGCGGTCTTTGATCTGGGAATGCAGATGCTGGATGCGCTGGCCATCGAGCTCGGTGTTGATCCTGCAGACCTTACGCAGCACATCACCAACCCGACGTCACAGCTGCGCCTTTTGCGCTATATCGAAAACGATATGCCCGCCAGCAAAGACACCGTTGGCATCGACGCGCATTCTGATTTTGAGTGTTTCACGATCCTGCTGCAGGGTGCGCCCGGGTTGCAGGTCATGAATGCCGATGACGTCTGGATCGAGGCCGACCCGATCCCGGGCTGTTTCATCGTGAACATCGGTGACATTTTCGAGACCTGGTCCGGCGGGCAGTTCAGATCGACACAGCACCGGGTGAATAACATCGGCCATGAACGCTATTCCTTTCCGCTCTTTTTCGGGCTCGATTACCACGCGGTCGTCGAGCCGCTTGAGAAATTCCGCACCCCTGATACGGTGGCCAGATACCCGCCGATCAAAGCCGGCGAACACCTGATGCGTATGTCGGTAAACGCCTTTCGGTACATGGCGGAGGCGCGCGCCAGCGGAGAGCTTATCCTCGATTTTGAGGTGCCTGATGAAAATCCGTTTAAAAGAGAAGCAAAGCCGGCGGCCGAATGAAACCACATCCTGATTTTGAGAACATCGACGTGCCGCAGGTTTTCAGCCTCGCAGACTATCACCTGAAAATACTGACAAAGGCTGATCTCGACGAAGATTACGCCGCTGTCATGAACTCAGCTGCGGTACTCCAGGGGCTCTTTGACCCGCAGTGGCCGGTGGGCATGACCCGCGACGAGGACCTGACGGATCTGGAGTGGCATCACCGCGAATTCACTGCGCGGCGCTCTTTTGCATGGGTGATCCGCGACGCCGCAGGCGGTTATCTGGGCTGTGCCTATCTTGCACCTGATATCGGAACCCGGGGCAGGGGTGCGGCTGTCTGGTGGTTTACCGACACGCCCGGGCGCATGGCGCATCTGTCCGCCTTTGGCCCGCTCTATGAACACTGGCTGCGACAGATGCTGCCAGAGACCTACCAGCTTGACCTGCACAGCAACGCGCACCTCTGAGTGCGCTGCATCGGCCGGTCCCTGATCCGCAGTCTCTAAGGCAAAGCGGATTATGCGCTGCAGTCTGGTCCGGACTGCGGTGATGTGTCATCACTTGCACAGACGTAAAACGCACCTGACACCCACCGCAAAGGATACCCCCCGGAATGTCGTCAAAAATTGCTGTCATCGGCCTTGGTTCTATGGGGTATGGCATCGCGCAATCCGCCCTGCGCGCGGGCAATACAACGCACGGATTTGATATCAACCCGGATGCCGTGAGCCGGTTTTCGGGCGAGGGGGGCGCGCCGGGCGGGCTTTCGGATGTTGCGGGCACGCTTGATGTTGTGGCGGTGGTCGTCCTGAACGCGCCCCAGACTGAAGCGGTGCTGTTCGGCTCAGATGGCATTGTGGCGAAGATGAAGGCCGGCGCCGTGGTGGTGGCCTGCGCCACTGTGCCGCCGGAATTTGCCCGCCGCATGGAGGCGCGGTGCTCGGAAGCGGGCGTGCATTATCTGGATGCTCCGATTTCCGGCGGCTCGGTCAAAGCGGCGAGCGGAAAGCTCAGTATCATGGCCTCGGGCAAAGCCGAAGCCTTTGCGGCGGCGCGCCCGTTTCTGGATGCCACGGCTGAAACGGTTTTTGAGCTCGGGGAGGCCGCCGGTGCGGGCTCTGCGATGAAAGCCGTAAACCAGTTGCTGGCGGGTGTGCATATCGCCGCCATGGCCGAGGCGATGACCTTTGGCATGACCCAGGGTGTCAGCCCCGAAACATTTGCTAAGGTCATCCCCAGATGCGCCGGCAGCTCCTGGATGCTGGAAAACCGCGCACCGCACATTGTGGCGGGCGATTATACGCCGCATTCATCGGTCGACATCTGGCCCAAGGATCTGGGCATCGTGCTCGACATCGCGAAATCCGCGAAATTCGGCGCACCGCTGACCGCAGCAGCACTACAGCAGTTTCTGGCAGCCTCCGGATCCGGTCTCGGGGCCGAAGACGATGCCGCTGTGGCCAAGGTCTATGCGCGCAATGCGGGCCTCAAACTGCCGGGAGAGGGGTGATGCTGCTGGGCTGTATCGGCGACGATTTCACCGGGTCCTCTGATCTTGCAAACACGCTGTCCAAACAGGGCATGCGCGTGGTGCAGTACACCGGCGTGCCGGAGGCGCCGGCCGCAAGGGACGTAGAGGCAGGTGTTGTCGCCCTTAAATCCCGATCGATCGCACCAGCCGATGCAGTCGCACAGTCGCTGCAGGCCCTGGACTGGCTGCTGGCGCAGGGATGCGAGCAGATTTTCTTTAAATACTGCTCCACATTCGATTCCACGCCCGAGGGCAACATCGGACCGGTCGCCGACGCGCTTGCCGAACGGCTTGATGCGCATAAGGTCATTTTCTGCCCGGCCTTTCCGGGCACCGGGCGTTCGATTTATCAGGGGCATCTTTTTGTCGGAGACGTGCTGCTCAGCGAAAGCGGGATGCAGAACCATCCTCTGACCCCGATGACCGATCCCGATATCCGCCGGTGGCTCGCGCATCAGACGGTTCACGCGGTGGGCCATGTCAGTGCCGCGCGCGTTCTGCAGGGCGCAGAGGCGATCTCCGCCGCTCTCACGGCAGAGCATGAAGCGGGCCGGCGGATGATCGTTGTCGATGCGCTTCAGGATGCGGACCTGATGGAAATCGGCGCGGCTGCTGCGGGGTTGCCACTGATCACCGGTGGCTCAGGTGTGGCGCTGGGACTGCCACGCAATTTCGCGCGCGACGGGCGCATTGCAGGCACCGGTAGCGCCTGGCAGGGGCAGGCCGGAAAATGCGTGGCGCTGTCCGGGTCCTGTTCGCGGGCAACCCGCGACCAGGTCGCCCTGCACAAAAAGAGCCATCCGGCCTTTGAGATTATCGCGGCCGACGTGATCGGGGGAGACCTCACAGCAGAGCAGGCGGCATGCTGGCTGATGGATGCAGACGGCATCCCGCTCGCCTACAGCTCCGCAGACCCTGAAGTGGTCAAAGAGGTGCAGGAAAAATACGGGCGCGAGGCCTCCGCCAAAGCGCTGGAGGACTTCTTTGCGGAAGTCTCGCGGCGACTTGTGGCGGGGGGCATCACAAAAATCCTGACCGCGGGCGGTGAAACCTCAGGGGCCGTCGTCGAGGGTCTTGATCTGACAACCCTGGAAATCGGACCGGAGATTGACCCCGGCGTGCCGGCACTCAGGGCGGGGCCGGATCTGGTGATTGCCCTGAAGTCCGGCAATTTCGGCGCACCTGACTACTTTGGCAAAGCGGCTGCTGTTCTGGGGCAGGGCGCCTGAGGATCAGGGAGAAACTTCCCACCAGAGCCCGTCGATGCTGACCATCACCGGCTCGCCACAATGGAAGAGATAGTAGGTGAAACCCGACTGCGGCTTTGCCGCGATGCCGTTGCGCCCGATCAGCCCGCCGGCCTTGCTGACCGCATCAGACCCGGTACGTCCAGGCATGCGCAATGCCTGTCCCGGCGAGATCATGATATCGGTTTCAGGCGTCATTCCGTTCAGCGCGCCTTTCGGAATGGCCACCGGATTTGCCTTTGGATGCAGCGATAAAAATCGCGCGTCCAGCCGGATCTGGTCGACCCACTGCACTTCCACAAAGCGGCCGCTTGAGGTTTTGACCGGATCACGACGGCGCAGTGCTTCGATCGGCAGCGCGCCAAAGGATGTCATCACGCGGCACTTCGGCCCGAAGCCGGGCTTGTACCAGGCAAGTGTCTCCGGAGCTGTGCCGACCGGGCGTACCGCGGGTGCAGCTTCGGCCTGACGCATCACACTGCTCAGCATGGAAAGGTCGTTATCCTCAAGTTCCATGGGGTCCTCGTTAACATAATACCGCGAAAAAACAAAACGATCCCGGTAAAGGGCAGAAATGCGCGGGCCCGCCTGCGATTGCCGGCAGGCCCAGACGCTTACTCAGTTTGCCGCAAAGTAGTTAACATAGCGGATAACAACCGGGCCGAGCGACAGCATCAGAATGGCGGGCAGCATCAGCGAGGCCATAACTGCGGACATCTGTACCGGCAGCTTGTTGGCCTTTTCCTGAGCTTTCAGCTCGCGTGTCAGACGCATCTCTGTTGCATAAACAGTCAGTGCGTCCGCAACCGAGGTACCGAACTGAATGGACTGCAGCACCACATTGGCAAAAGACATAACCTCTTCCACACCTGTGCGCTGGCCCATATTCAGCAGGGCGCGGTCTCTGTCGCGTCCGGCCTGAATTTCGCTCTGCGCGATCAGCAGCTCTTCTGCGATATCGGGGGCAACCGAATGGATCTCGGTGGCAACCCGGGTCATTGCCGCATCAAATCCGAGACCGGCTTCCACAGCGATCTGCAAAAGATCGAGTGCGTTGGGAAAAGCTTCCTCGATTTTGCGTTTACGCTCATTGATGCGTCCTTTGAGCCAGGCTGACGGGCCGTAGAACCCCAGCGTGGTCAGCATCGCCAGCGCTACTACCAGATGCAGGGTGGACGCAGAGCCAAGCATGCCGCTGATGCTGCCCGGCAGCCAGGGCACACCGGCATTGGCCAGCGCAATCAGAAGCGCCAGTGTGCCGGGAAGACCGACCGCGAGGACAATCCGTATCAGGTAGAAATTGGCAACCGCTCCCGGCCCCCGGAAACCTGCACTCGCAAGTGCTTTGGTGACCTGAAACCGTTCGCCGTCAGATTTCGGGCTGAAGGCGCCGACCAGCCCGGTGGGCTCGGCCTGAGCCAGCTTGATCAGGTCGCTTTTGTAGGTAACGGCCGGACCCTTTGAATTGGCAGCGATACGTTCCGCTGCCGGGGTTCTGTCGGTCATGGCCTTACCGATGCCGAAGACTGCAACCAGACTGCCTACACCAACGCCGCAGAGCAGAAGGAAGGAAGTGGTATCAAGGCCGAATGAAGTGAGAAATGCGTCGAACATGATCTTCTCCTCAGATGCGGAAGTTAACGAGTTTGTGGAGTGCGACAGCATTCGCGACCACAAGCAGGACCACGGTGATCGCCACGGGAACAAACAGCGGTTCATCCATCACGCCACCGTAATAGTCTGGCGAGCCGATCGAGGTGAACAGGAAGATCGCCACCGGGATTACGGACAGGATGTAGGCGGACATGCGGCCTTCGGATGAGATCGCCTTGATCCGCCGGCGCATCGAAAGGCGGTTCCGGATGACGCGGCTGAGTGTTGCGAGGATGGCCGCCAGATCACCGCCTGAGCCGTGCTGAATGCCGATTGACACAGACAGGTACCGAACGTCCTCAAGGTCGATGCGGTCGGCCATTTCGGCAAAAGCATCGGGAAGATCATCACCGTAAGCAATCTGGTCCATCACGATGCCGAACTCGGAGGCAACAGGATCAGACATCTCATTGGCCACACTGCGGATCGTGGTGTTGAGCGGGTGACCCACTCTGAGACCGCGTGCCATCAGCTCAAGCGCATCAGGCAGTTGCCGCACAAAGTGCTCCATCCGTTTCTGACAGGCCGATTTGACCAGCAGCAGCGGGAAGACACCAAAGAGCACCACGCCGACCGTGACACCGATCAGTGGTCCGAAGACCATGCTGATCGTGGCGCCGAACACCAGGACACCGGTGAGACAGCACATCACAAAAAGCGACGGCGAGATCGTCATACCGGCCTTTGTCAGCGCTGTCGGAAGATCTCCGACAATGGGCAGTCTGCCCAGAATACCCCGTTTGGCCTGGGGTTTGAGGATGGCGAGGATTTCCTCGGTGGATTTGCCGGCGTCCATCATCTGCATGCGGCGGCTTTTGGCCTCGGTGCGGTTTTCGCCCCGTGACATCAGCTGGCGCATGCCCTCGAAAGTTGTCAGGACACCGACAAAGATACCCACGTACATCATCATCTGTACGTTGAGGGTCTCCCCGCTCATCATGTCTGCAAGGAAGTATGGATTGACCGAGAACGGCTCAATGCCGAGAAAGGAAAGGTCGATAAGCATGTCAGGAACCTCGCTTGAATGACATCTGCGACATATCTACGCCGGCTGCCTGCAGAGCAGTTGCCGCCTGCGGGCGAATGCCCGTCGCTTCAAATCCACCCAGGATTTTTCCGTTTTCGTCTTTGCCGGTTTTCTTGAAGACAAAGATGTCCTGCATTGTCAGCACATCGCCTTCCATTCCGGTGATCTCAGAGATCGCTGTCACGCGGCGCGTGCCATCCGACAGACGGTTGAGCTGCAGCACGAAGTGAACGGCCGATGCGATGGTCGAGCGGATCGCCGCGTGCGGCAGATCCATGCCACTCATCTGCACCATCTGTTCAACCCGGCTGATCGCGTCGCGTGCCGTGTTGGCGTGAACCGTGGTCATTGAGCCGTCGTGGCCGGTGTTCATCGCCTGCAGCATATCAAAGGCTTCCGAGCCACGCACCTCGCCGACGATGATCCGGTCAGGACGCATCCGCAGAGCGTTTTTCAGCAGGTCGCGCTGTTGCACGGCACCTGTGCCGTTGGGGCTGGCGGGGCGGGTCTCAAGGCGCAGCACGTGTTCCTGCTGCAGCTGAAGTTCGGCCGCGTCTTCAATGGTCACGATCCGCTCTTTGGGACCGATGAAAGATGACATCGCGTTAAGCATGGTCGTTTTACCGGAGCCTGTACCGCCTGAAATCAGGATGTTCAGTTTGGCATCCACCAGACCGCGCAGCAGTTTGGCCGCTTCTTCGTTCAGCGCTTCGTTCTCAATCAGACGGGCCATGGTAAGCGGGATCTTGGAGAACTTACGGATGGAGACCGAGGGGCCGTCAATCGCACAGGGGCGGATGATGGCGTTCACGCGGCTGCCGTCTTCGAGGCGGGCATCGACCCAGGGCTGGCTTTCGTCGATGCGGCGACCGACACGCGAGACGATCTTGTCGATCACGCGCAGCAGGTGGCGCTCGTCGCGGAACCGGCAGGGGGATTTTTCCAGCACGCCGCGGCGTTCGACATAGACCTTGTCATGCGCGTTGACGAGAATATCGTTGATCGTCGGATCCGACAGCAGCGGCTCAAGCGGGCCAAGGCCCAGCACCTCATGCAGCAGCTCATCGACCATCAGTTTGAAGTCGTCGGAGTTCAGCGGGCGACCCTCGGCCTTGAGCACCTGGGCGACAAGATTGGACACCTCACGGCGCAGCTCGTCCTCTTCGATCTTGTCGAGAATGGCGAGGTTCAGGCGGTCGAGCAGGAAGTCATGCAGGCGGCTCTTGAGCTCAAGACGCTCTGCCATGGCATCGTCCATAATCGCATCAAGCGGATCGACGGTCGTGCCAAATCCCAGTTCGATGATTTCAGCTGTTTCGGGCTCGGGCGCTTTTGCTTTGGGGCGGGCGAATTCACGGAACATCGTTACTATCCTATCTTTTCTTTTTCTGACTGGGGTACTGATTAAGACGCGTGGGGCGCCGAGCGGGAAGGCAGGTCGCGGGTTGTATCCGCAGCCAGGGTTCTGATGGCTTTCGCAAGCGGGCTGCGCGGGGCCAGATCAAAGACGGTCTTGCCGCGGTCGAGCGTTTCACGCGCGGGCTTTGCATCAAGCGGCACCCAGTGCAGGAAATCGCGTTCCAGCAGTTTGGTCGCCTCCTTGTGGTGCTGTGACATAAAGAGCGGCTTTTTCTCCATCGTAACAACAACTTCGATGTCGATATTCGGGCTCTCTGCGGTGTAAAAGTCGATCAGTTTGCGGCAGTTGCGGACTGCCGGCACGGTGACGTCGGATGCAAGGAACAGACGGTCTGCACGGTTCAGCACGGGCTCCATCCAGGAGACGAGCGCTGAGGGCATATCGACAACCACATAATCGTAATCACGGCAGAGCTGGTCCAGAATGGCGCTGACCTGCTCAGATTTCAGTGCATCAAGCGGCGTGAAGCGCGTGGGCGCCGGCATCACGGTAATGCCCGAGGCGGATTTTACGATGCAGTTCTGGATGTAATCACGATCGGGGATCGATCCGTCCATCGCCATGCGGTAGATGCCATCGTTTTCCTCGACATCGAGCAGGGTTGCGACAGAGCCGAACTGCAGGTCCAGATCAAGGATGGCCACGGACGCGGAAGCCTCCTTGCGGCGAAAGCCCTTTTTGTTCTGCATGGCGTCCGCCAGATTAACGGCCAGCGTCGATTTACCAACGCCGCCGCGCGAGCCGGTCACGGCCAGGATCTTGCCCTGGGTCGCTTTGCCGAGCCAGACGGCGGGCAGCTGTGCGGCCTTGCGGACGCGCCAGTTTTCAACCTGTTTGGCGAGATCCTCCTCAAGACAGCTGCGCGGGATAACATCGTCTGCGCCGGCACGGCTGAGCTTGCGGCTCTGGGCCAGTGTCAGATCATCGGTGGTGATCGCCACGATCAGCGCATTTGTCGCGCGGCCATCGGATACTTTCTGCAAAGCTGCCAGATCTTCGGCGCTGGAGGCGTCGGTATCATAAAGGATCACGTGATGCTGGGAGGCCAGCGATACAGCGGTGCCGTTCATCGAAGAAAGCGTGTCTTCCCGGGCGGTCAGACGATAGCCGTCTTCTTTCGAGAACATACTGCTGACGACGGTCGTGAGGTCTTTGTCGTCCGATACAAGAAGAATGGGTGTAATTTCTTTTGACATGATAAAGTACCTCTGCTGATTAACCGTTGTTGCCGAGGGCGAGGTCCTCGCCGGGCATGGTGACGCTGATGCTCGGGAAGGGCACGAGCCCCTCCGGAACGCCGGGATTAGCGATCCCGGTTGCAAGAGTTGCCAGCCCACCCAGCGGAGTAACAAATTCGAACTGCGCGCCTGTCAGCTCCACGGTGACTTCGGGAACATATGGTCCGCCCAGAAAGCCAAGACTGGAGTTGTACGCGTATGTAACAGTGACATCTTCGGCGATCACGGTGCTCGGCATCACGGCCGAGATGCGGGCCCAGATTTCCTGACCTGCGCCCCCGTCTGTCGCGTTCAGCGAGCAGCTGATCGTGCCGGGGTTTTCGCAGATGCCGGCCACCGAGCATGACGTGCCGAAAGCAGGCGGCGTGACGCCGGACTGAGCCGGTGCGCGGTTGTGCGTGTTCGGGACGCCCGGGCAGACCGGATTGCGCACTGCGATCACACGGGTGCCGCGCTCCATCGCCTTCTTTGTCATAATGTAATCAAAGCCGTAGCGACCGAAATCAACAATTCCGAGCAGCAGCAGCAGAAAGAGGGGAAGGACCACTGCGTATTCGATCATGGTCGATCCGTTCTCGTCGCGGCCAAAAGGACGTGCGGCGCCGGATGATTTTCTGATGAAGCGTTTCATAGTCCGAAGATCCTTGAATCTGCGTCGATGTTGCTGTTGACCGTCTCAAGACCGTCACCGAAGAAGGCAACGAAGCCGGAGAACGGGAAGGTAAAGCGCACGCTGGCCGAAACATTCGCCACGGGCACCGGATCCTGACGGTAGTCACCCGCCACACAGTTGACCGATGCGTTCAGGCCTGTGACCGTTACGGTCTGCGGAAACGCAGGGTTGCCACCGACTGCATTTTCAACCCTGGTGCGCAGCTCGGCTTCAAATCCGTCTACGTTGCCGCCTGTGTCGCAGATATCGACTGGCGCGACGCGGGCCAGATAGCGTGAGGCATCCCGTACCCCGTCCACTGCCGCCTGGTAGGCAAAGAAAATCCGGGCGCTTTCGACGATCAGAAACATGACCAGCAGGATGAAGGGCAGGATGATCGCAAATTCTGTGAGCATGACACCGTCTTCGTCCCGGCGGATGCGCTTTATGTGTGAGTTCAGGTTCATGATGATCACCGGTACAACTGGACGACGTCGTTGAAGGCACCGTTCACCTGGCTGCCCTTGCCCAGACCACCGGCCGAGCCCACAACCTCGACGTAGAACTCAAAGTTCGGCGGGTTTGTTGTGGATTCGCCCACAGGCTGGGTCAGGAAGATCTTGACGAATTCCTTGACGGGCACGTTTTTCTGAGCACCGCTGATCGGATTGGCGTCGCAGTCGATCGCGGCGGCCACAAAGAGGCGGCGGTCGATGGATGCCTGGTTGTCCGGGTCAAAGGGGATGACATTCGATGGTGCGGAGCACTGTGCCGAACCGGTCTCATCGCGGTTCTCGAAAATATCGCGGTAGGTTACGTTGCCGTCCACGTCCACGAGCGTCGCCTGACGGATCTCTTCTTTATAGATGTCATAGCGGGATGCGGTCGGGTTGGACGCGACGTAGGTCACCAGTTCGTCATACATGTAGGACGGGGCAGACACTTCAACTTCGTTGCCGTCGCTGTCCGTGGTCGTAATCTGGCCGTGGTTTGTCTCAATGTAGCCGTTCACATCCCAGAGCCCGGTACCAAAGCGGCCACCGTTAGGAAAAGAGAGGTCAGGCGGGAAGGCGATGGTGTTGTCGGTCAGCTCTGTTGCCTGACCGATGCACTGGCCATTGCCGTTCTTAGCTTTGAAGCCTTTGGCGACATGGGGGCCGGGTGCATACTCGGGATTGTTCGCGAACTGGCTCATGGTCGAGTTGAACATGTCAAAGCGGGTGTTGAAGATCGCGTTCTCGATGCCAACTTTCTGGCCGGGCTCAATGTCCACGCCGCGCTGTGTAAAGCAGGCGTTGATGTTATTCACAGCCGCGATCATGCAGGCCGTCAGCTTGGAGCCGTTAAGGCCTGCGCAGGGGCCGGACGGATCAGCCACCGATGCGGCAGTCACATCGAGGAAGCCAAAGGCACCGGGCCCCCACTGAGCACCATTGCCGCCGGAGCGCAGGAAAACCGACTGGCCGGCGTTGGCGTCAGCGCCCCAGTCCGCATCGGGAATGCAGAACATCAGCGGGGTGATATCGCAGGCATAAGTTACGAAACCTGCCACAGCGACGGCACTCACGGTGTTATCCGGTTCCGCGTTATCTGTAAGGCCTGCAAGAACGCGGGCAAATGGCAGATCCACATCACGCGGGGTGACGGTCACTTCCACATAAGCGGCCAGCTGCTGATTGTCGGTATCGAGCGGATCCGCCATACAGTTGATGGGTGCAAGATCATCCGCCGGCAGTATTTCAGTGTAGCAGAGTGAATAATCGACTGCACCGGAGAGCACATTGTTGCCCTGACCAAATGTCTGATGGCCGGATGTGAGGTTTGCAGCGGCCAGATTGGCGCGGGTGACAGAATCTGTCGCCCCGTCCAGTTCACCGGCCGCCGCGAGTGCGACATTATCCGCAAAAGTCTGGAGTTCTGTCTGAGTGGTGGCCATCCGACCCATGTCGAACACCATAGCCGCCATGCCGAACATAACCGCGAGGGACAGGCCGGCGAAAACAAGGATGCCGCCCTCTTCGTCCTGATGGAAGTCGTTCACAGATTGAAGTACCATTTTCTCAGCTCCATTGCGCATAAGTGCTTCGCTTACTTAGTAAATGCTCTCTTCCTGAATTTCGGAGATACCGCGGCGGACCCTGATGGTCGCAGCTTTGGTTTCGTCCACAACAGGAGAGACTTCACGCATCAGATCCGACAGACGAAGGCTCTCAAGCGGTTCGTCCACAGCACCGGACAGCGTCCGCAGCGACAGGCTCAGAGTGCCGGCCTTCTGGGCAAGTGCCAGGCGCTGACCCTGATCGGGTGACACCTCGACGGTTACCGTACGGGCCACCGCAGTCTCATCTGACTGCTGGTCGGCGCTCTGATCGACACCGATCACGCGGATATTCTGCAGAATAGTCACAGCGCGGATGTCTTTATCCCGGCCCTGTGTCAGAACTACGTCAACAAAATCGCCAGGCGTCACAAATCCGCCAACTGCGGTATCTGCGCCAACCTTGATCGCCATGGCGCGTGTATTGTCGCCAAGCGTCTGAACGATTGTCACTTTCTCGCCGAAAGCCGAAAGCTTGGAGTTGAGCAGCGGCTCACCCTGGGCAATCGTCGATTTAGCGCGACGCGGCTCTGCACCCGCACCACCGAGAATTTCCTCGCGGGCGGTGAAAACGCCGGGAGGCACGCTTTCAGCGGGCCATTCGATCGTCATCAGCATGTGGTTTTCGATGGCGTGTCCAAAGGGGATTTCCTGCGAAGCAGCAAGCACCCGGACGATCGAGGAATTGGCCTCTTGCGCCTGGACAGAAGATTCATTCATCACATGTCTTACTGCGTAGACCGAGCCTCCTGCTATGGAAAGCCCTGCAAGGGCCATTACTACTGATCCTAAGCGCATGGTTTATTCCTTTCGTTTCGTGTCAGGGTGCTTCAGCTCACTGCATTGTGGCTTCAGCTTCACCCAGGTTTGTATTGATGGCGCCGGAAAGCGCTCCGAGAGCGATGACGCCAACCGTGACGGCAAGTGAAATGGCAATCCCGTATTCAACCAGGGTCGCTCCAAATTCATTTTTCACCAGACGGCGGAATGTTGATTTAAGTGCAAATGTCATGTGTCACCTGAGGTTCGAGGGTGGAGGAAACGTCCTGCGGACCGGAGCAACCAGACCGCAGGACGTCGTACGGGGATTACATCAGCGCTTCGGCTTCGTTCAGTTCCCCGATGATCGCTGTGCCGAGAAGGCCCAGAGCAGTCACGCCAACGGCGACGGCCAGGGTCACGGCAATACCGTACTCAACCAGAGTCGCACCTTCATCGCTGTGACGCAGACGGACCCATGTGCTCAGAAACATATCTTTCATCGTAGTTCTCCTAGTTACTCTAACTAACGAGGACCGCGCCGTGCGGCCCCTTCTGCCGGACTGTCCCGGTATCAACAGGTGTAAGGCCTCATTTCGCGGGTCGCCTCACCACAAACGGACGGGTTTGCAACTCAAAGATGTAAAACCTGCCGGATTGGGGAGAAAATGAGGCGAAACAGGGCTGCGTGCTGCCTCAATTGGCCGGAATCATGGCGATTCTGTGTGTGAGTCGCAGAAGGTAGGAGCTGCGGGTCCGGATTGTGATGTGTCTGCAGAGATCGCGGCCGGGGTCGGGATGTGCCGGCTGGCAGCACGCCGCACCGTCGGTGCATTATTATACCGCTGCCTGTCCCCCGCCTGAACCGTCTGCAAAAGCGGTTGCGAATCTCATTCACTATAATGCAGATGAAAACGCGCCCGGGCCGGTCGGCTGCCTGCGCGCGGAGCGCCCGGTTTCCGCTTCTGTAACACTCTGATCTGTTTTGTTTATTCTGTTAACAAAAGGTAAACAGTAGGCCGTCATTCATTCATGATAATACGCATCTTCGTTGATTTAAGGGTTGGCTAAAGTTATAAATCCTTTGGTGGGGGCGTTAAGACGCAGTGGTGATTACGAGCCGTTTCAGGCGATCACTGCGTGTAAGACGCAGGTTGTTTTTGTGACCAAGTTTGATGTTCCAGATTTCTCGGGCGCTCTGCTCTCGACCATTTTTAAACCCGTATCCGGATTTGCCGCCTGTCTGCGCGGCGTGGACTCTCTCGAAGTGGGTCTGCACCAGCTCGCAACGTCGGTTGGCGCGCGCTCTGTGCTGCTCAGCCGCATGCAGAAAGATGACCGGCAGGCACGTCTCGTGGCAAAGTCCGTCGTTTCCAAAGGCGGCCTCGGCACGCTGACGCGCCCGTTCTGCGACAATGTTCTCGAAGTGAACCCCTGGGGGCTGCGCGTCGGTGCCTGTGTTTTCCGCTCGCGCCTCGACGATTTTTCTGAATCCTCACGCACAATCATTGACCGCTGGTATCAGGCCTCGGGGTGCCGGGACACGCTGGTCATGGTGCTCGAGGTCAACAAACGTCACGTTGACCGGATCGAGATGCATTTCGAGCATATCGCCGACCGCAAGACCGTCGCTTTCTGCGAGGAAATCGCCCAGGCGCTGCCGCTCTTTTATACCTCGCGCGCTCCGCAGATCATCGAAGAGGCAATCCAGCGCAACCTCAGACCGGGCCGGGCCGGTGCCGGCTCTTCCGGCGCGCCCATTCTGTCAGATACAAATCCTTATCAGCTGACCCGTTCCGAATTCCGCATCTGCCATGTGGTCAGCCGCGGCATTTCCTACAAAGCGCTGCCTGGCAAGCTCGACATCAGCGCGCACACGGTGCGCAGCCACCTGCGCAATATCTACAGCAAGGTCGATGTCAGCGATTTTTACGAGCTGTCGCACCGGCTGGTGTCAATAGATGAACGTCTCGCTTCGGGCACACGCGTGCTGATGGCTTCATGATGCTGACCGCTGATTTCATCCCGCTCGCCGTCGTCGCCCCGGTCATTCTTGCCGCCGCAGTCACCGATCTGCGCATGATGCGCATCCCCAACACCCTTGTGCTGATGGCTCTGGGCGTCTTTGTGGTTACACTGCCGTTTCTCTTTCATGATACGCATGAAATGCTCTGGCGGCTGCTGGCAGGGTTTGCGACCTTTGCCGTCTGCTTTGTGCTCTTTGCCCTGCGTGTCTTTGGCGGGGGGGATGCCAAACTCTTTCCTGTGATTATGCTTTTCGTGCCGACCGCTCTCTGGAGCGAGTTTCTGATGACCTTCAGCCTTTCGATGGGCATCACGATGGCGCTGTTTCTGCCGGTACGGCGTATGGTGCCGGCGGATATGACCGGCTGGAAAAGCCTCACGCCGGACGGACGCTTTCCAATGGGCATTGCGTTTGCAACGGCCGTGGTTGGGTTTCTGCTGATCTTTACGGGCTTTTCCTGAGACCGCTGTAAGAGCACGCCAGGCAGGGATATCCTCTTCAGAACAACATGCTACGAGCGTTTGCGCGTATAAAGAAGTGCCATCCCGTCGTGCAGCGTAAGGGGCCCGCCCGGATAGTCCTCTCCGATGGAGGGCGAGCGCAGCGCCACCTCCCAGCCACCGCTGTCGACGCCGGGAATGCCTGCATCTGTCGGGTCGATATCAACAATCGGTTGCCCTTCCAGATGCGCGATGGCCAGAACGTCTTCGCCGTCGGGGCCATGACGCAGGGATGAAAACACCACAGAGCCACGTGTGGGCCTCAGGTAGTCGAACCGGTCGTCCCCGGTAAAGTTATCCCGCAGCCAGGGCCGGGCCGCGCGGAAGTTCCGCAGTTTCAGCGTATAGTCCGTATGTGCATCGCCCAGACGGTCCAGATAGTTGGAAACATTGCAGTAATCATGCATGTCATCCATCCAGGCCCGGGCGATTTCCTTCAGCTTAACCGGGTCAAACGGCGTGGGCCCGTCGAGCGACGGAGAGACCCCGTTCAGCAGCACGGCCATCTGAACAAGATCGTATTCCGTCACTTCGACAAGTGGCGCGAGGATATGGAAAAACCGCGCCAGACCGTCGCGATCATCAAATCCGAGCGCCTTGAGCCGTCGGAAATAGCCTGGCTCTGAATAGGTATAGCTGTCCACCTGCCATTCGAGGCTGATCGCTTCTTCGGCTACGATTTTGACGCCGTATTTGACGTCCTGATTGCGGATGAACCCCCAGGACGCCCGCGCCATGGCATTCAGGAAATCCATCGGTACACCCGGGAAGGCGGCATATGTCAGCATCTGTGCGGCCGGGTTATCATAGGCCTTGTCGAGGATTTCCATCCGGCTGTCGCCGAGCCGCGTGTTGATGTTAAGCTTGGGGCTGATCTGCGTGCCGCGTCTCAGCGTGTCATGGTTGGCACAGCCTGAGATCCAGTTTGAGCCGTGCCGGATGATCTCTTCTATGCGCCAGAATTTGGTCAGCCAGAACGTGTAAAGAAACGGCGTATTATGCGCAAAAGTCAGCGGCCCCCACTGAAACACGTCATCGTCGCGCTGGTTCTCAATGACCGCGCGGTAGGTTGATGACAGTTCCCAGTCTTCTTCTGGCCAGGGACGCCCGTCTTCAAATATGAACCACGGGCGATAGCGGTGCCCTGCCACATTCTGCTCAATATCGGCCATTTCCTGCAGAAATTCATCATCGTGACGCAGTTCCTGATTGTCTGAATCCCACCATTTAAAGTCCTGAGCGCCGTCAACACGCACGCCATCCGCACCAAAATCAACTTTCCGTCGCTGCATCTCCAGAAGCACGGCGCGCACCACCGGGTGGCGATAATTGAGGTTCTGCCCGTACATATTCGGCCCGGCGAAATAGTGATGATTAAGCGCCCTGAGCCCCTGGTTGTCCGAATGTCCGTAGACCACATCAAAGATCAGCTTTTTGGGCGCACCCGGAAAATTGTGCAGGGCCGCGGCCAGATCAACAAGCTCGTCCGGCCGGTGCGTTTCCAGCATCGCGGGATTGATCGCAGCCATACCTGAGATCACCACATCATAGCCCCAGTTCGTCGTGTCGGGGCGCCGGATGTCTACCGTCAGATGCGTGTCATCACCGGCAATCTCGGTCCAGAATGCGGGCCCTTCCTCGTAAACGGTCGTCGGTTCGACGGGCAGAAGCTGCACTGCGTCATAGCCGAGAAAGACACGGTCAGCAGGTTCCGGCTCCGCCCCCTGACGCACCCGTTCGGCAAGTGTTTCGATATGTCGTGTCAGCCCGGCGATGCTCATCCCGGCCGTGGCGGTGGGCACATGGATCTGCAGAATGCTGCTTGCCGGTCCGAATTTATGCACATCGTCGCCGGGCAGCGCTTCGTAATAGGCCTTATCCTCGCGGGCGTCCTGCATCGCGGCGAGATCATAAAATTCCGCTGGCGCAAAAGGTCCGAAGGGCAGGGACGCGGCCAGCGGGTCATGAATCCGGTGCCATGTCCGTTCGGCATCACGCCAGACCAGCGAATAAAAACTGCCGATCGTGTCGCGGGTGCCGGCCTGCATACCTTCGATGGCCGCCACGCACCAGGCATCAATCTGGCGAACCGGGATCCGATGCAGGGTGAAATCAACTGTCTGCCGCGCCCGCAGAGTGTCAATGCCGCCCTCGGGTACCAGAACTTCAATAAAGACATCGCTCTCGTGGATGCGGTGCTCCTGAATTTCCGGCGCCCAGAAGATCACTTCGCAAAGATCGCCGCGCCGCAGGGCGCCCATCCGCCGGGCAATCTCGCGCGCGGCCTCAAAGGCCGGTCGTCCGCTCTGCTGAGTAGCCACCAGCCAGTCCGCCAGTTCATTTGTCGCGTCTTCATGCTGGCGCACGGCGGCGTCGGTTGCGTTGCTCATTTCGTTCACTCCGGCTTCTCCCAGATAAACAGTTGTCCTGACAGGGGTGGCAGGGTCAGTTCCACGGAATTGTCGCGCCCGTGTGCGGCGACAGGGTCAGACTTGGCCCTTTGGGTGCCGCGGTCGTGACCGCCGTAACCCGCGGCATCCGAGCTGAATATTCTGCTCCAGTTGCCCGCATCGGGTACACCCAGCCGCCACCCGGCATGTTCTGCACCCGAAAAGTTAAAGACTGCAAGCACTGTAGGGTCGTCTGCTCCGCTTTTGCGTATCCATGCAAAGACACTGCCATCTTTTGCAGCACCGTCAATCCATTCAAAGCCTTCGGGCGTGCAGTCCGCCCGGTGCAGCGCCGGCGTATCGCGGTAGAGATGGTTCAGGTCGCGCACCATGCTCTGCACGCCCCTATGGGCATGATCTTCCAGCGCATCCCAGGGCAGCTGACCGTCGGCGTCCCATTCACTCCGCTGGCCGAATTCCTGGCCCATAAACAACAGCTTCTTACCGGGATGCGCCCACATATAGCTGTAAAAGGCCCGCAGATTCGCAAATTTCGCCGCATCATCACCGGGCATTTTGCCCAGCATTGAGCCTTTGCCGTGCACCACCTCATCGTGGCTGATCGGCAGGACGAAATTCTCGCTGAAGGCATAATGCAGCGAAAACCCCATCTTGTCATGGTGGTGCGAGCGGAACAGCGGATCGTTTTTCATGTACTCCAGCGCATCATGCATCCAGCCCATGTTCCATTTAAACCCGAAGCCGAGGCCCCCGTCATGCACTGGTCCGGTGACTCTCGGCCAGGCGGTGGATTCCTCTGCGATTACCATCAGCGAAGGGTCATGGCGGTAAACGGTGGTGTTCAGATCCTGCAGAAACTCAATCGATTCAAGATTTTCCCGGCCGCCATGCCTGTTGGGGATCCATTCGCCGTCCGCCCGGCTGTAATCGCGGTACAGCATCGACGCTACGGCATCGACCCGCAGCCCGTCGATGTGATGCTCCTGCGCCCAGTAAAGTGCGTTGGCCAGAAGAAAGTTACTGACTTCGGCGCGTCCCAGATTGTAGATCCAGGTGTTCCAGTCCGGGTGATAGCCTTCTTTCGGGTCAGCGTGTTCATAAAGCGCTGTGCCGTCGAACTGCGCCAACCCGTGCGGATCATCCGGAAAATGCGCCGGCACCCAGTCAAGGATCAGACCCAGATCCGCCGCATGGCAGGCATCGACAAAGGCGCGGAAGTCGTCAGGCGTGCCAAAGCGGCTCGTGGGCGCGTAAAGCCCTGTCGGCTGATAACCCCAGGAGCCGTCAAACGGGTGCTCGGAGACCGGCAGCAGTTCGATATGGGTAAACCCCATGTCGCGGGCATAGGGCACAAGGGTTTCGGCCAGTTCGCGATAGCTGAGCCAGCTGCCGTCGGCGTGACGGCGCCAGCTGCCCGCGTGCACCTCGTAGATCGAAACCGGGCTCTGCGTGGACTGACGTGACGCCCGCGCGCGCCGCCAGTCACCGTCCGCCCAGGGGTATTCATCAAGCGCCTGCACAACGGAGGCATTGTCAGGTCGCAGATCTGCGGAAAAACCGACCGGGTCGGCCTTGGGGTGTGGCAGGCCGCTCCCGGCGGGCGCGATCTCGTATTTATAGCGCGCGCCGGCACCGGTTCCGGGGATAAACAGCTCCCAGACGCCGGTGGCGCCGCGTCTGCGCATCGGGTGCCGTCGCCCGTCCCACTCGTTAAAATCCCCGATGACCGATACACGCCGCGCATCAGGTGCCCAGACCGCAAAGCGGGTTCCCGCCACGCCGGACATCTCACAGGGGTGGGCGCCAAGCGTGCGCCACAGGGTCAGGTGCGCGCCCTCGGAAATAAGATGCTCATCGAGTTCCCCCATCAGCGGACCGAACTGCCAGGGATCCGTCACCTGCCATGTGTCCTCACCCCGTCGCGCCGACAGATGGTAGAGCGCCGGACGCGCTGCGAGCAGCACTGCAAAGATGCCATCGTCGTGGATCAGGGTCATGGGATGACGGCTGCCGGTATCATCCAACAGGTCGACCGTCTGCGCGCCGGGCACAAAGCTGCGCAGGACCCAGCCGTCACCCACCGGATGCGGACCCAGAACTGAAAACGGATCGCCATGTTCGCCGGTGGCGATGGCGTTCAGAGCTCTGTCATCATCAGGGTTCAGCACGTGCATGTCTGACCCTGGCGCTTCGGAAAGCCGGTTGTTCATAATATCCCCGTTTTTTAAAGGCGCGAATTTTTTGATATCTGCTCCCGTCCCGACGGGAAGCACAGCACCCTGCATACCTGTTCTCAACTCAATGAACGTCGCCGAGGCTTTGTTCCGAAAACGCCGGAATATTATCACAAACCCCGGCCTGCACGGGCGTCACGCAGAGCGGGCAGGAGGCTTATTCTCCCTGCGCCGGATCGGATGTCACCGCGTCGCGGGGCACTGACACGGCTTTGATCACGGCAAAGACCTTCAGGCCCGGTTGCAGGTCAAGCGCGTCGGCTGAGCGCCGGGTGATCCGCGCCAGCAGCGCCGTGCCGCCTGCATCAAGCTGCACAATCACACCCGGCCCGTCACCCTTGCGCATTGCGGTAAGGGTCGCCGGCAGCACGTTCAGCGCCGAGATCCCCACCGGTTCGGAGAGGCTGAGCATCACATCCTGCGCGTCGATGCGCACACGCACGCGACTGCCGGGCTCACCAGGCACCCGCGGCAGCAGAAGCCTGATCCCGTCGGCCTCAAGCTCGCTCAGCCCGTCGGGATGGTGTGCCACGACCCGCGCGCTGATCAGACTGCCGGCCGCGCGCACCCCCAGCGGTGTGGCGCTTGCATCGCTCAGGATTTCGTCAGCCGGCCCCTGACCTGCGACACGTCCGTCTTTCAGGGCAATGACCGTGCTCGCAAGGCGGCTCATTTCCGGAATATCGTGGCTGACATAGAGCACCGGCACAGGCATTTCGTCACGCAACCGCTCGAAATAGGGCAGGATTTCCGCCTTTCTTTCCGCGTCGAGCGCGGCAAGCGGTTCATCCGCCAGAATGATATCGGGTCCTGCCAGCAGCGCACGCCCGATCGCAACGCGCTGTTTTTCACCCCCTGATAAAGACGCCGGGCGCCGGTCCATGAGATGCCCGATGCCCAGCAGGCCGATCACATGATCAGGATCGGCCGGGTGCGCATTTCTCGGAGCGAAACGCCGACCATAGCGCAGGTTCTGCGCCACGCTGAGATGGGGAAAGAGCCGCCCGTCCTGGAAAATGTACCCGACCCGGCGCTTGTGCGAAGGCACCCGGATGCGTTTTGCGGTGTCCGTCAGAACCCGGCCCGCCAGCGTGATGCGTCCCTTGTCGGGTTGCAGCAGGCCGGCCACCGCATTGGCAATGCTGGTTTTACCGCTGCCGGAGCGGCCAAAAAGCACGGTGATCCCGGCGGGCGCCTCAAACGACACATCCAGGGTAAAATCGTCGAACCGGTGTTTGAGATCCACGTTCAGCATCAGGTGCCTCCGACGCGGCGTGCGACACGGCGGGCAATGACCTCGGAGGCCAGCAGCGCGCCCATGGCGATAACAACTGAGACGACAACGAGACGCAGCGCGGATGTTTCGCCCCCCGGCACCTGAAGAAAGGCGTAGATGGCCGAGGGCACCGTCTGCGTCTGGCCGGGAATGTTGGATACAAAAGTGATGGTTGCGCCGAATTCCCCCATCGCTTTGGCAAAGGCAAGGATTGCGCCGGCAAGCACGCCCGGCATGATCAGAGGCAGGGTGACGGTGGCAAAGACCTGGACCCGCGAGGCACCGAGGGTGGCCGCAGCACTTTCAAGCCCCTGATCCACCGCTTCGATCGACAGGCGGATCGCCCGCACCATCAGCGGAAAGGCCATGATCGCCGCGGCTAGTGCGGCACCCGTCCAGCGGAACGCAAAGACGATGCCCATGTCCTGCAGCGTGCGTCCCAGCGGTGCCTGTGGCCCGAGTGTGCTCAGCAGCAGATAGCCCGTGACCACCGGCGGCAGAACCAGCGGCAGCAGCACCAGACCGTTCAGTAGCTGTTTTCCCGGAAACTCCCAGCGCGCCAGCGCATAGGCCACGAAAACCCCCGGCGGCAGGCTGAAGAGAGTGGCCCAGAACGCCACCCGCAGCGACAGCGCCACGGCCTGCCATTCATCCGGGCTCAGCCAGTCCATCGGGTATTTTACTCCGCCACGGCGGCAAAACCGTGCCGCATCAGGATGATATGTGCCGCGTCGCGCCCGAGATAGTCAAGCAGGGCGCGGCTGGCCGGTGTGTCCCGCCCCGCCACGGCAGCCACAGGATAGACAATGGCGGGGTGGCTTTCCGGTGCAAATGTGGCAATCACCCGGACCCGCGGTTCTGCCGCGGCATCGGAGGCATAGACGATGCCCAGTGGTGCCGCACCCTGTGCCACGAGCGCCAGTGCTGCGCGCACATTGTCGGTCTGTGCCACATGAGGGGCGACGCTTTCCCACATCCCGTAATGCTGCAGCGCGGCCTTGCCGTAAATCCCGGCAGGTACGGCGTCGGTCAGCGCCATGGCAAGCCGCCCACCGGAGAGCAGCGCGGGCAGATCCGTGTCAGGACCTGGCCTGACGGATCCGGTGTTACCGTCGCCGGCGATCAGGACAAGGCTGTTGCCTGCAAGATCAGACCGGCTGTCCGGTTCAAGACGCCCTTCGGCTTCGAGATAATCCATCCAGTCCGTACTGGCGGACACGAAGATATCCGCGGGCGCCCCCAGCGCAATCTGGCGGGCCAGCACCGAGGATCCGGCAAAGGAAAACGTGACACTGTGGCTGGTCGCTGCCATAAAATCCCCGGCAATCTCCTCAAGCGCGTTCTTCATGCTGGCAGCGGCGAAAACGGTGATCGCATCGGCGCGCACAGGCCCCCGGCCCGCAGCGCAGGTCAGGATCAGAAGGGCTGCAAAAAGCAGCACACGGGGCAGGTAAAAGCGCATCAGGGGAGTGTCACGCAGGGGTGGGCCGCGCGCAAGCCCCTGTTATGCGCCGGTGATCCTGCGGCCTGTCAGCGGCGGGCAGGGCGGTCCGGTGCTGCGCGCAGTTTTCCGGCACCAAAGGTACTGAGCACCAGCATCACCGCCGCCGTCCCGAGACACAGCGGCAGCCCGCCGATCTGGTAACTGGCCCCTGAGAGCAGCGTGCCCAGCAGGCGGCCGGCAGCATTGGCCATATAGTAAAAGCCCACATCCATAGTGACCCGCTCGCCGGTGGTGAACGCCAGGATAAGATAGGAGTGCAGCGCCGAGTTTACCGCAAAGATGGCCCCGAACACGAGCAGCCCCGCCACAATTGTCAAAGTCAGCCAGGGCGCCGGCCCGCCGGTAACCCACACGAGCACCGCCAGCAGTGCGGGCACCATGATCAGCGCCGCACTCCAGTTGCGCGCGCGGGCGATGATTTCTGCCTCGCTCCGGGTGGCGGCCCGCATCAGCATCGGGGCGGAGGCCTGCACTGCGCCATAGAGGATGATCCAGAGTGCCATGAAGCTGCCGATCATGAAAAACGCAGCCCGGTTGCCGGCTTCGGTGCCGTCTGAGAGCACAGCGTAGAAATAGACGGGGATGCCTACTACAAACCAGACATCGCGCGCGCCGAAGAGGAACACGCGGGCAAAGCTGAGCCAGTTCACGTTGGGGTCTGTGGAAAAAACCTCGCGGAATTTCGCGCCCCTGCGCCCGGCGGGCAGCCCGCCCGGCATCCCCAGCCACACGGCGATGAGGATCACAAAGAGCACCGCTGCCATGCCCAGCACGGCCGTTTTCAGACCGACCGTTGCCAGAAGGGCGGCCCCCAGCAAAAACCCGAACCCCTTGACCGCGTTCTTGGAGCCGGTGAGCAGCGCCACCCAGCGGAAGAGCCCGCCCTGAACGGTGGGCGCCAGCACTTTGACAGCGGATTTGGCGCTCATCTTTGAAAGGTCCTTGGCCACGCCCGATGCTCCCTGAACCGCCATCACATAGACGACAGAGGCCGTGACCGACCAGGCCGGATCCAGCTGCGCCAGCGCCAGCAGGGCCAGCACCTGCAACGTGAGCCCGGCATAAAGCGTGCTCGTCAGCCCGAAACGCGCGGCAATCCAGCCCGCACTGAGGTTGGTGACCACGCCCGCGATCTCATAGAGCACAAAGAGATACGCCAGCTGTACCGGCGAAAAGCCCAGCGTGTGAAAGTGCAGCAGCACCAGCATGCGCAGCGCGCCGTCGGTGAGCATGAAAGCCCAGTACGCTGCCGTTACCGCCAGATAGGCAGCAAGCCCCGCAGGGCGCTCTGCCGGAGCATCTGTCACAGGGATCTGCCAACCATTTCAGCTACATCTATCAGCCGGTGGGCATATCCCATCTCGTTATCGTACCAGACATAAAGCTTGAGCTGCGTGCCGTTGATGACCATGGTGGAGGGTGCATCGACGATCCCGGAGCGTGTGTCATTGGTGTAATCAGCACTCACGAGCGGGCGTTCTTCATACCCCAGAATGCCTTTGAGCACGCCCTGAGATGCCTCTTTGAAGAGCGCGTTGACCTCCTGCGCCGTGGTCTCGCGCTCTAACTCAAAAACACAGTCGGTGATTGAGGCATTAAGGAGCGGCACCCGCACCGCATGGCCGTTCAGCCGCCCCTTGAGTTCGGGGTAAATCAGCGTGATGGCCGTGGCACTGCCGGTGGTCGTCGGGATCAGCGAATTCAGCGCAGAGCGGGCACGGCGCAGGTCTTTGGCGGGTCGGTCCACGATGGTCTGCGTGTTGGTCACATCATGGATCGTGGTGATTGCTCCATGCCGGATGCCGATGTTCTCGTGCACCACTTTGACGACCGGGGCGAGGCAGTTGGTCGTGCAACTCGCCGCCGTGATGATCTGATGGACGGTGGGGTCGTAAATGTCGTGGTTCACGCCATAGACGATATTGGCGGTCGGCCCGTCTTTGACCGGGGCGGAGACGACAACCTTTTTCACGCCGGCGGCGAAGTACGGGGCAAGTGCCGCTTCGGTTTTAAAAACACCTGTGCAGTCAATGACAACATCCACGCCTTCCGGCGGCAGGTCTTCAAGACGCTTGTGGCTGTGCACGGGCAGACCGGTACCATTGATGGTGATGCTGTTATTATCTGACGAAAACGCCGCCGGCCAGCGGCCGTGCACGGTGTCGAACTCCAGCAGATGGGCATGCATGGCCGGATCACCGACCGCATCGTTGACCCAGGCAATCTTTGCCCCGCGTTCGAGCAGGGGACGCAGTGCCAGTTTTCCGATGCGGCCAAGGCCGTTGAGCGCGTAAGTCGTCATGCAGGATCTCCGGGTTCACTGGTTTGGCCGATATCATCGACGGCGGCCTGCAGCGAGATCCGGTCGAGCGTCTCAAAGGGCAGGGCCGTGAAAGCTTTGATGCGATTGCGCAGCGCGCCATAGGTCTGCTGAAAGGCGAGACGTCGTTCAGCAAGTGTACCGGTAGCCCTGACCGGATCAGGCAGACCCCAGTGGGCACTCAGCGGCTGGCCGGGCCAGGGCGGGCAGACCTCATTCGCGGCCTGATCGCAGACGGTAAAGACGAAATCGGGCTTCGGGGCATCAGGCCCCTGAAACTCGGAGATGTTTTTGGCGCGCAGCGCGCTGACATCATGTCCTTTGGACCGCAGCATCTCCATCGCCAGCGGATTGAGCTCTGAGCGCGGCATGACGCCGGCTGAATAAGCGGTAAAGCGGTCATCGGAGAGATCGCGCAGCAGCGCCTCGGCAAAGACAGAGCGGGCCGAATTACCGGTGCAGATGAAGAGAACGGAATACTTCTGTGCCTTTGCGTGCTGATCTGCGCTGTGACCGGGAGAAGACTGGGGCGAACAAAGATCCGGACGCCCGCGGCAGCAGTCGTTCATGAGAAATCCGACCAGACCGCGCGCACCGTCCATCGAGGCGCGGTAGAGCAGCGACGTCCCCCTGCGCTTCTGGCTGATAAGGCCTGCGTCACTGAGCGTTGCGAGATAGACTGAGGCTGTACTCGGTTTTACACTCAGGATCGCCACGATTTCGCCCGCGCGCAGCGCATCCGGATAGCGCCGCATCAGCAGACGAAAGATCGCCAGACGCTGCGGGTGGCTGAGCGCCGACAGGCGGGAGAGAGCTTCTTTTTCCATAATTCATGAATAATGGAATTATTGATTCCCGCAACCCCGGACCGGCTCAACAGTCAGCATATTTTCGGCGTGTGAGAGTCGCATGAAGACGCGCCGGGGTATCGCACAAAAAACGCGCCCGGAGAGATCCGGACGCGTTTGCGTTAGGATGGTCGGTGCCGTCAGGCGGGCACAGCCTCAGGCTCGCGCCCGGCGCGCGCGCGCTGAAGCATGAAGATAAGCACCAGAAGAGCGAGCCCCGGGATGAACATCAGCTCCTTGGGCAGCTGATCCGCTGGTGCTTTGACCTCTTTGATAACAACCGGCTGGTCACCGTAGAAGTCATAGCTCTGGAAGGTATCCGCGTAGGGCGTGCCGAACATCGGCTCTTCCAGCGTGATATTGTCACCGTCCTCGACCGCCAGAAGGCCAAGCGCATCCATGCGCGCGCCTTCCGCTTCTTCAGGCACGCTGACCAGCAGCGTGGTTTCCAGCGGCTCGCCGGTGTCAAAGTCCGGCCCGGAGACCACAACTCTGAATTCACGACCCACAGGTGCCGCCTCGACCCGTTCGGCAAAG
The DNA here is from genome assembly GCF_012932215.1 of Roseobacter ponti. Classification (GTDB taxonomy): domain Bacteria; phylum Pseudomonadota; class Alphaproteobacteria; order Rhodobacterales; family Rhodobacteraceae; genus Roseobacter; species Roseobacter ponti. The sequence goes on along the minus strand of NZ_CP048788.1, from coordinate 2,475,831 downwards.
CTTGCCGGGGCCAGATCCTCAAAGGGAGGCTGCAGGCGGTCCATGAAGAAATCCGGGCGGAAGAGCATGAAGGCCACAAAGACCAGTGCCACGCTCTCATAGATGCGGCTCTTGGTAACGAAGTATCCCATTGTCCCGGCTGTGAAGACCAGGATGGCGATACTCGCTATCACAAAGACAAGGATACCCTGTGCCCACCCCACATCAATCAGCAGAAGATCCGTGTTGAAGATGAATACGAAGGGCAGGGCCACGGTGCGAAGGCTGTAGAAAAACGCGGTGAAGCCCGTTTTGATCGCATCGCCTCCCGATACGGCAGCCGCGGCAAAGCTCGCAAGCCCCACAGGGGGCGTCACATCCGCCATGATCCCGAAGTAGAACACGAAGAGGTGCACAGCGATGAGCGGCACGATCAGACCGGACTGCGCGCCGAGCTCGACCACAACGCCCGCCATCAGTGAGGACACAACGATATAGTTCGCTGTCGTCGGCAGACCCATTCCGAGAATGAGCGAGAGAAGCCCCACCATCACCAGCATCAGGATGAGGTTACCACCGGAGAGGAACTCCACCAGATCCGCCATCACCTGACCCACACCGGTGAGCGTCACGGTGCCCACGATGACACCGGCCGTCGCCGTGGCGAGGCCGATGCCGATCATGTTGCGCGCGCCGTCGATGAGGCCCTGGATGAGGTCCGCCACACCGTTGACGAAGTTGGCAGGCAGCGCACCCATGTTGCCGCGGAAGATCGCCTTGAGCGGGCGCTGCGTCAGCAGGATGACAAAGAGCAGCATGGTCGCCCAGAAAGCCGAGAGGCCCGGGGATTTCTGTTCGATCATCAGGAAGTAGACCAGCACGATGATCGGCAGAAGGAAGTAGAGGCCCGCTTTGTAGATCTCGCCCACAACAGGCAGCGTAACTTCTTCGGCATTGGGATCATCGGGTTCGAGATCCGGCACCGAAGCCGCCAGCCACAGGAGCGCGACATAGGCAAGAAAGATGAGCGCCGAGAGGATCATCGCCGAGTTATCGGTGACGGCCACAATAGCTTTCACCGGGTACTGCACCCCATAGCACAGACCCGCAAATCCGACGAAGAAGGCCGCCATGCCGCCGATGGTTTTACCCATCGACACCACGCGGTCGCCCAGCGTGGGCATGTTCTGCTTCACCGCTTCAAGGTGCACGATATAGACCAGCGCGATGTAGGAGATCGAGGCGGGCAGGAAGGCGTGGGTGATCACCTCAACATAAGAGATGCCCACATATTCCACCATCAGGAAGGCCGCAGCGCCCATAACGGGCGGCATGATCTGACCGTTGACCGAAGACGCCACTTCAACAGCGCCGGCTTTTTCGGAGGTAAAGCCCACACGCTTCATCAGCGGGATGGTAAAGGTACCCGTGGTGACCACGTTGGCAATCGATGAGCCAGAGATCAGGCCGGTTGCCGCAGAGCCGACAACAGCCGCTTTGGCCGGGCCGCCCTTGAGGTGACCCAGCGCGCCGAAAGCCATCTTGATAAAGTAGTTACCGGCCCCGGCCTTATCGAGCAGCGCCCCGAAGAGCACGAAGAGGAAGACGAATTTCGTGGAAACGCCCAGTGCGATGCCAAAGACACCTTCAGAGGTGATCCACATATGGCTCATGGCTTTTTGCAGCGAGGCGCCTTTCCAGCGGATCACATCCGGGACGATTTCCGAAGACCCGAAAAATACATAGAGCAGAAAGATCGTGGCGATAACGGCCATCGCCGGGCCGAGCGCGCGGCGCGCACCCTCAAAGAGAATGATCAGGCCGGCGAGCGCGAACCACTTGTCCACGTCATCGGCAAGACCGCCGGATTTCACGATCTTATCGTAGAAAAAGTAGCCATACATGGCGGTGAAGGCGCCAAAGAGCCCCAGAACCCAGTCCTGGATCGGGACATAATGGCGGGGGCTCGATTTGAGCGCGGGATAAGCCATGAAGGCGAGGAATATCGCGAATGCCAGGTGGATCGACCGGTCGTTATTGATGATCGCCCCCGGCAGCAGAAGATTGGAGAGCGGCGATGCAAGCACAACCTGGAAAAGCGACCAGACGACTGCGACGATCGCGAGCAGCATGGCAACGGATCCGGTCGGATTACGACCACCCGCGTCCGAGGCTGCGACCATTTCCTGAAGCTCAGCATCGCTCAGGCCGCGCTTTTCGCCCGGTGTGTTGGATGTGTCAGACATTATTGCCCCCATGTTGGCAGGCGCCCCGGTTTTCCGGTGTGCGCGGTGACCCTGGTGTCAGAGTATGGGAGGGGCGTTTGCCGCCCTCTCCCTGTTCTTAAATCGTCAAACAGTGAAGACCCGGATTATTCGATCCAGCCCTTTTCTTTGTAGTACTTGGCCGCACCGGGGTGCAGCGGTGCAGAAAGACCCGCTGTCGCCATTTCCTCGGCTTTGAGGTTGGCAAATGCAGGGTGCAGACCTTTGAAGTCTTCAAAGTTATCGAACACAGCCGCCACAACCGCATAAACAGCATCTTCGCTGACCGCAGTGGAGGAGACAAATGTTGCACCAACACCAAAGGTGGTCACATCATCGTCGGTGCCGCGATACATTCCACCGGGAATGCTTGCTGTCCGGTAGAACGAGTTGTCCGCAATCAGCTTATCGATCGCTTCACCGGTCACGTTGACAACGATGGAATCGCAGGCGGTCGAGGCTTCCTGAATGGAGCCTGACGGGTGTCCCACTGTATAGATCATCGCATCGATCTGGTTGTCGCACAGAGCAGCGGACTGCTCAGCAGCTTTCAGCTCTGTCGCCAGAGCCAGATCGCCCATTTCCCAGCCCATTGCGTCCATCACGACTTCCATCGTGCCGCGCTGACCGGAACCGGGGTTACCGATGTTGACGCGCTTGCCTTTGAGGTCCTCGAAAGACGAGATGCCTGCATCGGCCCGTGCCACAACGGTGAAGGGCTCAGGGTGCACGGAGAAAACCGCGCGCAGTTCCTCGAAGGGACCCGCATCCGAGAAATCGGAGGTGCCGTTATAGGCGTGGTACTGCCAGTCAGACTGCGCCACACCGAACTCAAGCTCACCCGCACGGATGGTGTTGATGTTATAAACCGAACCACCTGTGGATTCCACCGAGCAGCGGATGCCGTGGTCTTTGCGGCCCTTGTTGACGAGACGGCAGATCGCGCCGCCTGTCGGATAGTAAACACCGGTGACACCACCTGTACCGATGGTGATGAACTCTTCGGCCATAGCGACCGGCGCCATCAGCATCGCAAGGCATGAGCCCGCTGCCGTCATTTTGAACCTGTTGAACATAAGTAATCTCCCTTTTGGTTTTTGTCGTCTTTTATCCGTCCTGCACTTCGTGCAGCTGACGGCTGTTTCGTTCCACCTCGTCGATCCGGGCCCGTGATCCGTCGCTGCCAATACCGGCAAGCATTCCGATCAGTGTTTCTGTAAAGCAAAGGCTGGCCGCATAAGATGAAAAGAAATTCGGTGACTCGCTCGGAATGATGAACTGCGCTGACGCGTGTTGCAAGGCCGGACAGGTATGGGTGTCCGTAATGACCACCACAAAGGCACCTTTGCCGCGTGCAAGGGCAGCGGCGTGTACAGCACGCGGCGCAAATGGCGGTTTTGTCACGATAATCAGCGCGTCCCCCGGCCCGAGTGCTGCCAGTTCCGCGCCAAGAAGCGACCCGGTGCGCCCCGCCATCCGCCAGTTATCAAAGAGCAGGCTTGCCTGATAGGTCATCTGACCGGCCACTCCGGATGAGGCCAGCTCTCCCATCACCAGCACCAGGCGTGCGGCATGCAGGCGGTGCACAACCCGTTCAAGCGCCGGCTCGTCGATCTGTTCTGACAGCCGGTGAATGTTATCGGCGCAGGCGGCGATATGGGCGCGCATGAAGCCGTGTCCGCTGTCTTCCTGCATGTTGGTAAGCTGTTTGAGGCGGTCCGGGCGGCGGTTGTTCACCCTCTGGTCCATCGCGATGCGGATGTCTCCACGCAGCGCGCCAAAGCTGTCATAGCCGAGTGCCCGGGCCAGCCGTGAAAAAGAAGCCGGTGCCACGTCGCTCTCTTCGGCGACAGAGCGCAGCGACCGGGTCGCAACATCAAAAGGATTGCTCACCACATAATCGGCAGCCTGCTTCAGCTGGCCGCTCAGATCGTTATATCGTGCAGCGATGCGTGTATCGAGTGGCGCAGCCACAAAGTCCCCCGGGATCGAATCCTGCCGGAGAGGATTCATTTGTTTCAATACATTGTCAACTTGTGCGCCATGTGTTTCAGTTTCGTGACCGGTCAGCCAGGAGAACGCCGCGATGTCACACGTCTTTGCCCGCCATTCGAAAACCACACCGCCTCAGGCCGCGACAGGCAAAGGTGTTTATCTCTATGACGCTGATGGCAAACAGTATTTCGACGGATCGGGTGGGGCGGCTGTGTCCTGTCTGGGGCATGGCGATCCGGATGTGATCGCCGCCATTCAGGCGCAGGTGGCTGAGCTTGCCTATGCCCACACCAGCTTTTTCACCTCTGCACCGGCCGAGGAACTGGCGGACCGTCTGGTGGCCGAAGCGCCGGGTGCGCTGGAAAAAGTGTATTTTGTTTCCGGGGGATCGGAGGCGGTCGAAGCCGCGCTGAAACTGGCGCGTCAGTACTTTGTCGAGAAGGGCGAGACATCGCGCCGCCATTTCATCGCGCGCCGCCAGAGCTATCATGGCAATACGCTGGGCGCACTCGCGACAGGCGGCAATGTCTGGCGCAAACAGGCCTTCGCGCCGATCATGGTTGATACCTCGCTGATCTCGCCCTGCTATGCGTATCGCGGTCAGCAGGAAGGCGAGAGCGCCTTTGATTATGGCCAGCGGGTCGCCAATGAGCTTGAGACGGAACTCGAACGGGTTGGTCCTGAGACAGTCATTGCCTTTGTGGCCGAGCCGGTCGTTGGCGCAACTCTGGGCGCTGTGGCCCCGGTTGAGGGTTATTTCAAACGGATCCGCGAGATATGCGATAAACACGGCATCCTGCTCATCCTTGATGAGGTGATGTGTGGCATGGGCCGGACGGGCAGCCTCTTTGCCCATGCGCAGGAGGGCATCACCGCCGATATCGTCACCATCGCCAAGGGGCTCGGCGCCGGCTATCAGCCGATCGGCGCAATGATGTGCACGCGCGAGATCCACGACACGATCGCGGGCGGCACAGGCTTTTTCCAGCACGGGCACACTTATATCGGTCATCCGACGGCCTGTGCGGCGGGGAATGCCGTGTTGAGCAAACTCACCGGCGGGCTCGTGAAAAACTGTGCTGCGATGGGCGACAGACTGCAGGCAGCGCTGCACTCGGAATTCGGTCAGCACCCGCATATCGGCGACATCCGCGGACGGGGGCTCTTTCTCGGGCTCGAGGTGGTCGAGGACCGCGGCAGCAAGAAGCCCTTCGATCCGGCGAAAGCTGTGAACAAAAAGCTCAAGCAAACGGCTTTTGCCAACGGACTGCTGTGCTATCCGATGGGGGGCACAGTGGACGGGCAACTGGGGGATCATGTGCTGCTCGCACCGCCTTTCATCATGGAAGACGAGCACGTGGGCGAGATTGTCGAAAAGCTGAAAAAGACTTTTGATGCGGTGCTTTAGGCCGTCCAGTTAATTCGTTTTAAAGCCAATGCTACGGATGAAACGGCCGAAATCTCCGCGCTGCGGTTCTGCATACATCTTTGCCCTCGTCTTAGACCAGGCCGGCGCTCCGGTGGCGGCGCTGCGGCGCGCGTCATAGCGGTGGATCGCCTCGTCTGAGCAGCCGGTAAAGCGGTCCTTATGAACAGTCGCACTGAGCGGCAGCCGCGGGCTCATGCGGGCCCGGTCCACGGGGTAGCCGATGCCCATTCCCGCGACCGGAAACACGTGATCGGGCAGGCCAAAGAGATCGCGTACCGGACCGAGGTGATTGCGGATCGTGCTGATCGGGCAGCACCCAAGGCCTGCGGCTTCTGCCGCTGCCATGAAAAACGCCAGTGCAATGCCGGCATCGACGCTTGCATTGAAAAAGGCGTCGAGGTGGTCGTTCGGAAACGGCTGTTCATGCATCTGCTGCATCTGGCGCTGCCGACGGTTGTTGGCCAGAAAGATAACCAAATGAGGTGCATCGGCGATCCAGGCCTGCGCTGACAGCAGATCGCGCAGCGCCGCTCTTTGTTCCGGGTCGCTGACGATCAGAATGTCTCGCTGTTGCAGATCGCTCTTGGACGGCGCGCAAAGGGCGGTGGCCGCAAGGGTTTCCAGTGTGCTGTCGGGCACTCTGTCAGCCGTAAACGCCCGGCAGGACCCACGCGCCGCGAGAGAGGTCAGAAAAGGATGGCTCTCCAGCCCCTCAGGCACGTCAGACGTTTCTCCGAAGCGGACAGTCAGCAGATCGCTGAGCCTGCATTCAGCCATGAGACAGCTCGCCCATTCTGTAAGAATTTCTTACCAAAACCATAAGAACATATTCCTTTTCGTTAGCTTTGCTCCAAGTTATATCTCGGGCAGCCGAATGAAAACACGTCAGGAGCCCCGGGTGGACGGTCAGTCAGAAACTATGGACGTCTCGGTCTGGCGGGGCGGCGAGGACGGCGCCTATCAGACATACCAGGTGCCCGCCTATGAGAGCCAGACAATTCTTGATGTGGTCTCCTGGATCCAGCAGTACGAAGACCCGACGCTGACTTACCGTTTTGCCTGTCGTGTCGGCATGTGCGGCTCCTGTGCGATGATGGTGAACGGTGCGCCCCGCTGGACCTGCAGAACCCACGTGAAAAAAGTGCTGACCGACGGCGCCATTCAGGTCGGCCCCCTGAGAAATCTGCCTGTTATCAAAGATCTGGCCGCTGACATGGATCCGTTTTTCGATAAATGGGTAGCCGCGGGCGGCGTCCATACCCCCTCGGCCAGCCGCGATGAGCCGATCGCTCCCGTTGACCCGGACGGCGACGACCGGGTGACGGCAAGTGCGGGCATCGAATGCATCAACTGCTCGGTCTGTTATGCGGCCTGCGACACGGTGGCGGGCAACGACGACTACCTCGGGCCCGCAGCGCTGCAACGTGCCTGGACGCTTTATAACGACACAAAACACGACAACCGCGCGGGCATTCTGGAAGCCGTGTCCGGGGCGGGCGGGTGTCACAACTGCCACTCCATGGGAAGCTGCACCTTCTACTGCCCCAACGAGCTTGACCCGATGGCCGCCATCGCCGGTCTGAAACGGGAAACAGCGCGCAGTTTCTTCCGCAGGCGAAAGGGATAAGATGCTGAACCTGCAGTTATACATGGCGCAGAGGATCACCGCGCTGATTATGGCACCACTGACGCTCGGGCACATTGCAGTGATGATATATGCGGTGCAGGGCGGTTTGAGCACCGGGGAAATTCTGGGTCGCACTCAGGGGTCGTTCTTCTGGCTCGCCTTTTACGGCACTTTTGTGCTGGCCGTGTCTGTGCATGCCGCCATCGGGTTGCGGGTGATCATTCATGAGACCTTCGGGCTGCGGGGCGCAGCACTGACGGCACTGAGCTGGGGCATCGGCCTGATGCTCCTTGCGATGGGCAGCCGGGCCGTTCTCGCGGTCACAGGAGGAGGCCTGTGATGCGGCCTGCACGCGCCCACCCGCTCTGGCTCGCCTTTGTGCTGCACCGCGTCTCCGGCGTGGCGCTGGCGCTCTTTCTGCCACTGCATTTCTATGTCCTGTCGCTGGCCCTGACAGCGCCGGAACGGCTTGATGGTTTCCTGACCTTTGCCGAGCAACCGCTTGTTAAGGTTGCAGAGTTCGGTCTGGTCTTTCTGCTTGCCGTTCATACTGCCGGCGGGCTGCGGCTGATGGCAATGGAATGGCTGCCCTGGTCTGCGCCGCAGAAATCACTGGCCGCGGGCGCCGTGGGCTTTGCCGTTCTGCTGTCCGGCACATTCTTTTTACAGGTGATCTGACCATGACCCATGACATTGACCGCCACGACACGGATATTCTGATCCTCGGCACCGGCGGCGCGGGGCTTTTCGCCGCACTCCATGCACAGCAATCGGCACCCCCGGGTACGAAAATTACCATCGCGGTCAAAGGGCTGATCGGAAAATGTGGCTGCACGCGCATGGTGCAGGGGGGCTACAATGTGGCGCTGGGGGGCGGTGATACCGTTGAGCGGCATTTCATGGATACGATACAGGGCGGCAAATGGCTGCCCGATCAGGATATGGCCTGGCGGCTTTGCGAACAGGCCGTCGTGCGCATCCGTGAGCTGGAAAACGAGATCGGCTGCTTTTTCGACCGCAATCCGGATGGCACGCTGCATCAGAAGGCTTTTGCCGGGCAGACGGCCGACCGCACGGTGCACAAGGGCGACCTGACCGGCATCGAGATCATCAACCGGCTGATGGAACAGGTTCTGGCGCGCCCGGTGGAAAAGCTTCAGGAACACCGCGCCATTGGCCTTGTGCCGACGAAAGACAAAACCGCACTGGCGGGCGTGCTGATGATTGACATGCGCACCGGTAAATTCCGGTTTGTGCGGGCGAAAACGGTGCTGATGGCCACGGGCGGTGGCCCGACCATGTACAAATACCACACGCCCAGCGGGGACAAAGCCATGGACGGGCTCGCCATGGCCGTGCGCGCAGGTCTGCCGCTGCGCGATATGGAGATGGTGCAGTTTCACCCGACCGGGCTGCTCGCGGGCGATCACAGCCGGATGACAGGCACCGTGCTCGAAGAGGGGTTGCGCGGTGCCGGCGGCCATCTGCTGAACGGGGCCGGTCAGCAGTTCATGTTCGATTACGATGCCAAGGGCGAGCGCGCGACCCGCGATGTGGTCAGCCGCGGCATGTACGCCGAGATGCGCAAGAACAATAACCCCGAGCAGAAGGGGCTGTTTATCTCCATGGCGCATCTCGGGCCCGATCTGGTGCGCAAAAAGTTCAAAGGCATGGTCAAACGCTGCGAGGACAGCGGGTTCGATCTGGCGGGCGGGCGCGTCGAGGTGGTGCCGACGGCGCATTATTTCATGGGCGGCGTGGTGGTCGATACCGACACCCGCACGGCGCTTGAAGGGCTTTATGTGGCCGGCGAGGACGCGGGCGGGGCGCATGGCTCCAACCGCCTTGGCGGCAATGGTGTGGCCAACTCGACCGTCTATGGCGGCATTGCCGGCGACACGATGGGCGCGGACATCCGTCGGATGAGCGCCCTGCGTGAGCCCGATGAGGAGGTACTGGCCGCCGAAGTTGAGCGCGCCCTGCGCCCGCTGCGCCAGACACCTGCGCTGGTGCAGCCTCTGCGCAACCGTCTGCAGGAAGCGATGTGGGAAGAGGTCGGCGTGATGCGGACCGCTGCGGGGCTGAAACGCGGGCTGGAGCGCATCGACGAGATCAGCGCGGAGCTTCTGCAAACCGGCGTGGCCTCTGACAATCTGGCGTTTAACCTGACCTGGCACGACTGGCTCAACCTTGCGTCGCTCTGCGAGGTCTCCGGGGTGATCGCCCGCGCGGGACTGGCGCGTGAAAACTCCCGCGGCGCGCATTACCGCGAGGATTTCCCTGACGAGGGGGATCTGGTGGACAGCTATTTCACCATCGCGCGCCTGCGGGGTGACAGCCTCGAAGTTGGCCGCGAGGACGTGAAATTCACCATCGTCCGGCCCGGCGAGACCATTCTGCCCGACGGGGAGCCCGAAACACTGGTGGCAGCACAATGATAGCAATCGATCTGATCCGGAACACCGCAGAGCGCCTGATGGAAAAGGCCGCCATCGAGATCCCTGAAGATTATCTCGACGGTCTCAAAGCAGCGGCGAAAACCGAGGACGGAGACCTTTCGTCCTTTGTTCTCAAAGCGATGCTGGACAATTACGAGGCCGCCAAAGAAGATCGTCGGGCAATGTGCGGCGACACCGGCGTGCCGCGTTGGTTCGTAAAAATGGGCAATGAGGCGCGTGTCGAGGGCGGCCCTGTGGCACTCGAGGCGGCGCTGCGCCGTGCCACTGCCACCGCCACCAGTGCTGTGCCGCTGCGCCCCAACCGGGTGCACCCGCTCTGGCGCACCGATCACAACAACAACGTCGGCATCGGCGCGCCTGAGATCGAATACGGGTTTGAGCCCGAGGGCGAGTGGATCGACCTCATCACCGTGCACAAAGGCGGGCTTTTCGGCACGGACTACCGGATGCTATTCCCCTCGGACGGGGTGCAGGGCATCAAACGGTTTTATCTCGACAGCCTAATGGCCTTTGGCAAACGCGGTCTGGCCTGTCAGCCGGCGATCATCGGCATCGGGCTCGGCGGATCCAAAGACACCTGTATGGTGCTGGGCAAACGCGCCTCGACCCTGCGCACGGTGGGCAGCCGCAATTCCGATCCGAAGATCGCGGCGATGGAGGATGAGTTCAGGGAACTGGGCAATTCCATCGGCATGGGAGCCATGGGTTTTGTCGGTAAAAACATGGTGATAGACTGCAATATTGAAGTTGGCTACTGCCACACCGGCGGCATGCAGATGTCGGTGCATGCTTTCTGCCTGTCCTCGCGCAGGGCGGTGGCACGTCTTTTCCCGGACGGCCGGGTAGAATACCGCACCGATCCTGACTGGTTCACCCCCTATCAGCGCCGCGAAGGCGTGGACTGGGAACCCGCGCTGGAGGCTGCAGAATGAGCCTCAGAGAAGTCGTACTCAGCACCACACCGACCGCAGAGGCGGTCGCGGATCTGCGCCTTGGCGATATCGTCTATCTCGACGGGCTGATCTACACCGCGCGCGAGGGTGTTTACATGCGTGCGCTGGAGGAAAAGGCGAATATCCCGCTGGAGCTGCCCTCACAGAGTGCCGCCAACTTTCACTGTTCGCCGGCGGCGGTGATCCGCGAGGATGGCTCGTTTGATCTGGGCGCCGTAACGGCGACCGCGAGCTTTCGCTTTGCCAAATGGCTGCCCGAATGGATGGAGAAAACCGGCGCGCGGCTGATTATCGGCAAGGGCGGCATGTCGTCAAAGGACTACAGGGAATATTTTGTGCCAAACGGGGCGGTGTACCTCTCCACTGTAGGCTATGGCACCGGCGCCCTGCTGGGGCGCGGTGTCGAAACGGTTGAGGCGGTGCACTGGCATGAAGAGCTGGGGATTGCCCAGGCGATGTGGGTCATCCGCGCGCGGCGTATGGGCCCGTTCATCGTTGCCTCTGATATGAACGGTGACTGTCTTTTCGAGCGGGAAAACGCGAAGATCCAGCATAATATCGAGCGTATTTACGAAGGCACGAAACCTGCAGTGATGCGGCGCTATGGCGAAACCGACGACAAATCGGACGAAATCATCGGCTAAAGCCCGTGCTGTGCCATGACCGTTTTCACCGACGGGCGTTCTTTCATTGCCAGCATATGCGCGTGGATTTTCGGATAGTCCGCAGTGTTGATCCCGTTGGCGCCAAGCCAGCGGTGCACCAGAAAAAGATAGGGGTCGCAATAGGAGAACTCCTCTCCCAGCGCCCAGGGGCCCTTAAGCAGGTGATCCTCAATCAGCTGTGCGCATTCCGCCATGTTTTCAGGCACTTTCTGCTTCATCGCTTCGATTGCCTCCGGATCATCGGCAAAGCGCGCCCCGCGCAGTTTATGCGCAAAGGCAGGATGCATCGTGGCGGCCAGATAAAGGCAAAACGACTGCGCCCGGGCAAAGGCGAAGGGGTCTGCCGGCGCGAGACCGGCCTCCGGATGCACCTGCGCGAGATAGGCCAGGATCGCAGAGTTTTCGGTCAGAACGCCCTGGGGGGTCTGCAGTGCAGGTACCCGGCCGCGCGGGTTTATCGCAAGATATTCAGGGCCCTGATGGTCCTGATCCGGGATTGAAAGCATCCGCGTTTCATAATCGGCGCCGATTTCCTCAAGCAGGATATGCGCGGCGAGCGCGGATGTGCCTTTGGCCATAAAAAGCGTGTACATGGTCTCTCTCTCCTGATGCGCGCCTCAGGATGATGCAATGTTAACTGAGGTCAAGAGCGAGGGTCTGAAACGGCGCGATCTCTTCGGGCAGCGCGTCAATGCCGAGACCGGGCAGGGAACTGAGACGCCATATGCCCCCCTCTGCCGGATCGCCGTCGAAAAAGGCATCCCGCAGCGGATTTGCGTTCACGTCAAGTTCCAGCAACCCGCCGCCGCCCGCAGCCGCCAGCAGATGCGCCGAGGCCGCAAGCCCGATGCCGCCGCCCAGAAAATGCGGACAATAGGTAAGCCCCGCCTTCAGCGCCCGCCGCGCCACCCCGTAACATCCGCCGACGCCACCCCATTTTGCAACATCGGGTTGCACAAACTGCAGCGCACCTGCGGCGATCACTGCGTCAAAATCCGCGTCTCCCGAGATGTTCTCTCCCGCCGCCAGCGGTATGTCCGCGCTTGCCGCGAGAGTCTGCCAGTCAGAGGCGGGACGATCCGCGGCAACCGGTTCTTCCAGCCAGCCGATCCCGAGATCCGCGGCCCCGGTTAAAAACTTCTTTGCCTGCGCCGGATCCCAGGCCTGGTTGGCATCGGTAAAGAGGCGCTCGCCGGGGGCCAGCCCGGCGCCGAGCGCCGCCAGACGTGTCAGATCACCGGCCATATCAAACCCGATCTTGACCTTGAAACAGGTGATGCCGCGCGCCCGGGCGCTTTCGGTTTCTTCATCCGCCCGCGCAATTGCGATGCCGCTGGCATAAACCGGCACATCGACTGCGGCCTCAGGATTAAGCAGCCGTGCCAGCGAAACACCGGCCATCCGGGCCGCGATGTCATGCACTGCTGTGTCAATGCCGGCCAGAACATGCGCAAAGGGGCCCGGCTCGCCACATTGCAGCGCCCGGATATGCGTGGCCCGGGTCAGATCCCGCCACAGATCGGCCGGTTTACTGAAAGCCTGGCCGAGGATAAGCGCGCTGATATCTTCGGCGAGCAGCCGGGCGCGGTGTTCGGCCCCTGCGGCAGGCCAGTTGGCAAAGATCTCACCCCAGCCATGCGCCCCGCCGGCTTCCGTCAGGCGAACGAAGACCGCCGGACGGTCGCGCATGGTGCCAAAGGACGTGGCCACTGGTGCAGGCGTCGGGGCGCGGAAGACGAAAACCTGGATACGGTCAATTCTCATAGCACTTCTCTTATCATCAGCAGGGTGCCCGACACGAGGCAGAGGCCGATCAGCAGGCGGTGAAAAAGCGCATTCGGAATGCGCCGGAAAGCTGCAATCCCGATCCGGGCAAAAACAATCGCCACAGGCATCGCAACTGCGACAAAGAGCAGTGTCTCGCGGTCATAGGCACCTTTGCCGATCAGCAGAATCATCGCAAAGCCAAGAACGGCGAGGTTATAGGGCTGCAGCACGGCACGCACTTCGGCTTTGGGCCAGTTGCGCAGGGAACACCACATCGTGGGCAGCACCCCGGAGAGCGCCACCGCCCCGCCCAGCACACCGCCGGCAAACCCGACCAGAATGTCAATCACCGGCGTGCGCTGTGCAATATCCGGCAGCTTGCGACGCAGTGAAAAGTAACCGCCGTAGAGAATGAGAAACCCGGCGATCACCAGTTTCAGCATCTCTGCATTGATCATGCCCAGCACCGACAATCCGATGGGAATGCCGATCAGCCCCGGCACCAGAAACCGCGCCAGCCGCGGCAGGTTGGCCATCATCTCGCGGCGCACCACCCAGATGCCCTGCACACCGTTCACTGCGGCAATACTGACTGTGACTGCCACGGCCTGTACCGGGCTCATCACGGTCAGAAAAAATCCCAGCGCAAATAGCGCCGTGCCAAAGGCCGCCATGCCGTTGATGAAACCGGCGGCTGCGGCCCCCATAAAGATGTAGAGTAACTCGTGGGATGTCATTCCGGTGTGGTCCGGTCCGGACCGGCGTTCACCGCGCTGGCACTCTCAATGACCCGCAGGCACAGGTTGTGCAGCTCGCTCAGGATGCGCGAGCGCGGGTTGTCACGCCGGTGCGCAAGACCCAGCCGTCGCACCGGAGCATCCGTGCCCAGCGACAGGCGTTTGAGAGCCAGCGGATTGCGCACCCGGACACAGCGGCGGGGCGCCATCGCCACGCCCAGGTTGGCATGCACCATGCTGGAGATCGCCTCCAGACTGTCGAGCTCCATGGTTTCATTGACCCGGATACCCTTTTTCTGCAGCCAGGTTTCGATCATATGACCGACGACAGCATCGCGGTTGAACCGGATGAAGGAATGCGACGACAGCAGTTCCAGCGGATCATCGCTTTGCGTCTCCAGTGAAGCCAGCAGCTGCACCGGCTCCTCGGCGATCTCCAGAAACTCAAGATCGGGGGGCAGGGTCTCGGGACGGGTGATCAGCGCCACATCCAGCGCGCCGCGCTCCAGCTGAGAAATCATCGCCGTCGTCAGTCCGGGATTGAGATGCACATGCACATCCGGATGGCGCGCCATCAGCAGCGAGATCACCTGCGGCACCAGTGTGGTGAGCGTGGTGGGCAGGGCGCCGAGCGCCACTTCGCCGCTGACGCCGGTTTCGCCTGTGACAGAGGGCAGGATCTGGTCATACCCGCGCACCACCTCACGCGCCCGGGCGACCAGCGCGCGGCCCACCGGCGTGAGTTCGGGCGTGCGCCGCGTGCGGTCGAATATCTGAACGCCCCAGTTTTCCTCGAGCGCGCGCATCTGCTGGCTGACGGCGGCGTGGGTCACAAAGACAGCATCCGCCGCCGCACTGAACGTTTTGTGGTCATCAATGGCGATGAGGGTTCTGAGCATTCTGATCGACACGGGATGCCGGGCCTCTTTCGTAAGTCAGCCTAACGCAATTTGTAATATTAAATTACTTCTTTTAAGCTTCACTTAACGATACCAATTGTCAAGGGCGGTGCCGGTCTTAGCCGGACATCTCCTTAATAACGAACGAACAGGGAGAAAAATGATGAAATTCAAGACCTTTGGTGCGGCCTGTGCCGTCAGTCTGGGCCTCGCGACAACCGCCTTTGCCGAGTATCCGGAGCGGCCGATTAACATGGTCATCCCCTATGGTGCCGGGGGCGCCACCGATATCTCAGCGCGCACAATTGCCGAGCCGCTGAACAATGCTGTCGGCAGACCGCTGGTGATGGCGAATGTGACGGGCGCCGGGGGCGCCACGGGTTCTGTTGCCGTACAGAACGCCAAGGCAGACGGTTACACCATGCTCTTTGCCCGTGTGGGGTCGCATTCGGTGAACCCTGCCATGAAAGCGACGCTGCCCTACACACTGGAAGATTTCCGCTTTGTCACCGTCTATGAGATCAACCCGGTTGCCTGCGCTGTGAGCCCGAATTCCGGCATTACTTCGATGGACGAGCTGATCGCCAGAGTTGCCGAAGGTGGTGTGACCTATTCCTCTTCCGGTGTCGGATCGCTGCTGCACATCGCGGCGGTGATGGTGCTCTCCGAGTTCGGGGTGACTGATCCTCTGACACAGACAACGCACATCCCGCAAAAGGGTGGCGGCGCGGCTGCAACCGCGGTTCTGAATGGCACGGCCACGTTCCTGTGCACCAACTCGTCCGCGCTGGCGAGCTTTGTCGCCAACAAACAGCTGGTGCCGCTGATGGTGACAACGGCCGAGCCAGTGCCAGGCTTTGACGCGCCGACAGCGGCCGATCTGGGCAAACCTGCGCTGCATCAGCTGGTCGGCTGGACCGGTATCGCCGGCCCCGATGACCTGCCTGATGACGTTGCCGACAAGTGGGGCGAGTGGATGGCCACTGCCACGGCAGATGAGGAGTTCCTCGATAAAATGACCTCACGCGGCTCGGTAATCGAGCTGATGGATCCGGTCAGAGCCAATGAGTTTATTCAGGGTCAGTACGAAACATTCCGGAAACTTGTTGACGATCTGGGCATGAGGATTGAAGGCTAGGCAGAACTGTCCGGCCTCTGGCAGCAATAACAGACGCCGGGCCTCACCAGGTCCGGCGTTTTCTGATCCGGGTGTGATACGAAAATAAGGGGGTAGGCGGGGATGACAGAGCGACAGGTACAGCTGCGCCTCGGGATTGGTGCGCTGATCGCTGCGGTGCTTCTTACGCTGGTGGCGATCCCCCAGTGGGTCTCCTCTCCGAGCAACGTGCAGCGCCTGGTTCTGTCGCCGCTTTTCTGGCCCTATGCGCTGGCAGGGTTCACTTTTCTGGCAGGTCTGGGTCTCATTTTCGGCGGGCTGCGCATGACCGACAGCGGTGAGCCGGTCGATGCGCCCTCGGATGATCCGCGCGCCGCCTGGATGCGGCTTGCCGGCATGGCAGTGATCATGGTGCTTGCCATGTTCCTGATGCCGCGACTTGGCATGGTGCTGACCGCGATGCTCATCTTTGTGGCCACCGCCTTTCTGGTGCGCACGCGGCATCCGAAAACGGCGCTGGTCTGTGCGGTGATCGTGCCGCTGGTGCTTTATGCTTTCTTTGCTCATGTCGCGGGGGTCGCCATTCCGCAGGGCGACTATCTGAGGCTGCCATGAGTTTTATGGACAGCATCGCCGCGGGTCTCAGCCTCGTTGGCAACGTGGAATCTTTTCTGGCGCTTTTTGTGGGCGTGGCCATCGGCACCATCGGCGGGGCAATCCCGGGCATGTCGGCCACCATGGCGGTGGCGCTGACGCTGCCCTTCACTTTTGCCATGCAGCCGATCACCGGCATCCTGTTGCTGCTCGGGGTCTATAAGGGCGGTATTTTCGGCGGCTCGATTCCGGCGATCCTGATCAAGACACCCGGCACGCCCGCATCATCGGCCACGATCCTTGATGGCTATCCGATGGCCGAAAAGGGCGAGGCAGGGCGCGCGCTTGGCATGGCGCTCTGGGCCTCCTGCACGGCGGATGTGATCTCCAATCTGGCGCTTATTCTCTTTGCCGGCTGGCTGGCCTCCTTTGCGCTGAGCTTCGGTCCGCCGGAGTTTTTCACGCTTATCCTCTTTTCGCTGACCATCATTGCCGGCGTTTCAGGCACCAGCCTGCTGCGCGGGGCGCTGTCGGCGCTTCTGGGTCTGCTGCTGGCCACCATCGGGCTTGATCTGGTGTACGGAACAAACCGGTTCACATTCGGCGATCCCAATATGATGGGGGGGCTGAACTTCATCGCTGTGCTGATC
This sequence comes from Roseobacter ponti, assembly GCF_012932215.1. Taxonomy (GTDB): domain Bacteria; phylum Pseudomonadota; class Alphaproteobacteria; order Rhodobacterales; family Rhodobacteraceae; genus Roseobacter; species Roseobacter ponti. The sequence continues at coordinate 2,458,696 of NZ_CP048788.1, read as the reverse complement.
GGTCTTTTTGCCATCCCCGAGATCCTTGCCATGGTCTGGAATCCCACGGCCCATGTCGGTACCGCGCGCAGCCTTGGCAACAACCGCGTGACCTTTGCCGATTACCGGCGGTGTTTCAAATCCATCGTGCGCGGCAGCTTCATCGGGGTCTTTCTGGGCTCCATTCCGGGCATCGGGGCGGCGCCGTCCGCCTTTCTGAGCTATTCCGAGGCGCGGCGCACTTCGAAAAACCGCGACAATTTCGGCAAGGGTGAGGTGGAAGGCGTGGCCGCGTCAGAGGCCGGCAACAATGGTGTGGCCGGTGCTACGCTCATTCCGCTCCTGGCGCTCGGTGTACCGGGCGACGTGATTACCGCAATCATCATCGGTGCCTTCATGATCCACGGGCTGCAGCCCGGCCCGATGATGTTTATCCTGAACGTGGATATCATCTATGGCCTCTTTATCGGCCTCATCGTCAGCTCGTTTTTCCTCTTCATCGTCGGCACCGTGGCGATCCGCGGCTTTAAATATGTGGCCGATATCCCCAAACGCATTCTGATCCCCGCCGTGCTGGTGCTCTGCATCTACGGCGTCTTTGCGGTGAACAACAATATCTTCGACGTCGGCGTGATGTTTGCCATGGGATGGGTCGGGTATCTGATGGTGCGCTATCAGGTGCCGGCAGCACCCTTTCTTATCGCCTTTATCCTCGGCCCCTTGCTGGAGGATAATTTCCGCCAGTCGATGCTGATGTCGGGCAGTGATCCGCTGATCCTGTTCCGGGGCCCGATCACCTGGTTCTTCTGGCTGCTGACGGTGATCACGGTGATCGCAATTGTACGTGCAGGCGTGCGCGCGGTCCGGGGCATCCCGCTGGGCGGTGGCCCGTGACCGACACCTCTGCTGCGGTGGAGTCATTAAACCAAAGGGCTGTAAAAAGCGGCGCCCTGGATGAGAATCCGAAAAAGTGATTTGGCCCCGGCCTGTCGCTGGCGCAGTCTGCAAAGGCCGGGGGGTAACAAAGTCTGCCGGAACAGGAATACCGAAAGGGACCCTATGACGCCTCAGACTGTCGCCCGCCTCGACACCTTGCCCGACCGTGACCCGCAGTACGCCATCGTCGGCGAGGTGGATCTTGTGGTTGTCCGCTTTGATGAGGAGATATCGGTTTTTTACGGACGCTGCCTGCACCGCGGCGCGCTGATGTCGGACGGGCATGTGCGCGGTAAAGACCTGATCTGTGGTGTGCACAACTGGGACTACCGGCTCGACAGCGGAGTTTCTGCCTATGCCAATGACGAGGTACTGCCGAAGTTTAATTCCTGGGTCGAGGACGGCCAGGTGATGGTCGACGCTGATGAGATTAATCAGTGGGGCTTCGACAATCCGCAGCCCTATAACCGCGACGCTTATCTGGGGCTTTACGCCGACCCGAGCCATGGGGACACCGGCGAGCCTTATACCGGGCTGATCCAGAGCTATGCCCGCGACGGGTTGAGCAGATCCGGCCACCACGGGCAGGTCGATGCGATGGGCGTGCTGCGTGCTGAACTGCCTGACTGGGACGATATCCAGATCCTGACGGCACAGCTTGCGAAACCGCCGCTTCTTGATGACGCAGAGGTTGGCACCGAGGTGGTGATCGGACCGAACGCGCAGAAACCGCTGCGGCTGAAGATCCCGCTCTTTGTGTCGGATATGTCTTTCGGGGCGTTGTCTGAGCCCGCCAAGATCGCACTCGCGCGCGGCGCCGAACTGGCCGGCACAGGCATCTGTTCGGGCGAGGGCGGCATGCTTCCGGGCGAGCAGGAAGCCAACAGCCGCTATTTCTATGAACTGGCCTCGGCGCGGTTCGGCTTTGAATGGGAGAAACTTTCGAAGGTACAGGCGTTTCATTTCAAAGGCGGGCAGGGGGCCAAAACCGGCACCGGCGGGCATCTGCCGGGTGCAAAGGTGCAGGGCAAAATTGCCGAAGTCCGCGGTCTGAAAGAAGGCGAAGATGCAGTATCGCCCGCACGCTTCCCCGACTGGACCGATCCCGCGCAGATCCGCGATTTCGCCGACGAAGTCCGCGACCGCACCGGCGGTATTCCCGTGGGCTACAAACTGAGCGCACAGCACATCGAACGCGACATCGACGCAGCCCTTGAGGTTGGGGTCGATTACATCATCCTCGACGGGCGCGGCGGCGGGACGGGGGCGGCCCCGATCATCTTCCGCGACAATATCTCGGTGCCGACGATCCCAGCCCTGGCCCGCGCGCGCGCGCATCTCGACCGGCTGGAACGCGCGGATATTTCGCTGGTGATCACCGGCGGGCTGCGCAAACCTGCTGATTTCATCAAGGCGATGGCGCTCGGGGCGGATGCCATAGCCGTCTCCAACAGTGCCATGCAGGCGATCGGGTGCCTCGCGATGCGCGCCTGTCACACCAACAACTGCCCGGTTGGCATCGCCACGCAGAAACCACATCTGGTCAGCCGCATCGTTGTGGAAAAATCCGCCCGCCAGCTGGCGAATTTCTTTGCAGCCTCGACCGGGCTCATGCAGGTCATGGCGCGGGCCTGCGGGCATGATCATCTGAATAAATTCTGTCACGACGATCTGACCACCTGGAAAAAAGACATGGCGGAGATCTCTGGTGTGGCCTTTGGCGGTGCCGCATGAATGAGGCTGAAATCATCCTTACGGGGCTGCGGGCCTGGCTGATTTTTGGCGCGCTGGTGGCGGCGGTCTTTCTTACCTTCGGCATGGACCGCATCGACGAAGACGCGCAGGGCGCATATGTGTTCCGTCCGCTGCTCATCCCCGGGGTGATGGTGATCTGGCCGCTCGTTCTGTGGCGCTGGTATGTGTACGAGAGCGGGCGCGAGGTCTGGCAACGCCGCTATGACCCGCCGCGCAGATCGCATCTGGCCGCGGGGTTCATCCTGCCGGCGGGCATCGCGCTCATTATCCTCGCGGGCCTCACGGTGCGCCAGACATGGCCCGCAGATATTGCGCCCGAACGTCTCAGCTCCCCTGCGGAGGTCAGCCAGTGAGCGTCAAATACATCCCCGTTCAGTGGAACAGTAACAAATACCTCTACGATCTGGTCATGCTGTGCGGGGTGGCGCTCTTTCTCTATGTTTTCCTCTATGCAGCCCCCGGCCTGCTGAGCCACGAACGCCCGATCAACCCGCAGGTGCATAACGCGCGGGCGTTCGGTGCCTGCGCCTTTGTCATGCTGACGGTGATCCTGTGCATCGGGCCGCTTGCCCGGCTCGACACCCGGTTCCTGCCGCTTCTCTATAACCGCAGACATTTCGGCGTGATGACCGTCTTCGTGGCGCTGACCCATGCCTCCTATATCGTCGACTGGTACTTTGCTTTTTCGATGTCCGACAAATACGAGGCGCTTTTGTTTGCCAATACTTCCTACGGGCAGCTGCAGGGCTTTCCCTTTGAGGCTTTTGGCATTTTCGCGCTGATCGTGCTGATCATTCTCGCCGCGACGAGCCATGATTTCTGGATGAAATTCCTCACGCCACCGGTCTGGAAGCGTATCCATTACCTGATTTATCCCGCCTATCTTTCGGTCGTGGCGCATGTGTCTTTCGGGGTTCTGCAGGACCAGCAGAACCATGTGTTCACCGCGATCTTTCTGGCCGGTGCCACGGCGGTCGGCGGGCTGCATCTGGTGGCGGCTCTGGCCGAGCGGCGGCGCGCGCCTGCACCTGCCGCCGACACCGCTGAGTGGATCGACATCTGCGACCTGTCGCAAATGCGCGAGGGCTTTGCGAAAATCCGGCTGCTGCCGGAGGGCGACCGGGTTGCGGTCTTTCTGCACGAGGGAAGGCTCAGCGCCATTTCAAACGCCTGCGCTCACCAGAACGGACCGCTGGGCGAGGGCCGGATCATCGACTGTCTGGTGACCTGTCCCTGGCACGGGTTTCAGTATGACGTCAGAACCGGCCGGTCGCCTGCGCCATTCACTGAAAAAGTTCCCACCTATGCGCTGCGCCTTTCGGGCAGCACGGTGCAGGTGGACCCCAGAGCCAACCCGCCGGGCACGCCCGTCGAACCTGTGCCGGTGTCCGGTTCGGGAACAGCGGAGGCGGGCGTATGAGCGATCCTGACAAGCCGTTCTTTGTCGGCTACCTGCCGGTACCCCGCGCGCTGCGGGCGTTTCTGCTGGTAGTCTGTGTGATCTTTGTCCCGGGCCTTGCCGGGCTGGGCCTCGCCCTTGGAACGGCGCAGGATGACCCGGGCGAGGGGGCATTCCGCTTTGATTACGGACGCCAGACGGTGACCGGCGTCGTGGAGCTCACCCCCTATCCGGTGCTGCGGGTCACGCAGGGCAGCGAACATGTGGCGGTGGGGCAGACCCTGATGCTGGCCGGGCAGGGTAAGACCAGCGTCGATGCCCGTGCAGCACCCCTCGAAGGGCAGCTCGCAACGGCCTCCGGTGTCATCCTCGACCGCGGGGATCTTGAGATGATGCAGCTCAGAGGCGGGCAGAACGGGCTCTCCGCGGCTGAAGGTGCCGCTCCGGAGATGACGACCGAACCGCTGGGACGGTGGCGTCTGGCCGGTGAGATCTGTGACGGCAAATGCCTCGCCGGGGCAATGCGGCCGGGGCGCGGGATCGCCCACAAGGCCTGTGCCAATCTGTGCCTCCTGGGGGATATCCCGCCGGTTTTCGTCACCACGCAACCGGTAGAGGGGCACGCGTTCCTGCTGATTACCGGCCCCGGGGGCACGAAGCTGCCGGCAGAAGCCTATCACTGGGTTGCTCAGTTCGTAACCGTTGAGGGAGAAGTGGCGCGGCGCGGCGATCTGCTGGTACTGGCGATTGATCCTGCGACGCTGGAGCGGGCAGACTGATGCGCCGGGTCATCACACTGGTTATCGTGGCCTTTCTGGCGGCGGTGCTGCTCTATCTCTCGGGGTTCTGGAACTGGTCGCTCTGGTCCCGTCCGGGGCTCTTCGGTATCGAAGCGCTGCACCCGCAGGGGGATCTCGTTGCGCGATGGCTGCGGGGCACGAAAGCCGCACCCTACAGCCTGCTGATCTGGGCGGTCGGCGTCTTTGTGGTCCTGACGCTGGCGCAGAAGCTCTTTGACCGTCTGCCCGCCCGCAGAAACGCCGACGACGACTGAGCCTCCCGCATCCCGGCGATTGCGCAGAGCGCCGGATTGACATAGGTCTGAAACCACTTTCAACAGCAGATGCACCGGCGCGGACAGACCTGAGCTATGAGCGATATCTATGACGGTCTGGTTTCCGCCTTCTGGCTGATGGTTACCCTTGATCCGGAGCTCATGCAGATCAGCCTGCGCTCGCTGCAGGTCAGCCTGACGGCGCTGCTGATTGCCTCGGCGATTGCGCTGCCACTGGGCACGTTTCTCGCGATCCGGCGCTTTCGCTACCGGCGCCTTACGATCTCGCTGCTGAACGCGCTGATGGGGTTGCCACCGGTGGTGGTGGGGCTCATCGTCTATATCCTGTTGTCGCGCTCAGGGCCGTTCGGGGTGCTGGGCCTGCTCTTTACGCCCACGGCCATGATCATCGCGCAGGTGGTCATCATCACGCCGCTGATTGCATCGGTGACGCATCAGGCCATGCGCGAGCTCTGGGCGGAATACCATGACCTGCTGATTTCACTGAACACTTCGCAGGGACAGCGCATCCGCACGCTGATCTGGGATGGCCGGCGCAACCTGCTGACCGCCGCTCTCGCCGGATTTGGCCGCGCGATCGGAGAGGTTGGCGCCATCATGATCGTTGGCGGCAATATCGAAAACGCGACGCGCGTGCTGACCACGGCGATCGCACTGGAAACCGGCAAGGGCGATTTTGCCCTGGCGCTGGCCCTTGGGTTTGTGCTGATCACGCTTGCCATCGGGATCAACATCGCCATTCACTGGCTGTCACGCACCGAGAGTGAGGGCAGATGGTGAGCACGGTTCTGCCTCTGACGCTTCAGGATGTCTTTGTGCGCCGCCGCGGTAAACGACTGATCGGCCCGGTTTCTGCGGAGCTCGGGCCCGGCGGGCTGACCATGATCCTCGGCCCCAACGGCAGTGGCAAGACGACGCTGCTCCGGGTCATGCACGGGGTGGAAAGACTGAGCGCAGGCCGGATCACATGGGCGGTGCCGCAGGCAGAGGCCCGGCACCATCAGGCCTATGTTTTTCAGACACCCATCATGCTGCGCCGTACGGTCGCGGACAATCTGCGCTATCCGCTGCAGCTTGTTGGCGCGCCGACAGCGGAAATCACCGAAAAGGTTGTAAACTGGGGTGCGCGCATCGGTCTGCAGGACCGGATGAAGCTTCAGGCCACGCGTCTGTCCGGCGGTGAAAAACAGAAACTGGCGCTGGCGCGGGCACTGATCCGCAACCCGCAGGTGCTCTTTCTTGATGAACCCTGCGCGAGCCTTGACGGCGCCTCGACCCGGGATATCGAAAGCCTGCTGACCGAAGCGCTCGGCACCGGCACACGGATTATTATGACCACGCATGATCTGGGCCAGGCACGCAGGCTTGCACAGGACGTGATCTTTATGTTGCATGGCACCATCCGCGAACAGGGCGCGGCACCGGGGATTTTCGACGCGCCGGCCTGTGCCGAACTGGCGGCGTTTTTACGAGGGGATATCATCGGATGATACGACATTTTCTGGCCGTCGCCACGGCCCTGATGCTGAGCACGGCAGCCACCGCCGAAGAGATCAGAGTGGCGGTGACCACCTCCTTTGAAAATTCCGGGCTGTCGCAGATCCTGCTGCCGGCCATCAAAGAAGACACCGGGCTTGATGTGCAGCTTCTGGTGGTTGGTACAGGCCAGGCGCTGCGGCTGGGGCAGGCGGGTGATGTGGACGCAATTCTGGTGCATTCGCGCAAGGCCGAAGAGGCATTTGTTGCTGAGGGTTCAGGCACATACCGGCGGGAAATCATGTATAATGATTTCGTGATTATCGGGCCGCAGGATGATCCGGCGGGTATCGCGCAGGCCGCGACGGTGGCCGGAGCGCTGCAGAAGATCGGCGCGGAGAAACCCGCCTTTGTCAGCCGCGGCGATGACAGCGGCACCCATAAAAAGGAACTGGCGCTCTGGGCGGAAGCAGGGATTGATCCGGCGACGTTCGATCCCTGGTACCGCGCGGTAGGTGCCGGCATGGGCGCGAGCCTGAATACGGCAGCAGGCCTTGATGCCTATATCCTGGCGGACCGGGCAAGCTGGCTCAACTTTGGGAATAAAGCCGGTCTGACGCTGCTTTTTTCGGGCGATCCGAAGCTCTTTAATCAATACGCTTTCATCCCCGTAAGCCCTGAAAAGCATGCTCACGTGCGCAATGATCTGGCGGTAACGCTGGAAAACTGGCTGACGGGTGCACGTGCGCAGGAGCTGATTAACAGCTACACAATTGGTGGTGAGACGCTTTTTACCTTCAACGCGAAACCGGAATAGAGCTCAGTGCTGGTGCGGCTCTTCATCGAGCGAGCCGTGGACCGCGAACTGTTCAATGCCCGCATCCTGCGGCTCAATCATCCGGTAGCTTTCGCGCACGCCCGCGTCTGTTAATTCACGGGTGACGGTCAGCAGGGAGTTGGGCGCATGATCTTCGCAGAGCTCAATCATCTGCGCGATCTCTTCTTCGGCAACCCCCATCGCCGCCACCTCATCGGGTGCGCCGTAGATCTCGACAAAATGCCGGGCCAGAGCACCGGCAAGTGCTGCGCGCTCATACTCTTCGATCTGCGTAACCGCGACAAAACTCGAACGGCCAAAGGTCTCCACGCCCATCCAGCCGTTGGTAAAGGCCTGCTTTGCCTTGCCCACCAGATCGCCCTCCGTCCAGTTGGAAAACTCAAATCCGCCCGAAATACACCACTCGCCCGTACGGGCAGGGTTGTGGAAAACGCGCGTGTCGCTGTCGTCGAAATGAATGGCCCGTGCCAGTTTCATGGAATGTCCCGCAGTGTTGTCGTCAGGGGTATGATGGTGGTGCTCTCGCCGCTCTGCAAGAGCATTCCGAAGCTTTCATCGACACCAAGGAAGGTGCCGGTGTGCCCCTCTGCGGTGGTCTCTTCGTTCAGCCCCTGTGCGAGGCCCTGCCATTCGCTGTGAACCGGGCGCGTGCCGTCCTCTGACCAGCGGTTGATCCAGACGAGCGTGTGCCGCACCCAGGCCTCCAGCAGGTCCGCGGCCTCGATTTCTGAGCAGCCCTCGGTGAAAAGATCTGTCTCGTCGGGTGTCAGCCCGGTGTCCTCTTCCTCGCGGCTCAGCGTCACTTCAAGCCCGATCACCAGCCAGTCGGGTTCTGCATCGGGGTCTTTCGCGGACGCCACCGGAGTCAGCTGCCCGCAGGTCCCGCCGTTCACCAGAAGCGCCCCCGACCAGCCGAGATGCACGCTGACTTCCGGCGGGGCGAGCGCGCCGAGCGCGTTCTGAAAACCGATGCCACACACCGGCAGCATGATCATCGCTTCGCGCAACGGCACTTCAGGCGCCAGAACGATGGCTGCCCGCAGCAGGGCAGGCGAGATATCCCAGGTCACAAGGCCTGCATCGCAGCCTTTGCGCGCCTCGGCACAGGCCGCCGCGAGCGGATCAGCACCGGCGGTTGCCATGGCGGTAAAAAGCGGGGGAAACTGCGGCCCGCTCATGCCTTTCCGTCGGCCACAAGCTGCCGTGCCACCGCGCGAAACGCGTCCGCCTGAGGGCTGTCGGGCTTTGAGATCACCACCGGCGCACCACCGTCGGCCGCGAGCCGGATGTCGAGATGCAGCGGGATCTCGGCAAGCAGCGGCACACCGATCTTCTGCGCTTCTGCCGCTACCCCGCCATGGCCGAAGACATGTTCCTCATGTCCGCAGTTCGAGCAGATATGCGTCGACATGTTTTCAATCATGCCCAGAATCGGCGTTTTCAGCTGATTGAACATATCGATGCCTTTACGCGCATCAATCAGCGCCACATCCTGCGGGGTGGAGACCACAACCACGCCGTCCACGTGGAACTTTTGCGAAAGGGTCATCTGCACGTCGCCGGTGCCGGGCGGCAGATCAACGATCAGCACATCGAGCGCGCCCCACTGCACCTGCGTCATCATCTGCTGCAACGCGCCCATCAGCATCGGCCCGCGCCAGACCGTGGCCTGATCATCGTTTGTCATCAGGCCGATCGACATCATCGTGACACCGAAGTTGCGCATCGGCAGTATGGTTTTGCCATCAGGCGAGGCGGGACGGCCTGAAACGCCCAGCATGCGCGGCTGCGAAGGGCCGTAGACATCCGCATCAAGAAGCCCGACGCGCCGGCCTTCGGCGGCAAGCGCACAGGCGAGATTGGAAGCAACGGTGGACTTGCCCACGCCGCCCTTGCCCGAGGCGATCGCCAGGATCCTGTCCACGCCGGGGACTTTTTGCGGTCCGGAGGGCTCGGCCTTGCGCTGCGGTTTGAGATCGGGCGGGGCGGCGGGCGCGCTGTGCGCCGTCATAACGACCGAAACGGAAGGCGCGCCAAGCGCCTTCACGGCCCGTTCGGCGGCTTCGCGCACGGGGCCGTAAAGCTCAGCCTGTGAGGGGGACACTTCCATCACGAACCGGACGGCACCGTCGTCACTGACCGTCAGGGCCTTCACAAGGCCTGCTGACATGATGTCGGTGTCGCTGACCGGATCTGTGATGGTCTTCAGCGCGGTCAGAACCGCGTCACGTGTGGTGCTCATTTACGACTGCCCGTCGCCGGCGATGCGGCCTGTGACCACATGCTCAAGATCAAGGCCGTCGACAGTCAGCACGACCTTTGCCTCAAAGGTTTTGCCCTCGGTGCCGGGTGTGTTGCGCATGGCCTCTTCGATGGCCTGCTGCGAGGTCACGCCCACCTGCTTGAGAAATTTGCGCATCGACATGTTGAAGTCTTCGCTCATGGGTCTGCTCCTTTTATGATCTTGAAACTTGACGGTGAATTGCCGGGGCGCCTAGGCTGAGGCCCGGGCAGGCGGGAAAGGAAACGGGTTATGCGAGGTCTCATTGCCGCAGTACTGATATGGCATCTGGCGGCTCTGCCGCCGGCCGCGCAGGACGGCCCCCTGCGTCTGGCCGTGCCCGAGGCGCTCGATGCGTCCGGATTTGCACAGCACCTGCTGCCGCGGTTCTCGCTTAAGACCGGCGTGCGGATCACCCGCGTGTCCCCGGGGGCTGCCGCAGAAATGGCCTTCGGCGAGGAGGGCAGGCCGGTTTTCGAGGGGCCGGCGCAGCGCTGGAGCTTTTCGCACGGTGGCGACCCGCGCGCGGAACGCTTTCTGGAATGGCTGCAGTCGGATGTCGGAAAACGCACCATCGAGAGCTATACGGGGCCGGATGGTGAAAGCTACACAGCTAACCTCACGAAGGCGCGTGTCGAAGAGGAAACCGTCTACGAAGGCGATGCGCTCGCGGGCGAAAAGCTTTCGCTTCTGCACTGCGGGCGCTGCCATGTGATCAACAAAAAGAACCGCATGAACGGGCTCGGCTCCACGCCGTCCTTTGCTGTGCTGCGCGGCTTGCCGGAATGGGACACGCGCTTTGCGACATTTCACCTGCTGAACCCGCACCCCAGCTTCACACAGATCAAAGACGTCACCGCGCCTTTCGACCCGACGCTGCCGCCGCCGATTGTGCCCGTCGAGATTACCCTGCCGGATCTCGAAGCGATCCTCGCATTTGTCTCGGAAATGGCGCCGGCTGATCTTGGGGCTCCGCTGCAACTTCAGTGATCCCTGCGTTTGCTCAGGTAGTCGTCCGTGGTTCGGATCTTTGGCCGTTCGCCCCCGGAAAACGGATTGTTCTCAGAGTGATACTGCGCCTGAATGCGGCAGTTGTCGCACATCTGAATCATCCGCGCGGCCTCTGTCGTGGCAAACATATGATGGTTGCCCGCCAGCTTTTCCATGATCCGCTCGACGGTTGATTTCGTGCCGAACAGTGAGCCGCATTCGACGCAGGCAAAAGGTTCTTCTTCCTTCAGCACCTTCTGCGTGAAGGCCGCATCGGTCAGATCGAGACGCGGCTCCAGCGTGATCGCTGTTTCCGGGCAGACATTCGCGCAGAGCCCGCACTGCAGGCAGGCATCCTCCTGAAAGCGCAGCTGCGGCAGATCTTCGTTATCCCCCAGCGCGCCCGATGGGCAGAGCGACACACAGGCCAGACAAAGCGTGCAGGCATCGGTATCCACCAGCACTGCGCCATAGGGCGCGCCCTCCGGCAGGGGCACGATCTCAGCATCGGGCTGCAGCGTCTTACCTGCCAGACGCGCGACCTGGCGGCGGGTGCCGATGGGCAGCGCCGGATCATGGTCTGTGGCGGAGAGTGCGCTGTTGTAGAGTGCGTCATACAGCGCGTCGGGGTCGGCCACATCAAGCAGCGTGACCGAGGCGCTCCCGCCGATGGCATTGGCCAGCGCCATCTCACTGGCAATCACATCGCTTTCGGTGCGTGGCGCCGGCAGGATGATCACCCCGGTGAACCCGCAGGCAAGGGCCGCCAGCATTTCCGCATGGCCGAAACCGGCAAGAGCGGTCACTTCCAGCGGGATCACCTGCGCAGGCAGGCCGCGCCCGTAGCGGGCGGCCAGCGAGATCATCTCGCGTCCATGGCTGTCGTCATGCACCAGCAGGCGGGCGCCGGTGCCGCCGTTTTTGCGATAGGTCGCAGCCAGGGTGTTCAGCCGCGAAAACACCGTGGCGACCGGCGGGGCATCATAGCTGATGGCGCCTGATGGGCAGAGCGCGGAGCAGGCACCGCATCCGGCACAGATCAGCGGGTCGATGGCCACGTGCTCGCCGGCGGAGGTGATCGCGCCGGTGGGACAGACATCGAGACATTTTGAGCAGGCGGGTTTTCCGGCCCTTGAGTGCGCACAAAGCGGCTCTTCCAGCCGCACGTAAAGCGGTTTTTCGAAAGTGCCCGTCAGCTGTGAGGCTTCCAGAACTGCCCGGGCGACGGCGGGCGGGTTGCCGGGCTCGGCCCGCAGGTAGCCGTCGCGTTTATGATGCGCCGGAAAGAACGGGGGGTTGCCGGTCAGATCGAGTATAATATCGCATTCCGTGCGCGCGCCATCGCGGGGCGCGGTCCAGTCGGGTGCACCGCGGCCGCCCGCGATCATCTGCCGGAAAGCATCCATACGGACACTGAACCGTCCCAGAGTGCCCCGCGTCGTCCCGAGCCTACCGGAAACGATATCGAAATCATATCCGTGTTCTGCTCCTGCGGGGTCGTCCAGCAGAACCGTTACTGCCAGCGCGCCGGCCAGATCGGCGGCTGCGGCCAGTGCTGTTTCCGCCGGCCCGAGGATCAGACAACTGCCCTGCGAGATGACATCAATGGTTTTCTCGGACGGCACGGGCAAAAGTGCTTCTGCCGCCAGCGCTGCCATCTTCGGTCCCGCATCCCCGGCCTCATCGCTCCACCCGGCGCGGTCGCGCAGGTCAAAGCATGCCGGAGGTGATACATCAAGTTCCGCTGCCAGATCATTGAAAAAGCTGGCTTGCTGGGCGCAGGCAATGACGACATCACCCTCCGCCATCAGCTTTGCTGTTTCCCCGACCTCTGTTCCGCAGGCATCCGTCAGCACACCCTGACAGGCAAGACCCGTCACCGGACCAAGCACATCGGGGTCGGGTGCATGGCTGCCAAGGCAGTCGCACAGGATGAGTTTTCTGTTCATGCGGTTCCCTCGTGGCTTTGGCACCGGGCGGGCCTCGGCGCTCAACGGGGCACAGCTATTCAGGAATGCCGCCGGAGGTAAACCGGATTCGACGCAGCCCCGCGACAAAATCCGCCGGACTGCATTATTCTGCATCGCTGTTTTGCCAGGTGAAACACAGGATTTGCGATAGATATCAAGCGTCTGCGGGAGCGGGGGCATCACGGCCCGTCCGAAAACCGGAATAGTGTACGTCTGTATGCAGATTTTACTGGGATAACCGGAACCATTTGATAATCTGGAGAGAACAACAAAAAGAAAAGCTTCGGGAGCCGTCTTGGGCATAACCTTTCCAGATGCACAGTCATTGCCGGTCGGCGTCGTCATGCGCCGGACGCCGGGCGTGACACGCTGGGCAAAGTGGGCATGGAAAGCGACGGGCGTTCTGCCGGGCGCTGCCGCCGCTGACTGGCGGGAGCTGCGCCGCGACGGGGACGTGACCGAATTCCACGCCGCCACCCGTGATGTCTGGCTCTATGTTTCCGATACCGAGGCCTACGCGCATGAGCTTGGTGCTGCCTGCCCGTCGGTCTATGTCGTTCTGCGCAAACCGGTGGACCGCACCGATGTGCCTTTTGAGGTCGTGCAGATCACAATGTCACCTTATGAGGCGCAGGATTACTGCGATTCCGCTGAAGAGGTCGTCGAAAAGGTGGCGATGCCGCCGGCACTCATCGGGTGGGTGCGTGATTTCGTACAGGCCCATCACGTTGAAGAGCCCTTTGTGAAGCGCCGCCGTAACAAATCCCGGACCGACCTGAAAGAAGACGGCATCGGTGACGCGCGGATTTCTCAGACAACAGATGTTTACCGGGCGCCCCGGCGCTCGGGGCAGGTGTCCGGATGAGCCGCCACGCCACATTCTGGGCGCGCCGCAAAGCCGCTGTTGCCGCCGAGGCGGAAGCCGAACAGGGGGCCGCTGAGGCCGCAGCGCTTCAGGAGGCACAGGAAGACCGGCTCGCCGGTAAAAACGACGCAGAAATCCTCGAGGAGCTTGGCCTGCCTGACCCGGAGGAGATGGCGGCGGGAGATGATTTTTCCGCCTTTATGAGCCGGCAGGTGCCGGAGCATCTGCGCCGCCTTGCTTTGCGAAAGCTCTGGCGCAGCAATCCGGTGCTGGCCTGTGTGGACGGACTGAACGATTATGACGACGATTTCCGCGCCGCTGCCCTGTCGCAGGGGCCGGTGAAGACCGCCTATCAGGTGGGCAAAGGTATGCTGGCCCATATCGTCGAGGTTGAGCGGGCAAAAGAGGCGGCGGAAGCTGAGGTTGAGGTCGCGGAGACCGCAGCAGAGCACCCTGTCATGACCGGTGAGACAGCAGAGCCGGTACATGCGGCAATGACAGCGCAGGATCAGGATGGCAGCGCAACGGCTGAGGCAGGTGACGAGGACCCCGTCGGGGATGCCGCAGAGGCCCGGCCGCGCCGGATGCGTTTCAGTTTTTCGGAGGCCGAAGCATGACTGCTCAGGTTCAGGAAAAAAGCGTCAGCGCCGAAGACCGCCTGCGCGCGGATCTTTACAATTTTCTCGGCCTGCTTCTGGCGCGTCCGGCTGATCAGCTTCTGCTTGACCAGACTGCGGGTCTGAGCGGCGACGCGAGCCCGCTGGGTGAAGCCGTATCCGGGCTGGCACGCGTGGCAAAAGCCAGTAAACCCAAAGCGGTAGAGCGCGAATTTAATGCACTTTTCATCGGACTGGGGCGCGGCGAGCTTCTGCCCTATGCCAGCTATTATCTGACCGGGTTTCTCAACGAAAAACCGCTGGCACGCCTGCGTCGCGACATGGCTGCGCATCAGATCACCCGCGCAGACAACGTTTTCGAGCCCGAAGACAGCATGGCCTCGCTGATGGAGATCATGGGCGGGATGATCGTCGGGCGCTTCGGGCGGGCGGCAACGCTCGACCAGCAGCGGACCTTTTTCAACAACCACATCGCCCCCTGGGCCGCCCATTTCTACACCGATCTCGAAGGGGCGAAGAACTCCGTGTTCTACGGCTCCGTCGGCGCGGTGGGTCGTGAGTTCATGGCCATCGAACGCGAAGCATACCGAATGACAGCAGGCTGATCTGCGCAGACCGGGCGGGACGCCGCCCAACCACAGACTGAAGGGAGACTAGAGAGATGACAAAGAAACCAGAGGGCGACACCAATCGCCGCGATTTTCTCAAACTGGCAGGCACGGCGGCACCCGCGGCAGTGGCTGTAGTTGCAGCAGGCGGAACGGCGGCTGAGGCCGCTCCCGCGGACCCCACATCTGATCGCATGCAGGATACGGCGCACACCCGCGCCTATCTCGACAGCACCCGTTTCTAGAATACCCCGCCCCGCGGGGGCATTAACGACTGCGCAGGACCCGGGCGTCCTGCACGGCAGAGGAGGAAAATATGCTCAGGAAAAAGACCAGTTCGGTCGGCCAGCGTGCAGGACGCACCAATATCCTCACGGAAGTGGCCACAAAATCAGTAGACCGTCGCGCCTTTCTGCGCGGCTCGGGTCTCGCAATCGGTGGCCTCGCGGCGATCTCCGCAACCGGCGGATCGGTCACGCAGGCCTCGGCGCAATCGGCCGTTAACGGTGCTGTCGAGACGGTCAAATCCGTCTGTACGCACTGCTCGGTCGGCTGCAGCGTCATCGCAGAGGTTTCAAACGGCGTCTGGACAGGGCAGGAGCCCGGCTGGGACAGCCCGTTCAATCTCGGTGCGCACTGCGCCAAGGGTGCGGCCGTCCGCGAGCATGCCCACGGTGAGCGTCGTCTGAAGTATCCGATGAAGAAAGAAGGCGGAGAGTGGAAACGCATCAGCTGGGACGAGGCGATCAACGAGATCGGCGACGGCATGATGAAAATCCGCGAAGAGAGCGGACCGGATTCGGTCTACTGGCTCGGCTCGGCCAAGCATAACAACGAACAGGCCTATCTCTTCCGCAAATTCGCCGCTTACTGGGGGACCAATAACGTCGACCACCAGGCGCGGATCTGTCACTCCACTACGGTTGCCGGTGTGGCAAACACATGGGGCTACGGCGCCATGACCAACAGCTACAACGACATCCACAATTCCAAGGCGATGTTCCTCATCGGTGGCAATCCTGCAGAAGCGCATCCGGTGTCGCTGCTGCACATGCTCAAAGCCAAAGAGCAGAACAACGCGCCCTTTATCGTCTGCGACCCGCGCTTCACGCGCACCGCGGCGCACGCGGATGAATATGTCCGTTTCCGTCCGGGCTCTGATGTCGCTCTCGTCTGGGGTATCCTGTGGCACATCTTCGAGAACGGCTGGGAGGACAAAGAGTTCATCCGGACCCGTGTCTGGGGCATGGACCAGATCAAGGAAGAGGTCGCCCGCTGGAACCCCGAAGAGGTTGAGCGCGTCACCGGCGCGCCCGGCAGCCAGCTCAAGCGCGTGGCCCGCACCCTGGCCAACAACCGTCCCGGCACCGTCATCTGGTGCATGGGCGGCACACAGCACACCAACGGCAACAACAACACGCGTGCCTACTGTGTGCTGCAGCTTGCTCTGGGCAACATGGGAACCGCCGGTGGCGGCACCAACATCTTCCGCGGCCACGACAACGTTCAGGGTGCCACGGACCTCGGCGTTCTCGCAGACACGCTGCCGGGCTATTATGGCCTTTCTGAGGGCTCATGGGCTCACTGGGCACGCGTCTGGGAAGAAGATCTCGACTGGCTCAAGGGGCGTTTCTCGGACGAGTCATTCGGCGACTCCAAGATGATGAACCTCACCGGTATTCCGGTCAGCCGCTGGATCGACGGTGTGCTTGAGGACAAAGAGAACCTCGATCAGCCCGACAACACCCGGGCGATGGTGCTCTGGGGGCATGCGCCGAACTCGCAGACCCGGATGAAAGAGATGAAAACGGCGATGGAAAAGCTCGACATGCTTGTCGTAGTTGATCCCTATCCGACCGTCTCTGCCGTCATGCAGGACCGTGAAGACGGTGTCTATCTGCTGCCGGCCTGTACGCAGTTCGAGACCTACGGGTCTGTGACCGCGTCGAACCGGTCGCTCCAGTGGCGTGAAAAAGTCGTCGAGCCGCTCTTTGAATCGCTGCCCGATCACACGATCATGCATAAGTTCGCGACCAAGTTCGGTTTTGCAGACCAGATCTTCCGCAATATCGAAGTGAACGGTGAGGAGCCGCTGATCGAAGACATCACCCGCGAGTTCAACCGCGGCATGTGGACCATCGGTTATACCGGTCAGTCGCCTGAGCGTCTGCGCATGCACATGGAGAACCAGCACACCTTTGACCGCACGACACTGCGGGCGAACGGTGGTCCGGCTGACGGGGATTACTACGGTATGCCCTGGCCTGCATGGGGCACGCCCGAGATGAACCACCCCGGCACGGCAAACCTTTACGACATGTCACTGCCGGTGGCGGATGGCGGTCTGACGTTCCGTGCGCGTTTCGGCGTTGAGCGGGACGGTGACAATCTGCTGGCGGAAGGGGTCTCCAACCCCGGTTCGGAAATCCAGGACGGCTACCCTGAGTTTACCATGCAGATGCTGATCGATCTGGGCTGGGACGGAGATCTGACGCCCTACGAGCGCAGCATGATCGAATATGTCTCAGGTTTCTCCTCCAGCCGCCCCGGTGCGGAAGAGGTGGGCGAGACATCCCAGCAGGGTGAACTGCCGTCGGATTATTCCGCCAAGGTGGGTGGCGTGAACTGGAAAACCGACCTTTCGGGCGGTATCCAGCGCGTTGCGATCAAGCATGGCTGTGCGCCCTTCGGGAACGCCAAAGCCCGCGCGGTCGTCTGGACCTTCCCCGATCCGGTACCGGTTCACCGCGAGCCGCTCTATACCAACCGGCGCGATCTCGTGGCAGACTATCCGACTTACGAAGACAAGAAGTTCTGGCGTGTGCCGACGATGTACAAGTCCATTCAGGACAAGGACTTCTCGGCTGATTATCCGATCATTCTGACCTCCGGGCGACTGGTCGAATATGAAGGCGGCGGAGATGAGACACGGTCCAACCCGTGGCTTGCTGAGCTGCAGCAGGACATGTTCGTCGAAGTGAACCCGCGCGATGCCAACAACCTTGGTATCCGTGACGGCGAGCAGGTCTGGGTGGAAGGCCCCGAAGGCGGCAAGGTCAAAGTGATGGCCATGGTCACCGAACGGGTCGAAAGCGGCGTGGCCTTCATGCCGTTCCACTTCGGTGGTCACATGGAGGGCGTGGACCTTCGGGACAAATACCCCGACGGTGCCGATCCTTACGTGCTTGGTGAATCCACCAACACCGCACAGACCTATGGCTATGACAGTGTGACCCAGATGCAGGAGACCAAAGCCACTCTCTGCAAAATCTGGGCAGCATAAGGGAGGTTATATCAATGGCCGCAAGAGCAAAATTTCTCGTAGATGCTGAACGCTGCATTGAATGCAACGCCTGCGTCACAGCCTGTAAAAACGAGCACGAGGTGCCCTGGGGGATCAACCGCCGGAAAGTTGTCACGATCAATGACGGCAAACCAGGTGAGCGGTCGATCTCGGTCGCCTGCATGCACTGTTCAGACGCGCCCTGTATGGCCGTCTGCCCGGTGGATTGCTTCTACCAGAACGAAGAAGGTGTCGTGCTGCACTCCAAAGACCTCTGCATCGGGTGCGGGTACTGCTTTTACGCATGCCCCTTCGGTGCGCCTCAGTTCCCCCAGGCGGGGAACTTCGGCAGCCGGGGCAAGATGGACAAGTGCACTTTCTGTGCCGGAGGCCCGGAGGAGAACAATTCCACAGCGGAATTCTCCAAATACGGCCGTAACCGGATCGCAGAAGGCAAACTGCCCATCTGTGCGGAAATGTGCGCCACCAAAGCGCTGCTGGCCGGTGATGGTGACGTTGTCGCCAACATCTACCGCGAGCGTGTGGTTGCCCGTGGCTTCGGCTCGGGCGCCTGGGGCTGGGGCACTGCCTACGATCAGAAAGGCGGCTGATTTTTCAGCTTCCCGACAGTCATGACCTGATCAGGGGCGGCGCTTATGTGCCGCCCCGTTATTACATAAACAGGATATACGCATGTTTCGTATCATCTTCGCGCTCCTTCTTTCCTGCTTCTGCGCTCTGAGTGCGGCAGCCCAGGAGGCAGCGCCTGCACCGGACCGGTCAAAAACCGGTGGCGCGCAGACCCTCGAAGACATCATGGCCCGCCAGCAGGGCCTCAAGGTCGACAACAGCTTCCGAAGTGGCAACACCGGTGATCCTGCGGCTGGGCAGATGTCCACCGACCAGCTCGGCACGCGGGGCGGGGCCTCTGACCCTGATCTCTGGCGGGCCCTGCGCTTTGACCAGGCGGACATCACCACCCAGGTGCGCGGTCCGGCAGCCTCGGTGCTGATCCAGGACGGCGGCATGCGCTGGCTCCTGTTCCGCGAGGGACCGCTGCTGAAATACGGCACCGGGTTTCTCGGTGTGACGCTCGTGCTGCTGGCGATATTCTATCTGATCCGTGGCCGGATCCGCATCGATGGTGAAAAGACCGGCACGACCATCGTGCGGTTCAAAGCATTTGAGCGGTTTTCACACTGGCTTCTGGCCGGGTCTTTCATCCTGCTGGGGATCACGGGGATTATCACGCTTGCCGGGCGCAAGGTGCTGATCCCGACATTCGGTCACGAGGCTTTTGCCACGGTCGCGGTGGCCTGCAAATGGATACATAACAACGTCTCATGGGCCTTTATGGTCGCCCTTGTGCTCGTCTTTGTGCTCTGGGTTGTTCACAACCTGCCCGACCGCACGGACGTCAAATGGCTGCTCAAAGGCGGCGGCATTTTTGGCGGCGGTCACCCGCCGGCCAAAAAGTTCAACGCAGGACAGAAGCTGATTTTCTGGTCGGTGATCGTGCTGGGCGCATCGATTTCCGCCTCCGGTCTGGCGCTGCTTTTTCCGTTTGAGCTTCCGATGTTTGCGGCCACCTTTGAGAAGGTGAATGCGCTGGGTCTGCCGCAGATGCTCGGCTTTGCCGAACTGCGCACGGATCTGGCGCCGCATGAAGAGATGCAGCTTTCGCAGCTCTGGCACGCCATCGTCAGCTTTGTGCTGATGGGCATCATCCTTGCGCATATCTACATCGGGTCGGTCGGTATGGAAGGCGCCTATGACGCGATGGGCTCCGGCGATGTTGAGCTGCAATGGGCGCGCGAGCACCACAGCCTCTGGGTAGAAGAAGTTGAACAGTCGAAGATCAAAAAGGCGGGCACCGCATGAAAGTGATGCTTCTGGCCTTTGTCTCGCTTGCGGTGATTGCAGTGGCCGCAGACCTGATCCTTGATGAGATCGGCTTTTCCGCGCAGGAGCGGGGCACCGGCGGGGCTGTGCGTCTCGACGACAGCTGAGCCGCACGACCCGTCTGAAAAAAAAACGGCGCCTTATCGGGGCGCCGTTTTAAATTCCGGGGGAGGGGCCGTCAGACCAGTTTGTCGCCCGGCGTCTTTCCTGCAAAAAAAGCGTCCAGATTGTCGAGCGCCCGGAAGCCCATCGCATCGCGCGTGCGGGTCGTGGCGCTGCCGATGTGGGGCAGCATGAAGATGTTGTCATACTTCGCCAAGGCCGGGTTGCCGCCTGGCTCTGTCTGAAAACAGTCGAGCCCGGCCGCTGCCAGCTTGCCGCTGTCGAGCGCTGCTGTCAGTGCCGCCTCATCCACCAGCGCGCCGCGGGCGGAGTTTACCATCACCGCCCCGTCCGGCAGCAGGGCAAAGCGCTCTGCATTCATCAGTCCGGTGGTCTCAGGCGTGGCAGGGCAGTGCAGCGACAGAAAGTCCGCAACGCCCAGCAGGCTTTCGACCGTGCTGTGATAGGTCGCGCCCTGAGCCGCTTCCGTCGAAAGCTCCGAACGGTTGTAGTAATGGATGTCCATATCAAAGCCACGCGCCTTGGCGGCAAATGCGCGGCCCACACGGCCCATGCCGATGATCCCGAGACGCGCGCCCGTGACCTGCTTGCCGACCATGAAGGAAGGCGACCAGAAATCCCAGGCGCCGGTGCGCACGATCCGGTCTCCCGCGACTGCGTTACGCGCAGCCCCCAGCATCAGCAGCATGGCAAGCTCGGCTGTGGCATCCGACAGCACATCAGGCGTATTCGTCACCGTGATGCCGCGTGCCTCAAGGGCGGGCAGGTCACAGTGATCGACGCCGACGGAATGATTGGCGATGATCTTTAGCCGCGGATCAAGCTGTGCGGCAACCTCTGCGCTGAAATGCTCGGAATGGCAGGGGATGATCGCATCGAATTCGGCACTGGCGGCAATCAGATCCTGCGCCGTGCCGGGCGTGTCCTCATGGTTGATGACGGTGTCATAGTCGCGTTGCGCTCGTTCAAGCGTGGCATCGGACAGGCGGCGGGTGATCCAGAGACGGGGTTTATCGGCCATGGTTACTTCTTCTTGCGCACACATTCGTCCCAGAAGTCATAGATCGCCATTCCGCAGACGATGATCGCGATGACCATAAAGGGCAGGCCGCCTGAGAACCCGGCAAATCCGGATGAGATACTCTCCGAGAGGCCCCCGACAAACAGGCACAGAAGGGCGGTTCCGATAAAGCCCATCAACAGTTTTACACCATAAGACATCGGTTTTTCCTTTCGTCAGGCGGCTTCGGCCGCGATGTGTTTCTGCAGCCAGTGCGCGGTACGCAGCAGGCGGTCATCTTTTTCTACAGCGCCGATCAGCTGCACGCCGATGGGCAGCCCGGTGTCACCCACCAGCATGGGCATCGTCACTGACGGCAGACCCGCGAGGGTCCAGAGCGTACAGAAGATCGGGTCTCCTGTGCCCTCCCCGAATTTCGGGGCCTCGCCCGCCGCGGCGGGGGCGATGATGGCATCATAATCCGTAAAGAAGTCCGCAAAGAAGCTCTGTGCGGATTTTTTCACCGCCAGGGCGTCCTGGTACTCATCCACCGATATCTGCCGGCCCCGGGTCAGCACCGGTTTCAGCGTCTCGCTCAGGTCGTCCCAATGCGCGTCAAAGGTCTCTGAGAGGTGCTGGCAGATTTCGTATTCGTGGATGCGGGCCTGCACGGCCACAAGCTCGCCAAGCTGATCTGCCGGATCCATGCGCTCGACGCGCGCATCCCCGAGAATATCCATAACCCCCTCGAGCCCCTCGCGGGTGGCCTCCGACAGGCGGTCATAAAAGGGCAGGTTGAACCAGGCAAAGGCAGGCTCCACCGGAGCCTCTGCCGCTGCACCTGCGACCGTATCAGGCCGGGCGCGTGCAAAGCTTTCAGGATCGCGCTGGTCATAGCCGGAGATCACATCTGCCAGCAGCGCCACATCGCCCAGCGTACGCCCGAAAGTGCCCAGCTGATCAAGTGATACGGAGGTCTGCAGAACGCCCGTGCGCGGGATCATCCCGCGGGTCGGCTTGAACCCGAAGGTCCCGCAGAAAGACGCAGGCCGGATCACCGAGCCGTTGGTCTGAGTACCGATCGCGAGCGGGATCTGTCCTGCAGCAACGGCCGCTGCCGATCCGCTTGACGAGCCGCCGGGCGAATGCTCAGGGTTGTGCGGGTTGCGCGTCTCATTGGCGTGTACAAAGGCAAGCTCAGTCGTAACCGTCTTGCCCATGATAACTGCACCTGCTTCGCGCAGCATCTCGACCACGCGGGCATCTTCATCGGGCCGGCGGCCTTCAAATATCTTTGTGCCCCGCTGAGTGGGCATATCGCGCGTGTCGATGATGTCTTTCAGACCCACCGGCACACCGTGCAAGGGACCGGTCGCGAGACCCTTCTGGCGGATCCGGTCGCATTCGGCAGCCTGTGCGAGGGCTGCATCCGCATCAAGATGTGCCCAGGCATGGATCGCATCATCCGTCTCAGCGATGCGGTCAAGGCACGACTGCACCAGCTGTACGGACTTCAGCCTGCCGGAGGCGATAAAAGCTGCCGCCTCCTGCGCACTCAGAGAGTGTGGTTTGATCTTCACGGGATGTAGGGCCCGAAGAGGAAGTCAGGGAACCACAGAGCAATACCGGGGAACTGATACATCAGCACCATGGTCAGGATCACGATGCCCAGATAAGGCATGATGCCTTTGAAAATCTCCATGAGCTCGATCTGTTTCTTGAGAACGCCCTT
This sequence comes from Roseobacter ponti, assembly GCF_012932215.1. GTDB lineage: Bacteria > Pseudomonadota > Alphaproteobacteria > Rhodobacterales > Rhodobacteraceae > Roseobacter > Roseobacter ponti. The sequence continues at coordinate 2,435,867 of NZ_CP048788.1, read as the reverse complement.
CAGGTAGTAGGCCGACATGGCCATAGGGGGCGTCAGGAACGAGGTCTGCAGGTTCAGGGCGACGAGCATCGCGAAGAAGTAGGGGTTCACCCCGAATACTTCTAGCAGCGGCAGAAAGATCGGCACGAAGATGATCAGGATCTCCGACCATTCCAGCGGCCAGCCCAGCAGGAAGATAATGATCTGTGCGAGGACGAGGAACTCCCATGGCTCAAGATCCATTCCGCCAACCCAGTCAGCGATGATGTCATGGCCGCCGAGGTAGGAAAAGACCGATGCAAAGGTCCAGGAGCCGACAAACAGCCAGCAGACCATCGCGGTGGCTTTGGCGGTGAGGAACACACTTTCCTTCAGCTTCGTCCAGGTCATCGACCGGTAGAGCACAGCGAGCACCATACCGCCCAGGGCGCCCATCGCGGCTGCTTCCGCAGGGGTCGCCAGACCGCCGAGAATAGAGCCAAGCACCAGCGCGATCAGCACGGTCAGCGGCACGAAGCTCACCAGCAGGTTCCAGTAGATTTCGCGCGGAGGCGGAACATCATCAAGCTGTGGCTTGGGGGCCAGCGACGGGGTGATCCAGACGCGCACAATCACATAGACGATGTAGAGACCGGCCAGCAGCAGCCCCGGGAACACCGCCGCCGCGTAAAGCCGCAGGGGCGAGAGATCCGCAATCGCCGAATAAACAATCAGCATGATCGACGGCGGGATCAGAATGCCGAGCGTACCACCCGCACAGATCACACCGGAGGCAAAACTTTTGTTGTAGTTGGCATTGGCCATGGCGGGGAAGGCCAGCAGGCCCATCAGCGTCACAACCGCGCCCACGATGCCTGAGGCGGTGGAGAAAACCGCACAGGTCAGCAGAGCGGCAATGGCCAGAGAGCCCGGCAGATTGCGCGCGGCCATATAGAGCGAAAAGAAGAGCTTATCGACGATATTGGCGCGTTCGACCACGTACCCCATGAACAGAAACAGCGGGATGGCGACGAGCGTCGGGTTCTCCATCACCGAATAGGTGTTCTGGTTCAGCAGATAGAAGATATTGTTGTTGAAAATATCGCTGAAGGTCTCGACCGGCCCGCCCTGATGGTAGGCGTAGTAACCAAAGGCCACACCCATCGCGAGCAGCGTGAAGGCGATCGGGAAACCCAGCAGCACCAGCACGATGAACAGGCCCAGCATCAACAGGGCAACTTCGGGATTTGTCATTTTATTATCTTTCGGCTGTCAGCTGGGATCAGGAGTTGGTCTTGCGGTTGATGTGGCCCTGTCCGGGGATCGGCACAGGTGCATCCCCCATGGCCGCGTCGGCAAGAAGGTCTTCGGTCTCTTTGACGTCGGCCAGACGTTCAGGCCATGCGCCGGTGCGAAACGCGATCACGCAGCGGATCAGCTCTGCAAACCCCTGGATCAGCAGCAGCGCGCCGGCGACCGGGATCAGAGATTTGAAGAAGTAAATCTGGATACTTGCGGGGCTGTTGAAGCTGACTTCTTTATAGCGCCAGCTGTCCGAGGCGATCTCGTAGCCGTACCAGACGAGCGCCAGAATGCCCGGAAAGAAAAAGAGGAAATAGAGCAGGAAGTCGAGGCCGGCCTGCACTTTCACCGGCAGCAGCCGGTAGATGACGTCGGCCCGCACATGGGTGTCCTGGGCAAGCGCGTAAGCGCCGCACATCAGGAAAAGCGCGCCATACATCTGGATCATCATGTCAAAGGCCCAGACGGTCGGTGCATTCAGCACGTAGCGCACGAAAACCTCATAGGAGACCGACAGGGTCAGAATAAGGATGCACCAGCCAAAGGCGCGTCCGACCCAGAGGCTCAGGCCCTCAATGGAGTGTACAAGTTTCATGTGGTCTGCTTCCCCCTGTCACAGATCCCGCGGTGCTTCGCGGCCCGCTTTGTTGATCCGGGCGCCGCTGGGGCGCCCGGACATTTATAAAAGAACTGAACCGATCAGCTGAAGTAGTGGTTATACGCCAGCTTATAGTCGGGCTGGTTCAGGTTCAGGTAGTTCATCACGTCTTTGGCATAGGCCTTCTGTGAGTCCATCACCTTCGCAAAGAACGGGTCGTCCTCTGCGATCCGTGCTGTGACCTTGTCCCAGGCTTCCAGCTGGGCGGCCAGAACGCTGTCCGGTGTCCGGTACACGTTCACGCCGTCCGCTTCCTGCAGTTTGATCAGGTCGTCGGAATAACGCTTGGTGTTGCCCCAGTAGAAGCCGGAGTTTTCCGCCATGGATGCGTTTTTGATGATCGCTTTGTGCTCATCGGCCAGTGCGTTGAACTTGTCCTTGTTGATCGTGACCTCAAAGAACTCCTGAGACTGGTGATAAGAGGCGAGGTGGTAGTGCTTGGACACGTCCTGCATACCAAAGTCACGGTCGGAGGTTGGGTTGTTGAACTCCGCCGCGTCGATCAGGCCGGATTTCATCGCCGGCTGGATTTCACCACCGGGCAGCTGGACCACGGACATGCCCATTTCAAGCAGAACGTCTGCAGCCAGACCAACGGTCCGGTACTTCAGGCCGTTCATCTGAGAGGCGTCTGTGATCTGCTCCTGGAACCAGCCCAGAGGCTGTGCGGGCATCGGGGAGTTGAAGAACGAGACAACGTTCAGGCGCAGGGTGTCCATCAGCTCATCAAAGAGCTCCTGACCACCGCCGGCGTTGACCCAGCCCAGAACTTCCTGGCTCGACCAGCCAAAGCAGGGGCCTGTGCCGAAGAGCGAGGCCGCCTTGGATTTACCGTACCAGTAGGCCGGCACATAGTGTGCCGCATCGAGAACGCCGCGGTGTACCGCGTCCTGCATCTGGCTGGTTTTGACAACCGCGTCCACCGAAAGAACTTCGATGGTCAGCGAGCCGCCGGACATCTCGTTGACGCGTGCCGCAAAGGACTGCGCGTTCTCAAGGAAGATACCGCCGCCCCAGGCCGCCTGCATCTTAAGTGTCGTACCGTGACCGTCTGCAATCGCCGGAGTGGCAAGTGCTGCGGCACCCGCAACGGCAGAGCCGCGCAGGAATTTTCTGCGGTTTACTTTATTTGTCATATTTCCTCCCAAGGAAATGGGCCTGAGCCCGGTCGTTGTGGTCTCTCGACCCGTTAAAGAAAGTTTCAGGATGTCTCGCCGGTTGGCACGCAGCTAAGCCCGTGATGCGGGCAGTGCAGAAAACTCTCCTCCAGCTTCCAGGCCTGCAATCTAGCGGACCTGCTGCCTGCGACAAGACGTCATTTTACAAAATACCCGGTTCATTTCAACGCAAAGTAGAAAATTAGCGTTTTTTCATGAAAATCAGTCACCTCCATGACGGACTTACCGGAAATTTATGGGTTCCTCCTGTGTTGATCGGCCCCCCTGATGGCCACTGAATGAAGTCGGGACGGGGCTATTCTCCCGCCTCGCGTGTCAGAAGTCCGGCGGGCGCACGCCCCCCGATGAGAAAGGTGATCTCTGCCGCTGCTTCCGCGACGGTCGCACCCAGTTCCGGCACCCGCAGATCGTCAAACCTTGTACTCGGGCCCGAGATAGAAACGCCGCCACAAGGCTCCTGATGCTCGTCATAAATGACGCTGCCGATGCAGGACATGCCCAGATACCGCTCCTCGCGGTCATAAGACCATCCGCGGGCCCGGGTCTTTTCCAGATCGGCAAAGAATTCCGCAGGCGTAACAAGCGTGTTGTCGGTAAATGCCGTGAGCCCGGAGGCCATGAGTATCTTGCGCATTCTGTCCTCGGGCAGGGCGGCCAGAATCGCCTTGCCGGTGCCTGAGGCATGCATGGATGTGCGGGTCCCGCGCGCGAAGAAAGCGCGGATCGGGTTGAGCGTTTCAACCTGACCCACGAAAACCACCTCACCGCCATCCGGGATCGCGAGATTTGCGGTCTCACCGGTCTTTTCCATCAGGCTGCGCATGACGGGGCGGCTGACCTCGGTCAGGTTGGTGCGGTTCATAAAGGACATACCGATGCGGTAGGCTTCAATCCCGATGATCCAGTCCTGCCGGTCTTCGTCAAAAGTGACGAACCCATGTTTCTGCAGGGTCGTAAGAATGCGGTGCGTGGTGGCGGTGGGCACACCCATCGACAGCGACAGATCCGTGAGTGTCGCGCGTTCAGAGCGCGACACCGCCACCAGAAGGCCAAGCGCGCGGTCAAGGGACTGCAGCGTGCCGGCGGAGCTTTCGCGGAACTGGGATCTGGGCCTGCCGCGCTGTCGTTTCTGAGTTGTCATCGGAAACTCCTGATTGCCCCATCCTTATTTCAGTAATGAAAAACAATTTCAATATTTTTTTGGAAATATTTTTTGAAAAACAAAAAAGCTCATTAATACAGTATCTTGAATTAGAAAACTAAAAATTGAAAAACGTTTTCGAGAAAATTGCTATCGCAGAGCTATCCTGTAATGTCAGCAGCGAAACTCTGGAGGAGGCGCATATGTCTGACCAAAACCCGCTCTTTATTCCCGGCCCCACTAACATTCCTGACCGTCTGCGCAATGCGATGCACATCCAGACGCGCGATCACCGGGCACCGGATTTCGTTGAAACCTTTGCACCGGTGCTTGAAGACACCAAAAAAGTCTTTGGTACAACTGCGGGCACGGTCATTACATTCCCGGCCAGCGGCACAGGGGGGTGGGAGGCCGCCGTCTGCAACACGCTGAGCCCGGGCGATAAGGTTCTGGTGGCGCGCTACGGCATGTTCAGTCACCGCTGGATTGATCTGTGTGAGCGCCACGGCCTCGATGTGCAGATCATCGAGTGCCCCTGGGGCGCAGGCGCGCCGGCCGACCGGTTCGAATCCGCTCTGAGTGCCGACAGCGGTCATGAGATCAAAGCTGTTCTGGTCACCCACAACGAAACGGCAACCGGTGTAAAATCGGATATAGCAGCCGTGCGGGCAGCGATGGATGCCGCCAGCCATCCTGCAATGCTGTTTGTGGATTGTGTGAGTTCGCTGGCTTCGATGCCGTTTGAGATGGATGCCTGGGGCGTGGATATTGCGGTTTCCGGTTCTCAGAAGGGATTCATGCTGGCCACCGGCATGGCGATCCTTGGCGTCAGCCCCAAAGCGCTCGACGCGATGCAGACCGCAAAGCTGCCGCGCACCTTCTTTGATTTCCGTGATATGATGGGAGCAAATGCCTCGGGCGGGTTCCCGTACACACCACCGTTGCAGCTGATCTACGGCATGCGCGAAAGCCTGAAGATGCTTTTTGAAGAGGGGCTGGATAACGTTTATGCCCGCCATCACAGGCTGGCTGAAGGAGTGCGCCGTGCCGTCGGCGCATGGGGGCTTGAACTTGTCGCAAAATCACCTGATCTTTATTCTGATACGGTCAGCGCCATTTACGTGCCCGACGGTTTCGACAGCAACGCGCTCACGGATCAGGCATTTAACCAGTACGGTGTCTCCTTTGGCATCGGTCTGGGTGAGATGAACGGCAGGGCCTTCCGGATCGGTCACCTGGGCAGCCTGACAGATGTCATGGTGCTGTCGGGGCTGGCCACGATCGAAATGGCGATGGCCGACCTTGACTACGGGGTTGAACTGGGCAGCGGTGTTGCGGCTGCACAGGAATACCTGCGCGCCGGAAACAGCGCATCCGTTAAATCCGCAGCCTGAGGGGGGATCATGCTGGATCAGAAAACCATAGCCGATCTGAACATCGATGATGTGCGCGAAGCCCACGCACGCATCAAACCTTACATCCACGAGACGCCGATCCTGACGTCTTCGTATTTCAATGAGCTCACCGGGGCCGACCTTTTCTTTAAGTGCGAGAACTTTCAGAAGGCCGGCGCCTTTAAAGTGCGCGGCGCTTCGAATGCGGTGTTCGGCCTGAGCGACGAGATGGCGGAAAAAGGTGTGGCGACACATTCTTCCGGCAACCACGCGCTGTCGCTGAGTTATGCCGCCGGGCGGCGGGGCATCCCCTGTCATGTGGTTATGCCGCGCACAGCGCCCGAAGCGAAAAAAGCTGCCGTGCGCGGGTATGGCGGTATCATCACGGAATGCGAGCCTTCGACGACCAGCCGGGAGGCAGTCTTCGCAGAAGTGCAGGAAGCCACCGGCGCAGAGTTTGTGCATCCCTACAATGATCCGCGCGTGATCTGCGGTCAGGCGACGTGCTCTCTGGAGATGCTGAGCCAGATCGATAATATGGACGCCGTGATCGCGCCCATCGGGGGCGGCGGGATGATTTCGGGCACCTGCCTCACGCTGTCTAATCTGGCGCCGAAGATGGAGATTTATGCCGCTGAACCCGATCAGGCAGATGACGCGGCCCGCTCTTTCCGGGCAGGCCACATTATTGCCGATGACGCGCCTGATACGATCGCTGACGGGTTGAAAGTGCCGCTCAAAGAGAACACGTGGCACTTTGTATCGCATTTCGTTACGGACGTTCTCACCGCCTCCGAGCAGGAAATCATCGACGCGATGAAACTGACCTGGGAGCGGATGAAAATCGTCATGGAACCGAGTTGTGCCGTTCCGATGGCCGCCATCCTGCGCAATCCGGAGGTTTTCCGGGGCAGGCGCGTGGGTGTTGTCATCACCGGCGGAAACGTTGATCTGAATAAACTGCCCTGGATGAAGGGCTGAGGAGAGAGACATGAACAAGCAAGTAAACTTTGAAGACTATGAGGTTGGCTACGACATTCCGGCAGCGATCGGCATGGACGAATCCGAGATCCAGACACCCTGCCTGGTGCTCGACCTCGACGCGCTGGAGCGCAACATCAAAAAGATGGGCGATTACGCGAAAAGCCACGGCATGCGTCACCGCGTGCACGGTAAGATGCACAAATCTGTTGATGTGGCCCTGCTTCAGGAAAAACTCGGCGGCTCCGTCGGTGTGTGCTGCCAGAAGGTTTCCGAGGCAGAGGTGTTCGCCCGTGGCGGCATCAAAGACGTGCTGGTCTCCAACCAGGTGACACAGCCTGAAAAGATCGACCGCCTCGCGCGCATGCCCAAACTGGGTGCGCGCACGATCTGCTGTGTCGATATGCTGGACAACGTGGCGGACCTTTCTGAGGCTGCGCAGCGTCATGGCACGGAAATCGAGTGCCTCGTGGAAATCGACTGCGGCGCCGGGCGCTGTGGTGTGACCACCACGCCGAAGGTTGTCGAGCTTGCCAAAGCCATCGACGCGGCCCCCGGACTGAAGTTTGCCGGCATCCAGGCCTATCAGGGCGCGATGCAGCATCTGGACTCCTATGAGGAGCGCAAAAGCAAGACCCAGATCGCCATCGATATGGTGCAGGACGCGGTTGATACGCTGAAAGCCGAAGGGCTGGAATGCGACATCGTCGGCGGTGGCGGCACCGGGTCGTATTATTTCGAGAGCAACTCCAACGTCTATAACGAGCTGCAGTGTGGCTCTTATGCCTTCATGGATGCCGATTACGGCCGGATCCTGGACAAAGACGGCAACCGGATCGACGAAGGCGAGTGGGAAAACGCGCTCTTTATTCTGACCTCGGTCATGAGCCACGCCAAAGCCGACAAGGCCATTGTGGATGCCGGTCTCAAAGCGCAGTCCGTGGACAGTGGTCTGCCGACGATTTTTGGCCGCGATGACGTGAAATACGTCAAATGCTCGGACGAGCACGGCGTAGTCGCGGACCCGGATGCCGTGCTGAAAGTCAATGACAAGCTCAAGCTGGTGCCGGGCCACTGTGACCCCACCTGCAACGTGCACGACTGGTACGTGGGCGTACGGGGCGGCAAGGTGGAAACACTCTGGCCCGTTTCCGCGCGCGGCAAGGCCTACTGAGCCCGCCACGCGAGAGCCCGGATGACACTGCGCCCGGCAAGCATCCGGGCGCAGCCATTATTAATACAAAGACAGGAAGACCCGATGACCGATGGATTACTGATCGTGGGAGAAGACGTGTGCGCTGAGGTTGTGAACAGCGCAGATGCCTTCAAAGCTGTGGAAGCCGTATTTGGTGCTATGGCAAAAGGCGATGCCTACAACTTTCCGGTCATCCGCGAGGCCATCGGATATGCCGATGCGCTCTACGGGTTCAAATCGGGTTTCGACAAGGCCGGCAAGACGCTTGGTCTGAAATCCGGTGGCTACTGGCCGGGCAACATGGAAAAGGGGCTGACCAATCACCAGTCCACGATTTTCCTCTTTGATCCCGACACCGGCATGCTGCAGGCACTGGTCGGCGGTAACTACCTGACCGCGGTGCGCACGGCGGCGTCTTCCTCTGTGTCGATCGCCCATCTGGCGCGCAGGGATGCAAAGGTGCTTGGCATGGTGGGCGCGGGGCATCAGTCAGCATTTCAGCTGCGCGCCGCCGTGGAACAGCGCGATTTCGAAAAGGTCGTGGCCTGGAACCCGCATCCGGAAATGCTGCCGCGTCTGGGGGAAGTGGCTAAAGAACTGGGCCTTGAGTTTGAGGCAGTAACCCAGGAAGAACTCGGCGCGCAGGCTGATGTGATCATCACGATTACCTCTGCCTTTGAGCCGCTGCTGATGAAAAGCTGGATCAAACCCGGCACGCATATCGCCTGTATGGGCACGGATACCAAAGGCAAGCAGGAGGTCGATCCTGAGCTTCTTGCCGCGGCAACTGTGTTTACCGATGAAATTGCGCAATCTGTCAGCATCGGCGAGGCGCAGCACGCGGTGGGATCCGGCCTGATATCCGAAGACGACATCACCCCGGTTGGCGCTGTGATCAACGGCGATCATCCGGGGCGCAGCAGCGACGATCAGATCACGCTCTTTGATGGCACAGGGGTGGGCCTGCAGGACCTTGCGGTGGCTTCCGTGGCCGCAGAGCAGGCAGAAAAACAGGGCAAGGCCACGCGTATCAGCCTCTGAACTCTACAACCGTGAAATCACGATCAAAAGGTCCGGTCCTGCAAGGCACCGGGCCTTTTGTCATGTAGAGTGCCTAAAATGCTGATTAAATGGTAAAAACGCGGCACGCATCTTGCTCTGATACGCCATGATTTCGTCACAGCTTTCCCGCCATCCTCACTCTGCGCGACCGGTCCGGTTTTCTGCCGGTGACAGGGTCGTGCGAAGGGAACAAGGGGACACCCGGAGCCGTGATGAGCCACGAGGACACAGAACTGCCGGACGACATCTACAGCGAGGCGCTGCCGCCCGGCAGTAAGCTGCTGAGCGGGCAGTATGAGATATTACAGTACCTGTCGAGCGGCGGATTCGGCATCACCTATCTTGCCCGCGACAGCCTCAACCGGACCGTTGTGATCAAAGAGTGTTTCCCCGAAGCTTTCTGCAGCCGTGTCAACAAGACCGTGCGCGCCCGCACGCGCAATTACTCCGATGATTTCAAATCCATCGTGGCGCTGTTTATCCGCGAGGCGCATGCGCTCTCCCGACTGGATCATTCGAGCGTCGTCGGCGTGCATCAGGTGTTCGAGGACAATGAGACCGCCTATATGGCGCTCGATCTGGTGGACGGGCGTGATCTGCTCGACCTGATTGAAAACGACACCGTCAGCTTTTCACCCGGTGAGGTCTACCGTATGGCGCTGGCGCTGCTTGATGCCATCGGCCATGTGCATGCTCAGGATCTGCTGCACCGCGATATCTCGCCTGATAACATCCTGGTGGACAAAAGCGGCCGCCCCGTGCTGATCGATTTCGGTGCCGCCCGCGAGGAGGCCAGCCGCAAAAGCCGGGTGTTGTCACAGGTCCTTGTGGTCAAGGACGGGTATTCGCCACAGGAATTTTACGTCGCGGGCAGCCAGCAGAGCCCGAGCAGCGATCTTTATGCGCTTGCCGCCACGCTGTCCCATCTGATTTCCGGGCAGGCCCCCCCCAACAGCCAGGCGCGGCTCGCGGCTCTGGCAGGCAATCAGCCCGATCTTTATGAACCTTTGCGGGGCCGCTTCCCGGACTATGAAGACGCCTTTCTCGCGGCCATCGACAAGGCGATGAACATCGTGCCCGCCGCCCGGATCCAGTCCGCCGAGGAATGGACTCTGATGATCGATCACAGCAAACGTGCAGAGAGGGCGCGCGCGCGCGCGATGGACGATAAGACGATCGATCTTACGGTGATGAACCTGGTGAAATCGGTCAACCGTGATCTGCAGGAGACCGCCACGGGCGTGGCTGATGCCGCGCCGGCAACTGCGCAGCCACGTGACAGCACGCCGACGCGTGACAAACCGGCACCAAAGGCAGTGGTCGAAGACCTGACCTGGTCTGCGGACGAATACGATGGCTTTGCGGATGATGAGCCCGCGCCACGCGAGACACCCTATGCCCGCATCGTGGCCGCCACGCAGCGTATGCGTCAGGAACCCAAAAGGCGCAAACTGCCCTTCCGGATCAGCATGCGGCGCATGACGACGGTCCCGGTAATCTTCTTTGCCTACTTCTTTTACGGGCAGACGGCGCTGAAATACGAGCAGGTGCAGGCAGCCACGGTCGATCCGATCGTGCGTCTCGGCGAAGAATTCCGCACGTGGAATGAACCCGATAAAGCAAATGTTGAGATATCCAGGGGTATTGGGGGGTGAGGGTGCACCAGTGTCCGTGTTGTCCGACGCTCTCAGCGGTTCAGGCGGTGCACGTTGCGTGCGTACGCAGGCAAATCAGAAAGGCAGATCAATGACACTTTTCAGGAAAGTTTTTCAGAACCAGGCCCGCCCGGCAGATACCCCGGACGAAGACGCGCTGCGTGATGCCCTGCTTGAGGCCTCCGGGGCGGAAGAGGGCGAACGACCCGATCCGTTTGTTCTGTCTGATCAGGTTGAGGCACTGCCGGACGCCGCGGAGTTCGCTGAGGACGAGGAGGCGGGATATGAGCATGACGATGAGGCGCCTGAGGACCCCGTCGAAGCAGCGGCCACGGAGGAGTCTGACGGGGACGTCTGTGACGATGCGCAGGGTGCACCGGACGAGAGCGAGTTTGTGTTGCCCGGGGATGAAGAGACCGGCAATGCCCTCGTTGAGGGCATTCTGGCGGCTGCGCGCGACAAGACCGCTGAGTATGAGCCGAATACTCCCGCAGCGACGCCTTTTATGCCGGAGGTTGGCGCCCTCGACACCCGGGATGATCTGACCGGGGACACGGGTGCGGGCGAGTTTGATGCGCAGTCAGAAACAGAGAGCGACCCTGTCGCATTGCCCCCGGAGACTGCTGTCGGGGGCCTGCGTGATACGCCGCCCGCCAGTGACGCAGATACATCATCATTGCCCGAGCCTGCAGACGTGGCTGCCACTGATGCGGTGGCGCCGGAGGCCGCACATGAAGAAGAAATTGACCTGTCCGCCTTTGCCCGAGACCAGCTGACCGCACTGGGCGGGCAGGGTGGTCCTGCAGCAACCGGTGAGGCACCTGCCGGGACCGATGCGGGTCTCTCTGCGCCGGCTGCAGGCCGTGCCGGTCGCCGGGCGGGCCGCGTCAAGACCAGGTTGCTCGGCTTTAACCGTGGCGGCGCAGATCATGCAGACCCGATCGGCGGCGCGCTGGAGGCGACTGCATCTCAACAGCAGGAGAAATTTCCCGTGGGCTGGCTTGTTGTCGTCGAAGGCCCTGGCGTCGGGCATTCCTTCAGCATTTTCACCGGGGCTTCGATGATCGGACGTGGCGAGGATCAGGTGATCCGGCTAGATTTCGGCGATAACTCGATATCGCGCCAGAACCATGCCGCCATCGCCTATGACGACGAGCAGAATAAGTTCTATATCGGACACGGCGGCAAATCGAACATCATAAGGCGCAATGCCCGCCCGGTGCTGAGCACAGAAGAGTTGCAGCACGCGGATCTGATCCGGATCGGAGAGACCACACTGCGCTTTGTGGCGCTCTGCGGGTCAGATTTCAAATGGGATGCAGTGGACACCGGCAATGACGCTGCGGTTTGATTTCGACGCAGTCTGCGCGCTCAGCAAAGGGGCGCGCAATTATCAGGAAGACGCGGTGATTTCCGATTACTCCCGCGGCGCCGATGTCGGTCTGGCTGTGCTGGCCGACGGGATGGGCGGGCATGCCGCCGGCGACGTCGCCAGTAAGATTGTGGTCACTGAAGTCTTCAGCGAACTGATGTTTCAAAGTTGCGATCCGAAGGCGTTTGAAACCAATATCGCCTCCAGCCTGCACGATGCGGCCATGGCTGCGAATGCCTGTCTGCGCGAACATGTGCGTGCTTTTCCGGAAACCCGCGGCATGGGTGCAACGCTCGTCGCAACCGCTATCATCAACCGGAACCTCTACTGGATCTCAATTGGTGATTCGCCGCTTTATCTTTATCGCAACGGTACGTTACGGCAGCTCAATGAGGATCATTCCCTTGCACCTCAGATCGATTTTATGGTGCAGACCGGACTGCTGGACGCCGAAGAGGCGAAACATCACCCGGACCGGAACACGCTGACATCGGTCCTGTTCGGCGAGCAGGTCCCGCAGATCGATTGCCCTTCCGCGCCGCTCGAGCTGATGGCGGGAGATATCGTCATCGTGGCCAGCGACGGGCTGCAGTTTCTGTCGGAAGATCAGATATCAGCGGTGCTGGACGATGCCCCCCGGATCCGGAGTGCGGAACTGGCTGACCGGCTGATGGAGAAAGTCTGCGCTCTGGATGATCCGGATCTTGATAATGTTTCATTCTCGCTCGTGCGGCTGGAAGGCGCGGGGACCACAGCGCAGATTATGCCGGCCGAGGCGGGTGGGGAACAGCAGAGCATGCGCTGTGTCGGCTGAACCGGAAACTGCACTGGTTCTGCAGCGGCTTCGTGCCGCCGTCGACGACGCATCCCTGAGCGACGCGTCCCGTGACACAGGCCATGCGCTACTTTCTCGCCTGGCAACGGGTGTCCGGGTTGTCATCACCGGTCCGCCAGGTGTGGGAAAATCCACCCTTTGCGATGTGCTTGTGGGCGCGAATGCACTCCCGGAAATGCTCACGGGGACGAGAGTTTTTCAGCACGAAGATTCTGGGACGACAGGATCGCAGGTAACCCTGCAATCGACCGGGTTCCTGAAAGACATGCAGCTGACAGACCTGTGCGATAACAACGACCCGGCAGTGCAGCGCGCAGCGCTTGATCAAGCCGATATCGTCATATGGTGCACGGCGACTTTTGCTCAGGCCGAGCGGGACGTCTGGGCGCCGGTCCCCGATCACCTGAAAGATCACAGTTTTCTTGTGCTGCCCCGCGCGGATGTTCTGGCACGCGACGGGTTACTTGCTGCGCGTGTGGCTGCGCTCGGAGATGTCGCGCGGGAGGAGTTTCACAACTTTTTCCCCGTCGCACCACTTTCAATCGCCAACCGGATCAGGAGGGGCGATCCGGTGAGCGACGGGCAGTTGTCAGCCAGCGGTGTCAGCGCTCTGTCGTATGCCATTCAAAATCTGGTGTCTTCAGGACGGCAGGCTGATCTGGACAGTGCTTACCTGTATCTCGGGCGATGCGGTCATGATGAAAGTGCTGTGCCGGCCGGGGCGCATTCGCGGTCATCCGAAAGACCTGCGGGAACTACCGTCGTGCGCGAAGTCATCGCAGAGGCTGCACGCACTATTGCAGATCTGCATACCGGCGTGGCGATGCAGAATCCCGACGCTCTTACTGGCGTCTTTTCAGAGTTGTCTGAAGAGCTGAGTGAACTTGCAGCTGACGCAGAGCCCGAAGATGCCGATGCGAAAGCCTGGTGGGATGAACTGAGCGCGGCCAGCGATAAACTGATGCTCGCCGGACTGGAAAAAGGCCCGGGCCCCGCTGCGGATGCGGCAACGATTGTTCTGCAACTGTCGCGCGACCTGCAGAGCGGAGCCTTAGCTTAAATTTTTAGACACTCAGGTTCGTTCAGGCCTGTGGCGGTCACAAAGTATGCACTTTTTGCCGTCATCCTGCACCTGAGGTTTCATCAGTCAGGGATACCTATGTCGGCGCGCTGCCTGCCATCACAAAAAGATTTTCAGTTCATCATGCCGGGATGGTCTGTAGGAGGTGTGCAGTGAACGCAGCCGGGCCCTCCGAGGCAGAATCGTTCCTTCGTACCCGCCTGCTTGCGACTGGCTTTGATCAGCTTCGTGAATTCAAAGACGCCACCGGGGAAGTACAGGGTGCGTTGAGCAGTATCGGTGAAGCGGGTGATGAGAACACGCGGCGCCGTATCGCGCGGCTCACGCGTCAGCTGGAGACTTTCGAGCCCAGTGTGACGATGATTGGACAGATAAAATCCGGTAAAACCTCTTTGGTCAATGCGTTTGTCGGGCAGCCGGATCTGCTGCCCGCGGATGTGAACCCCTGGACGTCGGTCGTTACCTCGCTGCACCTTTATCCGGAGGCAGCAGACTTCAGAAACAGTGCTTCCTTCAGGTTTTTTGATGAAGATGAATGGGATCGGCTTGTATCAGGCGGTGGCAGGATCGGTGAGCTCGCCAGCCGTGCGGGCGCCGACGAAGAACTCGAGAAGATTAAAAAACAGGTTGCAGAGATGCGCGAGAAATCTCGCGCGCGACTTGGCCGGAAATTCGAAGTGATGCTTGGCCAGCAGCGCGATTACGGATATTTCGACAAAGATCTGATAGAGCGATATGTCTGTCTCGGGGATGAAACCGACGATAACGCCGCTGCCGGTCAGGACGGTCAGGGCCGGTTCGCAGATATTACCAAGTCAGCCGATCTTCACCTGACGCGACCATCCCTGCCTGTGCGGATTTGCATTCGCGACACGCCGGGTGTCAATGACACGTTTATGATGCGCGAACAGATTACCATCCGCGCTATCCGCGACAGTCGGATCTGTGTGGTCGTCCTGTCGGCTCATCAGGCCTTGTCCTCTGCAGATCTTGCACTGATCCGGTTGATCACGCATGTGCGGTCCCGCGATGTGATCATATTTGTGAACCGGATCGACGAACTGTCTGATCCTGCCAGCGAGGTTCCGATGATCGCGCGCAGCATCTCGGACACGCTGGAACGACACAACGGGCCTGCCGACGCAGAAGTTATTTTCGGAAGCGCGCTCTGGGCATCAGCGGCACTCAAGGGCGATAAATCCGGTTTGCCGGCCGGCAGCGCCAGGGCTTTAAAAACCAGAAGCGAAACAGCGCAGTTTTCCGAAGCAGTAAACGATCTGGACCTGCAGGATCCGGCCTCGATGGCATGGGCTGTCTCGGGTATTCCGGAACTTCAAAGCGCAGTTGCCAGCCGGATTGCCGCTGGTCTCGGGGCGGCCATGTTGCAACGTACCAGCGCAAGCGGGCTGAACCTCGCGACCAGCATCACGGCGGCAGACCAGCTGGCCGTAAAGTCACAAAACCCTGAACAGGAAGTCCACCTCGACAGTACCGCCGGACGGCAGCAGGTGGCCGCCATTATTAAAAACCGGAAAGCCGCTTTGTCCGCCGAGTTCGACGCGATCACGACAGCGTTTTCAGAGCGTATGAACCGCGTACAGGAGAGCTTTCTGGAACGGGCCACCGCATCACTGGTTCTGCATCTCGAAAAGCTTGGAGAGAAAGTACCCTGGACATACGATCCGGCCGGCCTGCGGGTGTTGCTGAACTCATCACACAAGGTGCTTGCGCGGAAAAGCACGGTTGCTTTTGACACCGCCATACGTTCTGCCGCGCATGATTTTGCGGCGGTTTATCTGAAGTCATTCGGGCTGCAACCGGATGAATTTCCTCTCGCCCTTCCGAATGCGCCGCGGGTGCCACCGCCCGTTTCTCTTGGGCGCACCATCGCGCTCGATCTCCAGGGCCAGTGGTGGAAAAGATGGTGGATGCAGCGACGTGGATACGATGCATATGCTGCTGCTTTCACAAACCTGATCCGGGAGGAAACTGATCCGGTTGTTCAGGAACTGCGGGATGATATGGCACAGGACATCCGTCATCAGGCCTGCGCCGATTTCGAGGCGTTTCTGTCCGAACAGGAATCTGTATTCGACACACTTGACCGCCTCCGGGAAGGCGGTGAAGCGGAGATCGCCGCATTTGTTGAGAAACAGGAAGCAACTGCAGGTAAACGGGATCTTTCCGCAGCTCTGCAGCTTCTGAGAAAGTATTCCGCGTATGAATGAAATGAAAGCCGAAATGCCCCCTGCTTTCCTGCAGAACGTCGACAGGAGTAACGGGAGGCGCCCGCGGATCGCTCTCATGGGTGAGTTCAGTGCGGGTAAAAGCACTCTGGCAAATCTGATGATCGGTTCAGAACCGCTTCACGTTCAGATTGTCGCGACACAGATGCCGCCGGTGTGGGTCAGTTTCGGCACCGGACAGGCCATGGTCGTCGACACAGATGGTAAAGAAACCCCGTACGCTATGACCGGAACCGGACCTGTAGATCCTGAAAAGACGGCCTACATCCGTGTGTTTGCCGAAGAAGATATCCTCCGCCTTGTAGATATCATCGACATGCCAGGTATTTCCGATCCGAACATGTCCTCGGAGGTTTGGGAAAGAGTTCTGCCGCTTGCGGACGGTGTTGTCTGGTGCAGCGCGTCAACGCAGGCCTGGCGACAAAGTGAAGCTGCCGTCTGGGAATCCGTGCCGGAACAGGTCCGGTCAAAATCCATACTTCTGCTGACCCGCGCCGATATGCTTGCTTCATCGCGTGACAAATCGCGTGTGTTCAGGCGCGTACTCTCAGAAACGGAAGATTTGTTTGCACAACGTCAGATGATCTCACTGCTAGAAGCGCGTGATGCGGGAGAATGTGCTGATAAATGGGCCGAAAGCGGCGCCGAAGACTTCGTAAATGCTTTTCTGGATATCGTTGCGGAGCTGCGTCGTGATCTTGAATCTGGTGATGCAGGGCTGTCGATGCCTGAAGCCCGCCGTTGCGAGGAAGTCCCGGTGGCCGGGCGTAAACCGACACCCTCTCAGCTTTCTTCCGGCCATATCTCTCCACGACGGCCGACGATGAATCCTGCGGATCGGGTTGATGATACGGTCAGGGACGCTGCCGATGATCATCCGGATTTTATGCCTAAATTCTCCTGACCCGATGTTTTCACCCGTGTTAACCAGAAAAAAAATCTGTGCGTCTAGTATCTGACATCGGTAGCGACAAGCTACCCGACAGGTTCAGCTTCTGGTGATACAAATGACAATCCATGAACGCCTATCAGAATTGCGTACGCGTTTTGAAAGTTGTGAGATCGCCGCATTTGCTGATCTTTCAACACGGATGGTTCTGGCATCAAGTGCCCGAAATGGCGTAACGCAGGAGCAGTTGGACGATCTGTGCGCTGAGGCTTGCAGCGCGCTGTTGTCCATTACTTCAGAAGCAGTAAAAAGCGCTTTTGGCGCACCTCAGAGTGCAGGAATTTCTTACGCAGTTGTCCCGGGGCAGGGCTACAATCGTTTGTACGTAACATCGCCGGAAAGTCCGGAGGAAGCTGTTTGCCTGCAATGGCTCGGAATAACACCCGTCGGAGAAATTCTCTCGGCGTCCTGCAGTCTTCTCAGCACCGTTGGATCTGACACATGAAGAATGACGGCGAAGCGGCCCGCCTCGATTCTGTGTTGTCCGCTCTTGGGAGTATCGATCTGTCGCACATTAGGCAGACCCGTGTTATCCGCGCGACTGCGGGCGTCACTCTGGAGGACGCGCTTTGCAATGAGGTCAGCGAGACAATTCTGAGGCGGACTTTATCATTTGAAACCAAGGCCGGAAATCTGGTGCTTGATGCCGAAGAACGGAGAATCAACAGCATTCACTCTGCAAAGGGCGGCTGGGCCAACAATGGCCAGGACATTGTCGGCCGGCCGCTGTCCCGTAAAGATGGGGCAGAATTAATGAATATGCTGAACGCTTTTACAGCCGCCGCGGATCAGGTGGAAGTCATAGCTGGCCTGCCGAAATCTCCAAAAGGCAGTTCGACCGAAGGGGTACCTGTCGATGATCTTCGTCGGACTGACCGCCTTTGCCTGAATTCAGGATTTGATGCTTGTGCCGGTTTTGCTGTTGCATCGGTCATAATCCGACCCGGAGTTGCGCCGGTCAATACCGGTCAACCGGACGTTATTGATAAGCTGCGAAATGTGCGCGACGCAGCTGACGCGGACGGAAGGGTTGTATTCCGGGCGGGCGGGTTAGCTGATAATCTTGCGGTAGCAGTCGTCCGGACCGAAGATCTGGACGGAACATTCGCTTTCCCGGCCGAACATCTCGACGCAGTTCTCGATGCATTCCACAGACGGCCCTGAAACCGTTCCTGCGCTGCTTGCCTTGCAGGAAAAAGCATGGAACATCTTTGTTTCCAAACGCTGCACAGATCAGACTGCGGTTTAAGAGGAAGACACGGATGGTAATTTCGATCTGGGCAGAAACCTGCGCGAAAGACTTCGAAGACGTCGATCCGATTCAAACGATTGCGATCCTTCCAACAGCCGCAACTGAGCAGCACGGTCCCCATCTTCCTCTTGGCACCGACAGCATGATAGCCGAAGGTATGCTTAAGGAGCTGCAACGCCAGAATCCCGCCGATCTTGACCTGCGGTTGCTGCCTGTGCAGGCAATCGGAAAGTCAGACGAACATATCTGGGCTGCAGGAACTCTGACGCTCAGCGCTGAGACCGCCCTGAGCACATGGACTGAAATCTGCATGTCCGTGGCCCGGGCCGGGGTCCGGAAAATTGTCATTGTTAACAGTCATGGCGGAAACCTTGATCTCTTGTCGATCCTGGTGCGACGCCTGAGAATCGACGCTGCCATGCTGGCCGTTCGTTGCCAGTGGGGCGCTTTCGGCGCGCCCGAAGACCTTTACTCAGAACAGGAAAACACGCATGGTCTGCACGGGGGCGATGTCGAAACGTCCCTGATGCTTGCGTTCAGACCGGAAACCGTCCGCATGGAGTTCGCAAAAGATTTCCGGTCGAGCGCTGAAACCAGCCTCGTCCCGCCGACCGGTCCGGTTGCATCAGGCTGGATCGCACGCGATCTCAATCCTGATGGTGTTGTGGGGGAGGCCCATCTGGCAACTGCACAGAAGGGTCGGACGACAGCCAGTCATCAGGTGCGCGGTTTCATTGAAATGCTCAGAGCAGTAGCCGGATCGCCGCTGCCGGACGCTTAATTTCTTACGAGTCTGCCACAACGACTTCCGTGGACCATTCACGGCATTTCATGCGCAGTTTTTCGGGCAGTTTCGCATCCGTGAAGACTGTCGTCAGCGACTCCATCGAGGCAATCCGCGCAGGAGCTGTACGGGCGAACTTCGAATGATCAGCCACCAGAAAAGTCTTGCGTGACTGCGCGATGATGGTCTGGCTGACGCCAACCTCCTGGGTGTCGAAGTCCAGCAGATCACCATCCGCGTCCATTGCGGAACAACCGATGACCGCGAAATCAAACTTGAACTGCCGTATCGTATCAATGGTCACATTGCCGATCAGCCCGCTGTCAGCGCGCCTTACCGTGCCGCCGGTCACGATAATCTGACACTCAGGACTCTCCGTGAGAATTGTCGCCACATTCATGTTATTGGTGACGACCATGAGATCCCGGTGCGACAGGAGCGCGCGCGCCACTTCTTCGGTGCTTGTCCCGATGTTCAGAAATACCGAACATCCGTCCGGAATATACCTCGCGCAGGTACGGGCGATTGCTATTTTTGCGCTCTGGTTCAGTTTGCGACGTTCTTCATATTCGATGTTCGTAGTGCCCGAAGGCAGGATCGCACCACCGTGTACGCGTTCGATTTTGTTCGCTTCCGCAAGGTCAGTCAGATCCCTGCGAATCGTCTGAAGCGTGACGCCGAAATGCTCAGCAAGATTCTCGACGGTCGCCTTTCCATCGCGTCTTACGATCTTGAGAATGTCCGGTTGACGGAAGGTTTGCGCCATAAATAAGGTCTCCTGAAGGGTTTGTAAGCCGGATACACTCGCATTTGCAATGATTTTGGCAAAAACAGAAAACTCCGTGAAAGATCCTATGTTGGGGTTCATCCACTTAGAGCCAGCTGAAATCTGAAGTCGTATGATGCGACACGCCAATGGGGTGCATCGGCTAAAATGGTGCCGCCAGAATAGGAAAGCGCTTTCGTTTCGTGGAAAAGCGAACAAAAAGGAAAATAACCGGTTGCGCGGTGTGTCGGGCTGCGCTACCAATCTGCCAGTCGCATTGCCGAAGGGGGGAACTTTTGTCAGGGCAGAACTCAGATATCTGTGATCTTTTTGTGATCGGCGGCGGCATCAACGGGTGCGGCATTGCGCGTGACGCGGCCGGACGCGGATTGTCTGTGAAGCTCGCTGAAATGAATGATCTCGCGTCGGCCACTTCTTCGGCCTCCACCAAACTATTTCACGGCGGGCTGCGGTATCTGGAGTACTTCGAGATCCGCCTCGTGCGCCACGCTCTGGCGGAACGCGAAACGCTGCTGCGCGCCATGCCACACATCAGCTGGCCCATGCGTTTTGTGCTGCCTTATCACCAGGATATGCGGTTTGAGGGTGACACACCCACATCGCGTATTCTGAACGTGGTGATGCCGTGGATGAAGGGGCGGCGCCCGGCATGGCTGATCCGGTTCGGGCTGTTTCTGTACGACAGCCTCGGCGGGCGCAAAATTCTGCCCGCAACAAAAACGCTTGATCTGAAAAACAGCGTTGAGGGCGCGCCCATCGACGACAAATTTGAGAAAGCCTACGAATACTCCGACTGCTGGATCGAAGACTCGCGCCTCGTCGTCCTCAATGCCCGCGATGCGGACCAGCGGGGCGCCGAAATTCTCGTGCGCACCAGAGTTATTTCCGCTGCACGCATTGATGATCTGTGGGAGATCACCGTCGAGGACCGGGACACCGGCGAGACACGCACCCTGCGCGCTCGGATGCTGGTCAATGCCGGCGGCCCCTGGGTCGGCGATATCATTCAGGAAAAAGTACGGATCAATTCAACCGAAGGCGTGCGGCTTGTGCGCGGCAGCCATATCGTGACGCGCAGGCTCTATGATCACGACAAGTGCTATTTCTTTCAGGGCACAGACGGGCGGATCATTTTCGCCATTCCTTATGAGACTGATTTCACCCTGATCGGAACAACGGATGCCGAACACACTGCGCCGGATAAAAAACCGGAGTGTTCGCCGGAAGAGCGTGATTACCTGATCACATTCGTGAACCAGTACCTGAAAAAAGACATCAGCACCGACGATGTCGTGTGGTCTTATTCCGGTGTGCGCCCGCTCTATGATGACGGCGCCTCAAGTGCCACGGCGGCGACGCGCGACTATACGCTCAAAGTTGATGACGCGGCCGGCGCGCCGATCCTGAACGTGTTTGGCGGGAAAATCACGACCTATCGCAAGCTGGCCGAGGACGCGATGGAGAAGATCGTGCCGTTCTTTCCCGGGACGTCCGGGCACTGGACGGCGGGCGTCCCTTTGCCGGGTGGCGATTTTCCGGTCGACGGGTTTGATGCGCTCGTGACGAAGCTCAGCGCTGATTATCCATTCCTGTCAGCGTTCTGGGCACGCCGCCTCGTGCGGGCATACGGCACTGACGCGCGTGGCATACTGCAGGACGCGAGCGATGCCGATGCACTGGGACGGGATTTCGGCGCGACGCTGACAGAACGCGAAGTGCTCTGGCTGATGAAAAACGAATATGCGCGGACTGCTGCGGATGTGGTCTGGCGCCGCAATAAACTGGGGCTGCGCCTTTCCGCAGAAGAGATCGCAGCGCTTGACGCATTCATGACGTCAGCGCGCACAGAACAGCAGGCGAAAGCCGCTGAATAACGGGGGGGACTGACATGACCTTGACGCTGGAGGGTGTGTCAAAGACGGTTGGCGGAGAGACACATATCTATCCGACCGATCTGGAGCTGCAGAAGGGCACGATGAATGTGCTTCTCGGCCCGACGACATCCGGTAAAACGACGCTGATGCGGGTGATGGCAGGGCTTGATGTGCCGGCCACCGGTCGTGTCATATGGAACGGTGAGGATGTCACCGGTATGCGCGTACAGGACCGCAAGGTGGCCATGGTCTATCAGCAGTTCATCAACTACCCCTCAATGACCGTGTACGATAACATCGCCTCTCCGATGAAACTGCTGGGCCAGTCGCGCGATGAGATCGACCGCCGCGTGCGCGAGACGGCGGATCTGATGAAGCTGACGCCGATGCTCGACCGCAAGCCGCTGGAACTTTCCGGCGGGCAGCAACAGCGCTGTGCCCTGGCGCGCGCGCTGGTCAAAAACGCAGGTCTCGTGCTGCTGGATGAGCCACTGGCCAACCTGGATTACAAGCTGCGTGAAGAGCTGCGCGCGGAAATCCCGCGCATCTTTGAGGAATCCGGCTCCATCTTTGTTTATGCCACCACCGAGCCCGAAGAGGCGCTGCTTCTGGGCGGGCACACTGCCACCCTCTGGGAGGGCAGGGTCACGCAGTTCGGGCTTACGCCTTCGGTTTATCGAAAGCCGGTAAATGCAACCACAGCAAGGGTTTTCTCCGATCCACCGATGAATTTCCTGCAGATCCGCAAGCGCGGTGACCTGCTGGAATTCGGTGACGGACAGAGCACACCGCTGCCCGCGGGTGCGAGCGGCCTGGCCGATGGCGAATATACCGCCGGTTTCCGGCCCAACCATCTTGAGCTCAGCCCGCATATGGCCGGTACAATGACCTTTGACACGAAGCTTGAGGTCACCGAAATCACCGGCTCAGAAACCTTTGTGCACCTTAATCACCGGGGGGAACGCTGGGTGGGTCTGGTGCATGGCGTGCACAGTCTGCAGCCCGGACAGGCGCTTACGGTCTATCTGGACCCGGCGCATGTGTATCTCTTTTCAAAAGACGGGCAGCTGGTTTCGGCCGCACCCTATGCGGAGGCAGCATAATGGCCAAGATCACGCTGGATAATCTGGCCCATTCCTATCTGTCCCATCCGAAATCGGAGGATGATTTCGCGCTGAAAGAGCTCAATCACGACTGGGTGGATGGTGAGGCTTATGCGCTGCTCGGCGCGTCGGGCTGTGGAAAATCCACGCTGCTCAACATCATCTCCGGCCTTCTGGAGCCCTCGCAGGGGCGCATTCTTTTTGACGATCAGGATGTGACACACGCGCCGACGGCGGAGCGCAACATCGCGCAGGTTTTCCAGTTCCCGGTCGTCTATGACACGATGACCGTGCGCGACAATCTGGCCTTTCCGCTGCGCAACCGGGGCGAGGACGCCTCTTATGTCGCCAGCCGCGTGAACGAGATTGCGAAGATGATCGGCATGGAAGCCGAACTTGACCGCAAGGCACGTGGTCTGACGGCGGATGCCAAACAAAAGATCTCTCTGGGCCGTGGTATGGTGCGTGAAGACGTGAACGCACTCCTTTTTGACGAGCCGCTCACCGTTATTGATCCGCACATGAAGTGGGAGCTCAGAACGCAGCTGAAATCCCTGCACCACGAATTTGGTCACACAATGATCTATGTGACCCATGACCAGACTGAGGCGCTGACCTTCGCGGATAAAGTTGTTGTCATGTATGACGGTCGCGTCGTGCAGATCGGCACGCCGCAGGAACTTTTCGAGCGGCCCGCACATACTTTTGTGGGCTATTTCATCGGCTCGCCGGGCATGAACCTTTTTGATGCGCAGATCGACGGGCAGACCGCTCTGATCAACGGCGTAAAAATGCCTCTCGGCGCCGGGTTTGCCCCCGCAGGCGGCAGGACGCAGGTTGGCGTGCGCCCGGAATTTATCCGTCTGTCGGATGCGGAAAACGGGTTGCCGGCGAAAATCCTTCGGGTTGAAGATGTGGGGCGGCACAAGATCGTGCGCCTTGATGTCGGCGGCACGCAGGCGAGTGCTATCGCCGGGGAAGGGGATGAAATCCCCTCCGGCACATCCAGAGTCACGTTCGATCTGAAGGGCGTGAATGTCTACGCCGATGACTGGCGTGTTTCACCTCAGGGGGAGGCGGCCTGATGAACAAGACGGTCAATCAGAAAGCGTGGTTTCTTGTGCTGCCGGTGCTCGTACTGGTGGCCTTTTCGGCGGTGATCCCGCTGATGACGGTGGTGAACTATTCCGTGCAGGATACTTTTGGCAACAACCAGTTCTTCTGGGCCGGCCTTGAGTGGTTCAAGGTCATGCTCGAAGAAGAACGCATGTGGGACGCGCTCTGGCGTCAGCTCACCTTCTCCGCGATCATTCTGGCGATTGAAATTCCCTTGGGCATCTATGTGGCGCTCAACATGCCCAAAAGCGGTTTCTGGGCATCCTTCTGCCTGGTGCTGATGTCGCTGCCGCTGCTGATCCCGTGGAACGTCGTGGGCACCATCTGGCAGATCTTTGGCCGCGTCGACATTGGTCTCCTTGGCTACACACTTGATAAGATGGGTATTTCCTATAACTACACTCAGGATATCTTTGCCGCTTGGGTCACGGTCATCGTAATGGATGTCTGGCACTGGACCTCGCTTGTGGCGCTGCTGGCCTATGCCGGGCTGCAGTCGATCCCGGATGCCTATTATCAGGCGGCCAAGATCGACCAGGCGAGCCGCTGGAAGGTCTTCCGCTATATCGAGCTGCCGAAGATGGCCGGCGTTCTGATGATTGCAATCCTGCTGCGGTTCATGGACAGCTTCATGATCTATACAGAGCCCTTTGTGGTGACCGGCGGCGGTCCTGGCAACGCGACAACCTTCCTCAGTATCGATCTGGTGAAAATGGCGCTGGGACAGTTTGATCTCGGACCGGCAGCGGCCTTCTCGATCATGTATTTTCTTGTAATCCTGCTGATCTCCTGGGTCTTCTACACCGTGATGACCAATCTCGACAAAAGGGATGGTGTTTAATGTCCGATACAACAATCCAGGCGCCCGGCGCTGCCGGCATTCCCGGCAAGGTGACTGAAGCAAAAGTCGCAACCACTCGCCGCCGCAAACCGCGGATCAAAGGCTCCACCATCGTCATGGCGCTCTATCTGCTGTTCCTGCTGCTGCCGATCTACTGGCTGCTGAACATGAGCCTGAAAACCAACACCGAAATCCTCGGGCAGTTTTCGCTCTTTCCGCGCAACCTGACGCTGGAAAACTATGTCAAAATCCTGACGGACGAGAGCTGGTATATCGGCTATGTGAACTCGCTGATTTATGTGGTGATGAACACGGTGATCAGCCTCGCGGTGGCACTGCCTGCGGCCTATGCCTTTTCGCGCTATTCCTTCATGGGCGACAAGCATCTGTTCTTCTGGCTGCTGACCAACCGGATGGCGCCACCTGCGGTTTTCGCCCTGCCGTTTTTCCAGCTTTACAGCTCGGTCGGGCTCTTTGATACGCATATTGCGGTTGCCCTTGCACACTGTCTTTTCAATGTGCCGCTGGCGGTCTGGATCCTTGAGGGGTTCATGCGCGGTGTGCCAAAAGAAATCGATGAGACGGCCTATCTGGACGGCTATTCCTTCCCGCGGTTCTTCGTGCGGATTTTCATGCCGCTGGTCGCCAGCGGGATTGGCGTCGCAGCCTTCTTCTGCTTCATGTTCTCATGGGTGGAGCTGCTGCTCAGC
This sequence comes from Roseobacter ponti, assembly GCF_012932215.1. GTDB lineage: Bacteria > Pseudomonadota > Alphaproteobacteria > Rhodobacterales > Rhodobacteraceae > Roseobacter > Roseobacter ponti. The sequence goes on along the minus strand of NZ_CP048788.1, from coordinate 2,410,393 downwards.
CGGACGCTGACAACAGTTGACGCCAAGCCGATTGCTGCCATCATGACACGAACGCAGGGGGCCGCGGGCATCGACTGGGGCGTGCTGGCGGCAGCCGGTGTGCTGACCATCGTTCCGGGCGCGCTGGTGATCTATTTTGTCCGTAACTACATCGCCAAGGGCTTTGCCCTTGGGAGGGTGTGATGAGCGTCGCTCTGAGTGAGATCCGCGCAATGGCGAACAGCGTCTTTGACGCTCTGGAAGCCGGGGGTACAAGAGAGTTGTCGCCTTCCGACGGCCTCTACTGGTGTATGGACAGTGGTCAGTGTTGGGATATGACCCGCGAGCCTGATCTGATGACAGGTGATCTGGAGGACGACGTTCTGGATATTCGTAAGGACCTGACGGAATATCAGGACATCGCAGCGCAAAATGCATGGCACACCCTTGATCATTTCATTGGCCTGCTGACCGCGCTGTCATACCAGTACAAACGAAGCAATGACCTGCTGGAAGAAAGGGTTCTTTAAATGGCATGGATGGCATGGACCGTACCGACGGCAATCTTCTTTGCGGTGATCGCAAGCCTGCTGGTCATCTTTACAATACTTGCAATCAAATACCCTGAGACGCCCCGCACGGGCATTCTCAGGATTGAAACAACGCGGGGTGATCGTCTGTTCATCACGCTGTTGGGCTCGGCCTTTATCAATCTGATCTGGCTGGGTCTTGAGGTCGCACCACAGCCCTATGCGCTGCTGGCGTGCCTTGTTTATGCCGTGGCGGTGTTCCGCTGGGTGTGAACGGGAAGACTGGCCCGTCCGGGACCCCCGGGCGGCCGCAAAAACAGTTCTTATAACGTCTGGGAGGACACTATGAACTTTTCACTAAGATCGACCACGGCCATGGGCGCCATGGTGGCATCGCTTTTTGCGGTGCCTGCCTGGGCGGACATGGAAGCAGCGATGGCGTTTCTCGACAACGAGATTAACGGCCTGAGCGTGCTGAGCCGCGAAGACCAGGAAGCGGAGATGCAGTTCTTTGTCGATGCTGCAGCGCCATTCCAGGGCATGGAGATCAAAGTTGTCTCCGAAACCATCACCACGCACGAATATGAAAGCCAGGTCCTTGCACCGGCCTTCACTGCGATCACCGGCATCCAGGTCACCCATGACCTGATCGGCGAAGGCGACGTTGTCGAAAAGCTGCAGACACAGATGCAGTCGGGCGAAAACATCTATGATGGCTACGTCAACGACAGCGATCTGATCGGCACGCACTGGCGCTACCAGCAGGTGCGCAACCTGACCGACTGGATGGCGGGCGAGGGCGCTGACGTGACCAACCCCGGTCTCGATCTGGATGACTTTATCGGCACCCAGTTCACGACTGCTCCGGACGGCAAGCTTTACCAGCTGCCCGACCAGCAGTTCGCGAACCTCTACTGGTTCCGCTATGACTGGTTCAACGACGAAAAGAACAAGGCCGATTTCCAGGAAGCCTTTGGCTATGAACTGGGCGTTCCGGTCAACTGGTCTGCCTACGAAGATATCGCCGAATTCTTCACCGGTCGCGACCTGAGCCACCTTGGTGTCGAGGGCGATGTCTTCGGCAACATGGATTATGGCAAGAAAGATCCCAGCCTGGGCTGGCGTTACACTGACGCGTGGATGTCCATGGCAGGCATGGGCGACGTTGGTGAGCCGAACGGTCTGCCGGTAGACGAGTGGGGCATTCGTGTGAACGAAAACTCACAGCCCGTCGGCTCCTGCGTTGCGCGTGGCGGTGCCACCAACGATGCGGCTGCCGTTTATGCGGTGACCAAGGCGATCGAATGGCTGCAGAAGTATTCGCCGCCAGCCGCTGCCGGCATGACCTTCGGCGAGGCCGGCCCGATCCCCGCACAGGGCAACGTGGCCCAGCAGATGTTCTGGTACACCGCCTTTACCGCGGCGACCGTGAAGCCTGATCTGCCCGTGATGAATGAGGACGGTACGCCCAAATGGCGTATGGCCCCCAGCCCGCACGGTGTGTACTGGAAGGACGGCCAGAAGGTCGGCTATCAGGACGTGGGTTCCTGGACACTCATGAAATCCACTCCGGTGGACCGTGCCAAAGCCGCATGGCTCTATGCACAGTTCGTGACGTCCAAGACGGTTGATCTGAAGAAATCGGATGTTGGTCTGACCTTTATCCGTGAATCCACGATCAGCTCCGATCACTTCTCCGAGCGTGCCAATAAACTGGGCGGACTGGTGGAATTCTACCGCTCGCCGGCACGTGTGGCATGGTCGCCCACCGGTACAAACGTACCTGACTATCCCAAGCTTGCGCAGCTGTGGTGGCAGAACATCGGCGACGCAATGTCCGGTGCGAAAACACCTCAGGAAGCACTCGATGCTCTTTGTGAAGCACAGGAAAGCGTGATGGAGCGCCTTGAGCGTGCAGGTATCCAGGGTGATATCGGCCCGGTCATGAACGAGGAGCAGGATCCGGAGTACTGGTACAGCCAGCCCGGCTCGCCTGTTGCCAAGCTCGAGAACGAAGACGAAGAGCCCCAGACCATCAGCTACGACGAGCTGATCAAGTCCTGGGAGAACTAAGTCTCTGACCACAGGCCGGGGCGCAGCACATGCCTGCGCCCCGGCTTTTCTGCGGCCGCGCGCCGCCCGACATTCAAAGGCAAACATCCGGGGGCACCATGACCCACATTCTGGCCATCGATCAGGGCACGACATCATCCCGCGCCATCCTTTTCGACGCGGATATGAAGATCACCGCGACCGCACAGGAGGAGTTTCCTCAGCACTTCCCTGATAGCGGATGGGTGGAGCACGACCCGGGAGATCTGTGGTCGACCACCGCCGGCACCTGTCGCGCCGCCGTGGAAAAAGCAGGTCTCGGCCCGGATGACATCACCGCAATCGGTATAACCAACCAGCGTGAAACCGTCGTGGTCTGGGACAGGAACACCGGCAAACCTGTCTATAACGCTATTGTCTGGCAGGACCGGCGCACCGCTGAATACTGCCGTGAGTTGCGCGAGGCGGGCCATGACAAAATGATCACTGCCCGCACGGGACTGCTGGCGGATCCGTATTTCTCCGCGACCAAGCTCAAGTGGATCCTGGATAACATTGAGGGCGCGCGCGACAGCGCGGCAAAAGGCGATCTGCTCTTTGGCACGGTCGATACTTTTCTGATCTGGAAGCTCACCGGAGGCGCGCGCCATGTGACGGACGCGACCAATGCCGCTCGCACGTCACTTTATGACATTCATAAAGGGCGCTGGAGCACCACGATCTGCGAGCTCTTTGACATCCCGCTGAACATGCTTCCCGAGGTATGCGACTGTGCGGCTGACTTCGGCACCACGCGGCCCGATCTTTTCGGCCGCCCTGTGCCCATCCTGGGCGTCGCAGGCGACCAGCAGGCGGCCACCATCGGCCAGGCCTGCTTTGAGCCCGGCATGCTCAAATCGACCTATGGGACGGGATGTTTCGCGTTGCTGAACACCGGCGATACTGCAGTAACCTCGGAAAACCGTTTGCTGACCACCATCGCGTACCAGTTTGACGGCAAACCAACCTATGCGCTCGAAGGCTCAATCTTTATTGCCGGCGCTGTCGTGCAGTGGCTGCGCGATGGCCTGCAGATCATCCGCGAAGCCTCCGAGACGCATCCGCTGGCCGAAAAGGCTGACCCGAATCAGAGTGTGGTGCTTGTGCCTGCCTTCGTGGGCCTTGGCGCGCCTTACTGGAACGCCGAATGCCGTGGCGCGATTTATGGTCTCACGCGCAGTTCCGGCCCCGCCGAATTCGCCAAAGCAGCTCTCGAAAGCGTGGGCTATCAGACCCGCGATCTGCTGGAGGCGATGAAAGCCGACTGGCAGGGGGAGGGCGCAGGATCGACCCTGCGCGTTGATGGCGGCATGTCCGCCTCGGACTGGGCCATGCAGTTTCTCTCCGACATCATCGGCGCGCCGGTGGACCGTCCGGAGGTGCTGGAAACCACGGCGCTCGGTGTCGCCTGGCTTGCCGGACAGCGCGCAGGGCTTTACCCGGACATCAAAGGATTTGCCGACAGCTGGCGGCTGGAGCGCACGTTTTCACCAAAGATGGATGAAGCTGACCGCGATGCGAAATACGGCAACTGGCAGCGCGCTGTGAAATCCACCCTCGCGTACTGACCGACCCACCGAAAGGCAGGGATCATGACCCCTTTCAGCTTTTTGACCGCCGGCCGAATTATCTTCGGCCGAGGCACCGCAGATCAGGCGGTTGCGGCTGTCACAGGCTTTGGCAGTAAAGTGTTGCTGGTGCGCGGGGCATCGGTGCCCTGGGTGGACGGATTTGAATCTGCGCTCAGCGCGGCGGGCGCGGATGTGACAACAGTTCTCTGCCGTGCCGAGCCTGATCTGCCGGCGCTGGAAGCGGCCCTTGATGCCGGGCGGTCTGCCGGCGCGGAGGTCGTCGTCTCTGTCGGGGGCGGTGCTGTGATCGATATGGGCAAGGCACTGGCCGCGCTGCTGCCGGCAAATACGCCGGTGCTGGACCATCTCGAAGGGGTCGGTGCCGGAAAACCGCTGACCGAACCGCCGCTGCCCTTTGTCGCTCTGCCTACGACAGCAGGAACCGGGGCGGAAGTCACCAGAAACGCGGTGATCTCGGTGCCGGAGGCGGGTCGCAAGGTCAGCCTGCGTGATGACCGGATGCTGCCCGACGTGGCCATCGTCGATCCTGCGCTGACCGATCATGCGCCGCGGCAGGTCACGCTGGCCTCAGGGCTTGATGCGGTGACGCAGTGTATTGAGCCCTGGCTCAGCACCCGCGCCAACCCGATGACAGACGCGCTTTGCGAAGCGGCCATCCCGGCCGGACTGCGCGCACTCGTGCGACTGGAGCAGGGCGAGGACAAAGACGCCCGGGACACGATGGCCTGGTGCAGTCTTGCCGGCGGTCTGGCGCTCGCCAACTCGGGCCTCGGCGCCGTTCACGGGCTTGCAGGTGTGCTGGGCGGGCGTCTTGGCGCTCCGCATGGCCTGATCTGCGGGCGGCTTCTGGGGCCGGTTCTGGCGGCAAATGCGGCGCACATGGCTGACGTTCCGGAGGCGCAGGTGCGCTTCGGTATGGTCGGGGGCTGGCTCGCTTCCGCGTTTCAGACAGATGCAGAGGACGCCTTTTCAGGTCTCGGGCGCATTCTCGACACCTGGCAGATGCCACGTCTGGGTGAATGGCTTACGGCTGATACCGATCTGAATGCAATCGCCGCAGAGGCCGCCGGGGCCTCATCCATGAAAGCAAACCCCTGCACGCTGAACCCGGACGAACTGGTTTCGGTCGTGCGTCAGGCTATGTAAGTGTACGTGACCTGCCGGAGCCGTGGAACCCGGACCGGTCCGGCGCGCGTTAGGCCATCAGGTGACCGGTTGCCCGGGACCCGGACAGGATAATGTTGCAGAACCAGAAAACCCACCCGCGCACTTATGACGCACTTTTCAGCCTTTCAGGTCTGAATCAACCATTGCACTTTCGTGCATAATATGTTCGTTAGCGCTAACAAAGAGCTGTGACCGGAGATTCCGGCACGGCATGACCTTTCAGGAGGACCACGATGTCACATTCAACAGCAATTAACGGTTTCGGACGCATCGGTCGGGGCGTGCTGCGCGCGATCATCGAAAACAACGTGACCGACGTCGAAGTGACCGCTATCAACGATCTGGCGTCGCCTGAAACACTTGCGCATCTGCTGAAGTACGATTCGGTACATGGCCGCTTTCCCGGCGAGGTCTCCGTCAAAGGCGACACGCTGGTGGTCAATGGTAAAGAAATCACCGTCACTGCGATCCGCAACCCTGCCGAACTTCCCTGGGACGGGGTCGATGTGGCGATGGAGTGCACCGGGTTTTTCACCAAACGTGATGCGGCTGCAGCCCACCTTGAGAACGGTTCAAAGCGGGTTCTTATCTCGGCGCCCGGCACCGATGTGGACCGCACCGTGGTCTTCGGTGTGAACGACAGGGATTTGACCAAAGACGATGTGATCGTCTCCAACGCGTCCTGCACCACCAACTGTCTCGCGCCGGTTGCGCATGTCCTTGATCAGCTTGTGGGCATCAAAACCGGCTATATGACGACAATCCACGCCTATACCGGGGATCAGCCGTCGCACGACTCCGCGCACAAAGATCCTTACCGCGGACGGGCTGCAGCGCTGTCGATGGTGCCCACCTCCACCGGTGCGGCGCGGGCTATTTCGCTGGTGCTGCCGCATCTTGAAGGCCGGCTTGAAGGCTCTGCGATCCGTGTCCCGACACCTAACGTGTCTCTTGTCGATCTCACCTTTATGCCGGAAAAGACCACCACTAAAGAGGCGATCAACGACGCGATGAAAGAAGCCTCCGAGGGCGCGCTCAAAGGCATTCTGGGCTATGCGCCTGAGCCCCTCGTCTCGATCGATTTCAACCACGATCCGCATTCCTCGACCTTTGCGCCTGCGCAGACCAGCGTGACCAAAGACGGGCTGATCCGGGTCGTGAGCTGGTATGACAACGAGTGGGGCTTTGCCAACCGCATGATCGATACCGGCCGCAGACTGGCGGAACTTTCAAAAACCTGACGCGGCCAACGCGTCAGGTCCACGCATCCTGAAGGAGGCGGACAGATGTCACTGAACGATACGATTTCACGGGTCACAGACCGCATCATCGAGCGCAGCCAGGGCCCGCGCGGAGATTATCTCAGGCGGATGGAGGCCGCGCGGGTCAAGGGACCGGCGCGCGCTCATCTCAGTTGCAGCGGTCAGGCCCACGCCTATGCCGGTGCGGGCAGCGATCAGGACGCGCTGGTGCACAAAAGCGCGGGCAATCTGGGCATCGTGACTACTTACAATGATATGCTCTCCGCCCATCAGCCGTTTGAACGGTTTCCCGAACTGATCCGCGACGCCGCGCGCGAGGCGGGCGGCACAGCCCAGGTTGCCGGCGGTGTGCCCGCGATGTGTGATGGCGTGACCCAGGGCGAGCCCGGCATGGAACTCAGCCTGTTTTCCCGCGACGTGATCGCTATGGCGACGGCGGTGGCAATGAGCCACAACACCTTTGACGCTGCGGTCTATCTGGGCGTTTGCGACAAGATCGTGCCGGGGCTGGTCATCGCGGCTCAGACTTTCGGGCATGTGCCAACGGTCTTTCTGCCGGCCGGGCCGATGACTTCGGGCCTGTCGAATGAGGAAAAGAGCCAGGTCCGCCAGAAATTCGCCGCCGGCGAGGTCGGCCGTGAGGAGCTGATGGCCGCTGAAATGGGCGCCTATCACGGGCCGGGGACCTGTACGTTTTACGGAACTGCCAATACCAACCAGATGCTGATGGAGTTCATGGGCCTGCACCTGCCGGGCAGCAGCTTTGTGACGCCCAACACCGGGCTGCGCGATGCGCTGACCAAAGAGGGTGCGCGCCGGGCGCTTTCGCTGTCGGACCTGGGCAATGATTACACACCGGTCTGCGATATCCTCGATGAAAAGGCCTTTGTGAACGGGATCGTCGGGCTTAACGCCACGGGCGGGTCGACCAATCTGCTCATTCACCTTGTGGCGATGGCGCGGGCAGGGGGGATCATCCTCGACTGGCAGGATTTCTCCGAGATTTCCGACGTCACGCCGCTGCTCGCACGGGTCTATCCCAACGGGCTTGCGGATGTGAACCATTTCCATGCCGCAGGCGGTCTGGGCTATATGATCCACGAGCTGCTGGGCGCCGGCCTGCTGCACGATGATACTAAAACCGTCGCCGGCGGCGGGCTGGAGCTTTACACGCAGGAGCCGAAACTGCGCGACGGCAAGGCGGTCTGGGAGCCGGGCACCACCAGAAGCCTCAACGAAAAAATCGTGCGCCCTGCGGCGGAGCCGTTTCAGGCGACAGGCGGGCTCAGACGGCTCAACGGGAGCCTTGGCAACGCGGTGATGAAAGTCTCTGCGGTGAAAGAAGAGCATCAGGTGATTGAAGCGCCCGTGCGCGTTTTCCATGATCAGGAGAGCGTCAAGGCAGCCTGCCGTGCGCAGGAGATTAACAGCGACACAGTCGTCGTGGTGCGTTTCCAGGGCCCGAAAGCCAACGGCATGCCGGAGCTTCACAGCCTGACGCCGCTGCTGAAGAACCTGCAGGCCAGGGGCATCAACGTGGCGCTGGTAACCGACGGCCGGATGTCCGGCGCGTCGGGCTCGGTGCCGGCGGCCATCCACGTCAGCCCCGAGGCGCTCGATGGCGGTGAGATCAGCAAGCTGAAAGACGGAGATATCGTGCGGGTCGATGCAAAAACCGGTGTGCTGGATATCATCACCAAAGGCGTGTCGGACAGGCCCGCAGCCACCGCCGATCTGTCGGATAATGAACACGGGCTCGGCCGCGAGCTTTTCGCAGCCTTCAGACGCCAGGTTGGCACCGCAGACACCGGCGCCTGCGCGCTCTTTTAGAAAGGATTTCCGATGACCCCACAGGACGCAAGCAGACGCGCCCGAGAGATCTGCGGCATGGCACCGATCGTGCCGGTGCTGGTGGTCAATGACGCGAGCCGCGCGCGCCCGCTGGCCGAAGCGCTGGTGGCCGGCGGGTTGCCGGCCCTTGAGGTCACTCTGCGCACGCCGGCGGCACTTGAGGTCATCGCTGAGATGGCCAAAGTCAAAGGCGGCGTGGTGGGCGCCGGGACGCTGATCACGCCCGAAGATGTGCGTGCGGCCAAAGATGCGGGTGCCACGTTCGGAGTGTCCCCTGGTGCCACAGATGCGCTCATCGATGCCTGCGAAGCGATGGATCTGCCGTTGCTGGCGGGGGCCGCGACCGCAACAGAGGCGATGAAGCTTCTCGAGCGTGGTTATGACATGCTGAAGTTTTTCCCCGCAGAAGCCTCGGGCGGTGCTCCGGCCCTCAAAGCCATCGGCGCGCCGCTGCCGCAGGTCTCTTTCTGCCCGACAGGGGGTGTCAGCCCGTCGAACGCGATGGAGTACCTGTCGCTTTCGAATGTGGTCTGCGCGGGCGGCAGCTGGGTTGCGCCTGCTGATCTGGTGGCCTCCGGCGACTGGGCCGGTATTGAGGCGCTGGCGCGGGAGGCCTCAACGCTTGGTCGCTGAGGCAGTGGGACAATGACGCATGCAAAGGCCTTGCCTGCGTTGACGCGGGTTCTATAACCGCCCGGAACCGGAGCGACCGCCCCGGAGCAACCGGATAAAAGGGTGCTCTGGCGGGAGTGCCGGACAACAGAAGGCGGCCGCGCGGCAACGCGCTGTGCCGGGAACGACGATATGATTTTGTGCTGCGGAGAAGCTCTGATCGATATGATCCCCGCCCCTGTGCAGACGGGCGGGACCGGCTATGTGCCCCATTCCGGTGGTGCGGTCTTCAATACTGCCGTGGCCCTCGGCCGGCTTGACGTGCCCACCGGGTTCCTGACCGGTCTTTCCAAAGACCTTTTTGGCGAACAGCTGCGCGAAACGCTTGGCAACAGCAGGGTGGATACGCGGTTCTGTATTCTCTCTGACCGCCCCACGACGCTGGCCTTCGTGCGCCTGACCGACGGCCATGCCACCTATACGTTTTACGATGAGAATACCGCCGGACGTTCGCTCTTTCCTGACCAGCTGCCCGATCTGCCCGATGAGATCGGCGCACTCTATTTCGGCGGCATCAGCCTGATCAGCGAGCCCTGCGCCGATTTCTATGCAGCGCTTGCGATGCGCGATGCGGACGAGCGCCTCATTGTGATGGATCCCAATATCCGCGCCGGTTTCATCCGGGACGAAGACCGTTACCGTGCGCGTCTGGATGCCATGATCCGGCGGACCGGTATTCTGAAAGTGTCCGATGAGGATCTGGAATGGATCCTGCCGGGCCCGGGACCGCTCGACGAGAAAGCAGGGGCCATTGCCGCCCGCGGGCCGAAAATCGTGATCGTGACCCGGGGCAGAGAGGGCGCATTTGCCTCTTTTTCAGACGGAACCATGGTCACAGCCCCCGCGCGCCGGGTTGAGGTGGTGGACACTGTGGGTGCGGGTGATACGTTCAATGCGGGCGTTCTGGCTGCGCTGGCATCAGACGGTTTGCTGACGCGCGCAGGCCTCGAAGAAATTGACGGGCCCCGGATGAAATCCGCCCTTGAGCATGGCGCGCGCGTGGCCGCCGTCACCGTCTCACGGGCCGGGGCCAACCCGCCCTGGTCACATGAACTGAGCGGGCCTGACCCGGACTGACACAAACACATCGGATTACCGATATCACCGACCCCTCTGGCGGGGTCCGGAATGAGAGCAAAGAGATACAATGTCTTCACCCAATACCCCCCCCGTTTCGGCGCAGGATTTTGCGGCATCGATCCTGCAGCACCTCAAAACGTCGCTGGGCAAGGATGCCCCGCACGCATCG